>NZ_LT629785.1:314132-628264 GCF_900105995.1 Pseudomonas pohangensis | reverse complement strand
CGGGTGGTCCGGCCACAGCTGCTGGCTGGTGCACAGGGTAAAGCCCTGGCGTTGCGCCACCGCCTGTGCGCCCCACGGCTCGCCGGCGCAGAAGCCATCGATACGCCCGGCCTGCAGGTGCGCGACCATCTGTGCCGGCGGCACCACCAGGGTGTCGACATCACGCAGCGGGTGGATGCCCAGGCTGGCCAGCCAGTAATACAGCCACAGGGCATGGGTGCCGCCGGGAAAGGTATGCGCCAGTGTCAGCCGTGCACCAGCCTGGCGCACATGCCGCACCAGCGCCTCACTATTGTTCACGCCGGCCAGTTGCAGACGGGTCGACAGATTGATGCTCTGGCCGTTCTGCGCCAGCCCCATGAGCACTGCCATCGGCAGCTGCGGCAAACCGGCCAGCCCCAGCTGCATGGCGTAAACCAGACCATACAGCCCCTGCGCCGCATCCAGCTCGCCACTGTGCAGGCGCTCGCTCAGCGCGGACCACGACGACTGCCGGCGCAACTGCAGGCGCAGGCCATAGGGCTGGGCGAATTCCTGGGTAGCCGCGACGATCAGCGATGCGCTGTCACTCAACGCCATAAAGCCGATATTCAGGCTGCTCTTTTCCGGCGCATCGGAACCATCGACCCAATCCAGGGCATTGTTACGCGGCGCTGCGTGCTGTTGATTCATGGGTTTTCGTTGTGGCAACGGAATAGTCGTTACCACAGGTTTAGCAAGCGCTGTGCCAGCAGCGCTTGCCTGAACAATAGATATACACCCGAGCAGGCATTATTTAATCTCGGCCTACCCGCACCCGACAGAGCACAGTCGCCATGTCCCAGACGCACATCACCCGGGCAGACCGCATCGCCCGAAGCCTGTTCCGCTTTCTCGGCAACCTGCCAATGGGCCTGCAGCGCAAGCTCGGCGGTGCAGCCATACGCATTGACGGGCAGGAACTGCACCCGACTGCCCAGCTCGGGTTGCGCCTGCTGAATCTGCTGGCAGCGGAAACCTTCGAGAGCAAACCGATCGCTGCCGGGCGCATCGAACTGACCCGCGAAGCCTGGATTTTCGGTGACACTCCGCACGTGGCCGAGATCCAGAATTTCAGCATTGACGGCCCCCATGGTCCGATACCCGTCAGGCTCTATCGCCCGGCACAGGCCACAGCCGACTCGGCGCTGGTGGTCTATTACCACGGTGGCGGCTGGGTACTCGGCGATCTACAATCGGGTGACTCGATGCTGCGCCATCTGGCCAATCGCACCGGCGTGTGCTTCCTCTCGGTTGAATACCGGCTGGCGCCGGAACACCGTTTTCCGGTGGGTATCGAAGACTCCCTGTGCGCCTTCGACTATGCCGTGGCGCACGCTGCGCAGTTTGGCTGTGATCCGGCACTGGTTGGCCTTGCCGGTGAAAGCGCGGGCGGCAACATTGCTGCGGTACTCAGCCAGATGACGGCGCAACGTGCGCGCAGCGACGCATCTGCTGCCAGTCCGGCGTTCCAGCTGCTGTTCCAGCCGGTCACCGACCTGTCGAGCAAACACCCTTCCTACCAACTGTTCAGCAGCGGCTTCTTTCTCACCGAGGCGCAGATGGACTGGTACAAGGACAAATACCTGGGCAGTGCCGACGAGGCGCTGGATCCGCGGGTTTCTCCGCTGCTGGCAGAGGATCTTGCCGGCCTGTGTCCGGCCTATGTGGCGGTATCGGGCTTCGACCCGCTGCGCGACGAAGGCGAAGCCTATGCTGCCAGACTGCGCCAAGCCGGTGTGCCCACGGTGTTGCGGCGCTTCTCCGGCCATACCCACGGTCTGATCAACGCCACCGGCACCGGTTTCGTGGCCCAGGAAATGTTGCTGGAAATCGCCGGCGCCCTGAATACGCTGGTGGCCTTTGCCCGCACCCGTGGTGGCAACCGGCCCGACCCTGAGCGCTCGACCTGACGCAGGCAATTTCCCTCAGGCCGCCACCGCCGTGACCGGCCGGTTTAATCGAAAGACGGCAACTCCGGCTTGACCTGCGGTTTGCCGGCTTCGCACCAGGCCTCAAACCCGCCAGCGATCGATTGCACCTGCAGATAGCCCATCTGTTGCAGCGAACAGGCCGCCAGCGCCGAACGCCCGCTGTTCTTGCAGTACAGCACCAGCTTCAGGTCACGGGCGGTCAGTTCCGGCGTGTTGCCCAGCTTGAACTCCAGAATGCCCCGCGGAATGTTGATTGCCCCCGGAATGTGCCCCGCGTGAAACTCATCCACTTCACGCACATCGATCAATACATCGGCGTCACGAATTACCGGCTCGGCCTCCGCAACGGCAATTTCATGAACCTGTTGTTTGGCCTCGGCCACCAGGTCGTGTGCACTCTTCATATTTGCTCCCCCGAATTACCCTAAGGCTTCAGGCCAGACACCTGAAACGTGTTCCGGCAACTGCAAAGCGCCTCTCTTAACTATACCCCCTTGGGTATGTTAAACCAAAGGCCTGCCAGCTTTATTCGTTATACCGCTGGAAAATACTGCAACGGGCCGGGTTATTTCTGCTCCTGCACCGTCCAGCTCAGCGCCTCCAGCGCGGCGGCGACATGAATCCGGTTGTGTTCCAGCGGCCGCGGCAACAGCTCCTCGGCACGCGCCAGACGGCGCAGCAGGGTATTGCGATGGGTGTGCAGCTGTTCGGCAGCCTGGGTGGCATTGCAACCACAGCTGAGAAAAGTCAGCAGCGTGCGGCGCAGCAAGGGCGTGGCAGTTGCCAGGTTTCCCAGCGTGTGGGTGACAAACTGCTGGGAGGCCTTGCGATCACGGGTCAGCAGTGCCACCAGTCTGACCATGTCGAAACTGACCACGCGGGCACTGGACTGCAGCCTGCCGAGCACCCGTTGCGTGGTCAGCGCATCAAGATGGGCACGGCGGAAGCCTTCGCCGCCCTGCCCCGTCGAGCCTATGGCCAGGCGTACACCCGGCAGACCCTTGATGGCCATTTGCAGTTGCTGCAGATCGATGTCCTGTTCCGCGCTGGTCCATACCCACAGTGTTGCCGCATTGGCTATCACGCTCAGGGTATGCCGGCTGCCGGCGCAGCGAATCAGGGCAGCGGCAGCCAGCTCCAGCGTGCCCAGCTGGGTCTCCGCCTCTTCACTCCAGATCACCGCGGCATGGTGGCTCTGCTCCAGGCTGTAACCCAGCTGCTGGCTGGCGAGCTGGGTATTTACCAGGGAGCCTTCGACAATCGCGGTGACCAGTTCGCGACGTTCAACATGGGTGCCACGCATGCGCTCCTCCCGTTCGCTCTGGATGAACTGCGCAAGCACTTCCATGTTGCCTTCGATAAAAGTGCCGATCGAACGCGCAGAGACCGTCAGCAACTCCCGCAGTTCGACGGGATCAGAGGTGAGCTCGAAAGCGATGAGCATCCACTGCTGCCAGGCAGTGCCCTGCGCCGCCCGTGACGCATTGAACAGCAACTCGGTTTCCCCCCGGCGCATCAGCTCCCGGGCGTTACTGAACATGTCACCGGGGATGTAGGACGCAACCGGCGCACCCGGGTTCTCGATATTGGCCGCCGCCCAGTGGATCAGGCTGGAGCGGGTGGCCCGCCGCGAAGCAGCCATGAGCACCGGATCATCGGCAAGCGACTTCATGCTCTGCGGCGAAAGACTGGCCAGGTCGATTTCTTCCAGCCACTCCGCCGGCGCATTGAGGACGTGATTCGCGCCCTGCCGCAGCAGCTCGCGCACCCGCGCAGAGACCACAGGCCACTTGTCAGACGGCAGGTGCGGATAGCTCAGGCTCATGGTTGCTTACCCCGTTAATCGAACATACTGGTGCATTTTGTATCAATATTAATTGAATCAGGTGCTTTTTAACCCTTGTCTGCAGAATGCCTTGTCAACAACACTGGTGCGACATCCTGACTCACCACAGATGCAAAGGAGCCGCCGTTGTCAGTCCACATACGTCCACCCGCAGAGCACGTCGATGTACTGATCATCGGCGCGGGCCTGTCCGGCATCGGCGCCGCCTACTATCTGCAAAGGGATCAGCCGGGAAAAACCTACGCCATTCTCGAAGGCCGCGAGGCGATTGGCGGGACCTGGGATCTGTTTCGCTACCCGGGCATCCGCTCCGACTCGGATCTGTATACCTTCGGTTATGAGTTCAAACCCTGGCTCAACCCGAAGGCCATCGCCGATGCCGACTCGATCCTTGCCTATCTGCAGGAAACCGCGCAGGAATATGCTATCGACCAGCAGATCCGTTTCCGCCACCGGGTACTCAGTGCCAACTGGTCGAGTGTCGAGGCGCGCTGGAGCGTCGAGGTCGAGCGCACGGACAGTGGCGAACGCCTGAGCATGACCTGCAACTGGCTGTTCTCGGCCGCCGGCTACTACCGTTACGACGAAGGCTTCACCCCGCACTTTGCCGGTATCGAGCAATACCAGGGACAACTGGTCCATCCCCAGCACTGGCCGGAAAACCTCGATTATCGCGGCAAGCGCGTGCTGGTCATCGGCAGCGGGGCCACGGCCGTGACGCTGGTACCGGCGCTGGCAGAGCAGGCCGCGCATGTGACCATGCTGCAACGCACCCCCAGCTATGTGCTGAGCATGCCTTCCGAGGATCCGCTCGCGCGTTTGCTGCGCAGGCTGTTTTCTACCGAGCGCGCCTATGCGCTGACCCGCCGCAAGAACGTGCTGATCTCGCGCGGTATCTGGCTGCTCTGCCAGAAATACCCCAAGCTTGCCCGACGCCTGATCCGCCACTTCAACAGGAAGGCCCTGCCCGAGGGTTACCCGGTGGATGAACATTTCAATCCGCCCTACAACCCCTGGGAGCAGCGTCTGTGTGCCGTACCCGATGGCGACCTGTTCAAGGCAATTACAGCGGGCACGGCCTCGATCGTCACCGATCACATCAAAAGCTTCACTGCCAAAGGCGTAACCCTGCGCTCGGGACGCGAGCTGCAGGCAGACATCATCATCACCGCCACCGGGCTGAACCTGCAGCTGTTTGGCGGCATCCGGATTACCCTGGACGGCGCAGCCATAGACATGTCGCACAAGGTGGCGTTCAAGGGAATGATGCTCGACGGCATACCCAACTTCGCCTTTGCCGTGGGCTACACCAACTCGTCATGGACCCTCAAGATCGGCCTGCTGTGCGAGCACTTCTGCCGTCTGCTGGCCTACATGGACCAGCACGACCACAGCGTCTGCTGCCCGCAACTGCCCGCCGCCGACATGCCCACCCGCCCGCTGCTGGATTTCGGCGCCGGCTATGTACAGCGGGCGATCGACATGCTGCCGCGTCAGGGGCCGCAGGCGCCGTGGTTGATGTCGATGAATTATCTCGACGACATCCGCCTGATGCGCTCCGGCCCGGTAGAAGATCCCTGCCTGAAGTTTTCGGCGGCAGGCCAGAGCGCATCCCATCAGCCCGACCCGACCAGCACAGCCAGCCCTGCACCTGTGTAAACCCAAGACACCCCGACGGAAAAAACAATAATGAAAGATTTCAACAACAAAACCATCGTGATCACCGGCGCCGGTTCCGGCATGGGCCGTGCCTATGCGCTGGAGTTCGCCAGACTGGGCAGCAAACTGGCACTGAATGACTTCGATGCCAGCGGGCTGCAGGAGACCGTTGCACTGCTCAAGGGCACGCCGGCCAAACGCGTGCTCAGCAAGGCCTTCGATGTCGGCGACAAGAACGCGATGAATAGCTTCGCCAGCGAAGTGAAGGCCAAACTGGGCAATGCCCACGTGATCATCAACAACGCCGGAGTAGGCGGTGGCGGTCAGCCGGTGTGGGCGATGGACGACCAGAGTTACGAGCGCACCCTGCAGATCAACTTCTTCGGTGTGGTCTACGGCACCCGCGCCTTCCTGCCGCAACTGCTGGACAATGGCGAGGGGGCCATAGTCAATGTATCGAGCGTGTTCGGCCTGGTCGGCACACCCAACACCTCGGACTACTGCGCCTCCAAGTTCGCCGTGCGCGGCTTTACCGAATCGCTGATGGTGGAGTTGCAGGAAAGCCCGCTGTCGGTGCATCTGATCCATCCGGGCGGCATCAATACCAACATCGCCAAGGGCGCGCCGAACGGCGAGGAATTCACCCGCAAGTTCCTCAAGACCGACCCCGCCGATGTGGTGCGTGAAGTCATCCAGTGCATCCGTTCCGGCAAGCAACGCCTGGTCACCGGCCATCAGGCACTGCCGCTCTGGCTGATGTCCTGGGGCATTTCACTGGAGAAGCGCAACCGCCTGCTGTATGCCCAGTTCAGGAAACTGCTGGATCCGAAGGTCTATGCCAGGGTCTGGCGCAAGGCGCCCTGAGCCGCGCCCGCCTCAGCCAGACTGACAACGCCACAGCGATAGTGATGGAGCAGATCATGCACAACCGAATCAGCAACCCGGACCGGGTTCAGCCGCGCGAGAACATCGACTTCAAGCTGGACAGCAGCATCCCGCGCTACTGGTGGGAAAACGATCCTTACAAGACCCGCATGATGGACGCCATGCAGCTGTATTTTCCCGATGGCGAGCGTTATTTCATCACCTGCGTGCGACATTACCGCGAACGCATCAGCGATCCTGTCCTGAGCAAACACGTCAGGGATTTCACCCGCCAGGAAGCCCAGCACGGCATCGCCCATACCCGTTTCAACAACCTGCTGAAAGAGCAGGGCTTGCCGGTGGATAAAATGCTGGCCATGCAGAAGAAGCGCAACAGCTTCTGGCTCAAGCATTTCTCGCCGGAATTCAACCTGGCCCTGACCGCGGCTTTCGAACATTTCACCGCCCTGCTCGCCGAAGGCTTCTTCGCCCGCAAGGCAGTCATGCAGGGCGCCGACCCGCGCATGAAGGCGCTGTTCGCCTGGCACGCCATTGAAGAGATGGAACACAAATCGGTGGTGTTCAACGTCATGACCACCGTGGCCCGGGTGGGCTATTTCAAGCGCTGCGCAGCGATGATCTACGCCACCCTGGACATCTCCTTCGAGACCTATCGCAGCACCGACATGCTGCTGCAGGCCGACGGCTTCGGCTGGCTGCAGCGCAAGCGCCTGCTGCTCAGCCATCTTGGCTGGATGTACGGCCGCAACGGCGTATTCGGCTCGTTCAGCAAGCAGATTCTCGCCTATATGAAGCCGGACTTTCACCCCGATGACATTCCGGTCGTGCACAACTATCCGGACTGGATCCAGGCCTGGGAACGCACTGGCGACCCTGGCCAGGCCTGCGCGGCACTGGTCGCCGCTGCGCACTGAGTCCGGCCACGCACAAAGCGCTGCCCGGGGAACGAGCCTCAGCGCCGTCTGAGAAAGCGGATCACCAGACCATCCAGCCAGCCCCAGAGGCGCTGTTGCAGACGCTCGGACCAGGGCAATGCCCGCCACTGCTGCAGGGTGGTTTCCGCGCTGGTGGCGAAGTCGGCAAGGAAGCTGGCCTCGACCGCCTGACTCAAGGGCGCATCCACTGCCTCCAGATTGGCGTCCAGATTGAAGTGCAGGTTCCAGTGATCGAAATTGCACGAGCCGAGGCTGACCCAGTCATCCACCAGTACCATCTTCAGATGGCTGAAGCGCGCCTGGAACTCGAAGATGCGCACGCCGGCACGCAACAGCGCCGGGTAGAAACGTTGCCCGGCGTAGCGCACCGGCTGATTGTCGGTGTGCCGGCTGGTCAGCAGCAGGCGCACATCCAGCCCGCGCGAGGCGGCCTTGCGCAGGGCGCGGCGGACTTTCCAGGTCGGCAGGAAATACGGTGTGGCCAGCCAGATGCGTTGCCGGCTGCCCTGCAACGAGTGCAGCAGCGAGTGCAGGATGTCGCGATGCTCGCGGGCACTGGCATAAGCCACCCGACCCCAGCCGTTGCCCATATGGGGTAGCGCCGGCAATTGCTGCAAACTGGCCGGCGCAGGTGCCTGCCAGGCCTTCGCCGCATCGGTGGCCTGCCACTGGATATCGAACAGCGCCTGCCAGTCAGCCAGCAGCGGGCCGCGCTGCTCGACCATGACTTCGTGCCAGTCACTCTGCGCCTGGCCGGGCCGCCAGAAGGCATCGGTGGCACCGGCACCACCGACATAGCCCAGGCAGCCATCGACCAGCAACAGTTTGCGATGATTGCGATACAGGTTGCGCACGCCGTGGCGCCAGCTCAGCGGGTTGTACCAGCGCAGACTGACCCCCGCGCGGATCAGCCGTTGCCGGTCGGCACGATTCAAGCCCTGGCAGCCGAAGTCATCCAGCAGGCAGCGTACCGCCACCCCCCGTGCCGCCGCAGCTACCAGCCGATCGAGCAGGGCCGTGGCACAGGCGCCGCTGCTGACCAGATACAGTTCCAGGTCGATACAGCTGCGCGCCTGATCGATGGCCTGCAGCATGCGCGGAAAAAATACCGCTCCGTCAATCAGCAACTCGAACTGGTTGCCGCTGCGCCAGGCAAAGACCTCGGCCATCAGCGCTCGGTAAGAATCAGCACGGCAGTGACTGGCACCGCCTGGCTGACACTCTGCAGCCCGACGCTGCGGCGCAGGCTGTCGACTACCGGACCCAGACCGAAGTCCGTCACATCCAGCACTACCGGGCTGAGGGTGACGACCTGAAAACGGTGGTCATCCAGCCGGGTGATCAGCAGCTCGGTGTTCAACACTTTTTCCTTGCCAAGCAGCGTGAGGGTTGCCGGTACGCTCAGCTCCATCTGCGCGCCGGGGGCCAGCTTGCTGATCGGCTGCAGCTCAAGCCGGGCATGCACCTCGGCATAGGGAAAACGGCGGCTTGCAAACAGCTCCTTGCGCAGACGCTGGTCCTGCAGCAGCGAGCCGGTGCGCAGCGAGTCGATTTCTATCTGCAGGCGCACATGGCCTGCCGGGTCGACATCGCCAAGCAGACCGAAGAAGCGGCCGACATCGGTTTGCTGCGCATCTTTGCTGGCAATGAAGGAAACCCGCGAAGACTCGGCGTCCACCCGCCAGTCGGCCCAGGCCGGCTGGACGGCAAGCAGCGCAAGGAGAAAGGCAAAGACTCTGTGCATAGATGACTTCTTCAAAACCATGTCGGGAATAGCGCCCGGCAAGCAGCTGGCGCAAATGTGAGTGACAAACGCGCGCCCTTGCCGCTTACCCGCAGGCTATTGCGGCAAGGCATCCGCCTGGTCCAGCAGCCGGCAACCCAGCCTTGGCCCCAGCCAGGCAGCCGTGTTGCTGCGGCCCAGACCGCTGGCGGTGACATGCTTGTGCTGCACGTCATCGAAAAAACCGCTCAGGGGAATGAACTGCTTCGAATAGCTAACGCAGTAATCGGCCGGGTTATCCATCACATAGCGACAGGAGCAGTACTCCTTGGCGGTGTAGGCGCTGATGATATCGGGGAACGCAGCCAGATGGACACGGTTCTGCCAGCCCAGCCCGAGCAGCACCAGCAAGGCCAGTACCAGCACGGCAAGAATCGGATGGCGCTTGATCATGGTTGTACCTCACCGGCAAAAGCGGCCTGGGCCAGCTTGAGGAATTCGTTGTGCTGATAGCTCTGATCGCGGTCATCGGCATAGCGCACGATCACCAGCTTCTGTTCCGGCAGCACGTACAGGCTCTGCCCCCAGTGACCCAGCGCGGCAAAGGCGGTGGGCGGCACATCCGGCCACGGCTTGGGCGCGCCCTCGAAGGCCAGGTTCAGCCACCACTGGCCACCGGGGACTTCCTCGCCAGGGCCGCCGGGCTTGAAATCGGCAAATGGCGTCAGGCTGAAATCGACCCAGGCCTTGGGCAGCAACTGCCTGTCGCCCCAACGCCCGTCGCGCTGCATCAGCAAGCCGACCCGCGCCAGATCACGCGCGGTCATGTAGGCATAGGAGGAACCGACAAAGGTGCCGCTGCCATCGGTTTCCCAGACGGCGGAGGTGATGCCCAGCGGCTCGAACAGCGCGGTCCACGGATAGTCGGCATAGGCCTTCTCACCGACCATGCTTTTCAGCGTTGCCGCAATCACCGTGCTGTCGCCGCTGGAATAGCGGAAGCGCGTTCCCGGCGGCACTTCCTGATTATGCGCGACGGTAAAGGCGCCCATGTCATCACGACCACGGGTATACAGCATCGCCACCACCGAGGAGCGCAGCGGCGCCAGCTCGTAACCTTCCTCCCAGTCCAGTCCGGAGGCCCAGTTGAACAGGTGGCCCATCTTGGTCTGCGGATGTGCCGCAAACGGCGGGTAATGTTCGGCCACCGCGTCACTGAGCTTGAAGCGCCCTTCGCCGTAGGCAACGCCCATGACCGCACCGATCAGGCTTTTGCTTACCGACCAGGTCAGGTGCGGTGTGCTTACTGTCGTTGGCCCGGCATAGCGTTCATAGATCAGCTGGCCATCGCGAATCACCACCACCGCATCGGTACGCACGCCGGTCGGATTTAGGTCATCACGGGCAGGAAAACTGTAGGCCTCGAAGGCCTCGAGTGCTGCGCTGGCAGGCGTTGCAGCGCGCTCCCAGTCAGCGGCGGGCCAGGATTCAGCCTGCAGCAACGGCGCCAGCAGGCAAAGCCCGGCGGCCAGTGACAAATGGCGAAGGCGGTGGTTGGACATTGCGATAGCTCGGTCAGATAGAAGGAACGCAGCCTAGCACGGCAGATTTGTGCCTCGACAGTACAGAACACGCCGACCGGCTCCGCGTCTGGCGCGTCAGGTCAGCACCGGCAGCGGCCGGACCAGGCGGATAGCACTGGTGGACAGCTCGCAGGCATAGGCCAGCACCTCTACCCCGGCTTCGCGGGCCTGCGCCAGGGCGCTGGCATACTGCGCATCGATTTCCGCTGCCGGGCGCACCGCCTCGACCCCGGACAGATTCACGCAATACAGCTGCAGCGCCCGCACACCCTGCTCGGCCAGCCGGGTCAACTCACGCAGATGCTTGCTGGCGCGCTCGCTGCGCGCATCGGGGAAAGCAGCGACCGCCGAATCAGCGAAGCCCAGGGTGACACTCTTGACCTCGATATAGGCCGGCCCCGCGGCAAACTCCAGGACAAAATCCACCCGGCTGTTTTCCGTACCGAAGCGCACTTCTCGACGCAGCGCGGTAAAGCCGTTCAGCTCGCTGATCACCCCGGCGCGCAGGGCTTCCTCGACAAGTCCATTGGCACGATTGGTATTGATGCAGGCCAGCCGCCCCTGCGGCGTTTCCACCAGTTCCCAGGTGCCCGGCAGTTTGCGTTTCGGGTCATTCGAGCGGCTGAACCAGAGCCGCGCACCCGGGCTCAGGCAATTGAGCATCGAGCCGGTATTGGGGCAATGAATGGTCAGCTGCTGGCCATCGGCTGTTTCGATATCGGCCAGAAAGCGCTTGTAGCGCTGCAGCAGACGCCCTTCCTGCAGCGGCGGATCAAAGCGCATCGGGACGCCAGCTTTTCAGGCCACGGGCAATGCGTTCGACGGCCTGCTGCAGGCGCTGCAGGTTCTGCGTATAGGCAAAGCGCACATGCTGACCGGCCCTGTGCTGGCCAAAGTCCAGACCAGGGGTAAAGGCCACGTATTCGGTTTCCAGGAAGTGCCGGCAGAAAGCCTGGGCATCGCCACCGAAGGCGGAAATATCCGCGTACAGGTAGAAGGCACCCTGCGGCTCGACGGCAATCCTGAAGCCCAGTTCGCGCAGGGCCGGCAGCAGGTAGTCGCGGCGCTGGGCAAACTCGTGCCGGCGCCGCTCCAGAATCGCCAGGGTCGCCGGCTGAAAACACGCCAGCGCAGCGTACTGGGCCACGCTCGGCGCACTGATATAGAGATTCTGTGCGAGCTTTTCCAGATCAGCCACCGCATCCGGCGGCGCGACCAGCCAGCCAATTCGCCAGCCGGTCATGCCGAAATACTTGGAGAAGCTGTTGAGCACGAAGGCATCGTCATCCACTTCCAGCACGCTGGCGGCATCACAGCCATAGGTCAGCCCGTGGTAGATCTCGTCCACCACCAGATGACCACCACGCAGCTTGAGGCTGGCTGAAAGTGCCGCCAGCTCTTTCCGGCTCAGCAAAGTACCGGTCGGATTGGCCGGTGACGCCACCAGCGCGCCGACACTGTTGCTGTTCCAGTGCTGATTGATCAGCTGCGGATTGAGCTGGTAGCGCTCCGCCACCCCGACCGGCACCAGTTGCGCCGACGCTTCGATCAGGCGCAGGAAGTGCCGGTTGCACGGATAGCCGGGATCCGCCATCAGCCAGTGCTTGCCCGGATCGACCAGCAGACTGCTGGCCAGCAGCAGTGCGCCCGAGCCGCCGGGGGTAATCAGGATACGCTGCGGGTCGACCGGGTGGTGATAGCGCTCGGCATAGAACCCGGCAATCGCCTCGCGCAATTGCGGCAAGCCGCGCGCGGCGGTGTAGCGCGTATGCCCTGCAGCCAGCGCATCCTGGCCGGCGGCAATGATCGGCGCGGCGCTGCTGAAGTCCGGCTCGCCGATCTCCAGATGGATCAGATCATGCCCGGCAGCCTGCAACTCGTTGGCCCGTGCCAGCAGTGCCATGACATGAAAAGGTTCTATGGCACGACTGCGTGCGCTGTATACCCGGGACATTGGCCTATCCTTGTGTGATTCAGGCTGCGATTCTACCCAAGCCGGCACGCCAGACCAGCAACGACGACAACCGGCAGTAGCGCTTAGCGGTTCGATCTGCTAATTTCGCGCGCTTGCAATCGCAGGGCCCTCGCTATCTTCGGGGATTTTCCTGCGCAGTGAATTAGAAAAAGTGAGAGGCGCTTAATCCATGCCCACCAAAGAAAAAGCCAAGAACACGCTGCTGACTTCAGGTCCTGCACCCTATAAAGAGAAAAAGGGCGAGGAATACATGGGTGAGCGGATGCGCGCGCATTTCACCAGCATTCTGCAACAGTGGAAGCTCGAACTGATGCAGGAAGTAGACCGCACCGTGCATCACATGCAGGACGAGGCCGCCAATTTCCCCGATCCGGCCGACCGCGCCAGCCAGGAAGAAGAGTTCAGCCTGGAACTGCGCGCCCGTGACCGCGAGCGCAAGCTGATCAAGAAGATCGACCAGACCCTGCAGCTGGTTGAAGACAACGAATACGGCTGGTGTGATTCCTGCGGTGTGGAGATCGGCATCCGTCGCCTGGAAGCCCGCCCGACAGCGACCATGTGCATCGATTGCAAGACGCTGGCAGAAATCAAAGAGAAACAACTGGGTTCCTGACCCACCCACGGGGCGCTTCGGCGCCCCGCTTCATTTGTGGGGTTTGCTTTTGACTGGCCTGAAGACCGTGCAAGATCGAATCGCTTTCCTCGGCCTGTGGCTACAGGTTGCGCCTTGCACGGCGCCTCACTTTTCTTTGCTTGTGCAAAGCAAAGTAAGCAAAAGAAACACACCCCGGCATCCGGGTCTCGCTGCGCTCGACTTCCCTCACTGCGGTACCGTTCCGAGGGTCGTCTCGAAGGGCCATCCATGGCCCATCGTTCCTCATTTGGCATCCATGCCAAATGCCCCTCTGCACGGCACCTCCGTTTGGCCTGCTGATGGGGACAGGAGGACACACCGCATCTTTTGCGTACGCCTGAAACAAAAGTGCTTCAAGGCTGCACGAACTGAGAGTCCCGTCAGGAGGGTGAGCGGAATCGGTGTGGAAGGGGTTGAGCGACATGGATGTCGCGAGAGCCGCGATGGGCCAGGGACGGCCCTTCGCGGCGTGCCCCTGGAGCGCCGATGGAGCGAACGAACCCGGAACGTAGCGCAGCGAAGTGATGGGCCGTATGTCGGGTGCCCTTCTTTTGCTTACTTTTCTTGGGCAAACAAGAAAAGTGAGGCGCCGTGCAAGGCGCAACCTGTAGCCCAGTGCCGTGGAAAGTGTGGCGAAACTTACCGTCACCCGCGCCAGCACGGAACAATCAGCTCATGACCACCCCCCCTTATATCGGCCGCTTCGCCCCCACCCCCAGCGGCTACCTGCACTTCGGTTCGCTGGTCGCTGCGCTGGCGTCCTACCTCGACGCCCGCAGCGTCGGCGGCCAGTGGCTGCTGCGCATGGAAGACCTCGACCCGCCACGGGAAATTCCCGGCGCCCGCGACGAAATCCTGCGCAGCCTGGAAGCCTGCGGCTTTGAGTGGGACGGCGCCGTGCTGCTCCAGAGTGAACGGCATAACGCTTACCAGGAGGTCGTCCAGCACCTGCTCGCCCAGGGCCTGGCCTATGCCTGCACCTGCTCGCGCAAACAGCTTGAAGGGCATGGCGGCATCTATCCGGGCACCTGTCGCAACGCCAACCACGCAGTCGCCGGCGCGGCCATCCGCATTCGCGTGCCCGAGCTGGAATATCACTTTACCGATCGCGTGCAGGGTTTTTATCGGCAGCATCTGGCTCGTGACGTGGGTGATTTCGTCATCCGCCGGCGTGACGGGCTGTATGCCTATCAGCTGGCCGTGGTGCTCGACGACGCCTGGCAGGGCATGACCGACATCGTGCGTGGTGCCGACCTGCTCGACTCGACGCCGCGCCAGCTGTATCTGCAGGAACTGCTCGGCCTGCCGCAACCACGCTATCTGCATGTACCACTGATCGTGCAGGCCGATGGCAACAAGCTGGGCAAATCGTTTCGCTCGCCAGCCCTGCCGGCCGCCGCAGCCGCCGCGCAACTCTGTCGTGCCCTGCGCGCCCTCGGCCAGCAGCCGCCGGCTGGTCTGGACCAGGCAACCGCGCAGGAAACTCTTGTCTGGGGCACGAGCCACTGGCAGGCTGAACGCATTCCGCGCCAGCTCCATCTGGCGGAACAACAGTTGCGCTGAACGGCTGTAACCTCCCGGCAACCGTCCCTGCTGCATCCTCCGACTGAAAGCGGTGTCTGGCTTGTGCCCTGCTGCTTCCGCTACCATCGGCTGAACGCCCATCCGAGAGCACCCATGCAAATCTACCGACTGGTCCTGCTACTGGCAGTGGGCATCTATCTGTTCTCTCCCGCCATCGTCGACTGGTGGGCGAGTATCGGTAGTGTCTGGTACCGGCCCTATTTGTTGTGGCTGATACTGATTCTGGCGACCTGCGTGCTGCAGAGGCAGAACGATGCCGATGAGCTTTAGTTTCGGCCAGCTGTTACTGGTCAGCGTCAGCTATCTGCTGACCCTGTTTGGCGTAGCCTGGCTCTGCGAACGGGGTTTCGTCCCGCAAAAAATCGTGCACCACCCGGCGATCTACACACTGTCGCTCGGGGTTTACGCCAGTGCCTGGGCTTTTTATGGCTCGATCGCCCTGGCCCAGCAGTACGGCTACGGCTTTCTGGCTTACTACATGGGAGTGGCCGGCGCCTTCATGCTCACGCCGGTCATGCTGCAGCCGATCCTGCGCATCACCCGTACCTACCAGCTGGCCTCGCTGGCCGACCTGTTCGCCTTTCGTTTCCGCAGCACCTGGGCCGGCGCGCTGACCGCCCTGTTCACCCTGCTTGGCGTACTGCCGCTGCTGGCCCTGCAGATCAAGGCAGTCGCCGATACCGTCGGCATCCTGACCCGGGAACCGGTGCAGGAAACAGTGGCGCTGGCGTTCTGCGCACTTATCGCACTGTTCACCATTCTGTTCGGCTCACGCCATATTGCCGCACGGGAAAAGCATGCAGGGCTGGTGTTCGCCATTGCCTTCGAGTCCGTGGTCAAGCTGGTAGCCATTGCGGCCATTGCGCTCTATGCCATCTACGGCGTGTTTGGCGGTCTGGAGCGACTCGAGCTGTGGCTGAACATGAATCAGAACGTACTCGAGCACATGCGTACGCCAGTTGAAGATGGCGCGTGGCGCACCCTGCTGCTGGTTTTCTTCGCCTCGGCGGTGGTCATGCCGCATATGTTCCACATGATCTTCAGCGAGAACCTGCATCCGCGCGCCCTCGGCACCGCAAGCTGGGGACTGCCACTGTTTCTGCTGCTGATGGCGCTGGCCGTACCACCGATTCTGTGGGCCGGTCTGCACCTGCAGGCGAACACGGCACCGGAGTACTACGCGATCGGCATCAGCGTCGCCTCCACAAGCAGGCTGCTGACCCTGCTGGCCTATGTCGGCGGCCTCTCAGCCGCCAGCGGACTGATTATCGTGCTGACCCTGGCACTCTCCGGCATGGCCCTCAACCATCTGCTCCTGCCGCTCTACCAGCCGCCGGCCAATGGCAACATCTACCGCTGGCTGAAATGGACGCGCCGCGCCCTGATCATCCTGATCATCCTCAGCGGCTATGGCTTTTACCTGCTGTTCGATAATAAACAGGCCTTGAGTGCACTGGGGCTGAGCGCTTTCGTCGCCACCCTGCAGTTTCTCCCCGGTGTGCTGGCGCTGCTGTACTGGCAGGCGGCGAACCGCCAGGGTTTCATTGCCGGGCTGCTGACCGGCATGGGCATCTGGCTGGCCGGCAATCTGTGGCCGCTGCTCGACCAGTCCGGGAACATCGCCTTGCTCGTGCTGGATATGCGCATGACGCTGAACGACGACAACTGGCACCTGACCGCCATTGGCGCACTGGCGGCCAATGTGCTGGTGTTTGCGCTGGTTTCATTGTTCAGCAAAACCAGCGCGGAAGAGGCCGGCGCGGCCGCCGCCTGCACCCTGAACAATGTCAGCCGGCCGCAGCGGCGGGAGCTGCAAGCCCTGTCACCGCAGGAATTTGCCAGCGAACTGAGCAAGCCACTGGGCGCCATCATTGCCCAGCGCGAAGTGGAGCAGGCCCTGCGCGATCTGCACCTGCCTTTCGATGAAAGCCGGCCCTATGCCCTGCGCAGGCTGCGTGACCGCCTCGAAGCCAACCTCTCCGGACTGATGGGACCGAGCGTAGCGCAGGACATGATCAACACCTTCCTGCCCTACAAATCCGGCCCCGAGGGCTCGGCCAGCGAAGACATCCAGTTCATCGAGAACCGTCTGGAAGATTACCGCTCACGCCTGACCGGTCTTGCTGCCGAGCTGGACGCACTGCGCCGCTATCACCGGCAGACACTGCAGGAGCTGCCGCTGGGCGTCTGCTCGCTGGCCAAGGACCGGGAAATTCTCATGTGGAACCGGGCCATGGAGGAACTGACCGGCATTCCTTCAGAGAACGTTGTCGGCTCGCGCCTGGACTCCATTGACGAGCCCTGGCGCAACCTGCTGCAAGGCTTTGTCGAATTGCGTATCGAGCACCTGCACAAGCAACACCTGGAGATACACGGGCAGTTGCGCTGGCTGAATCTGCGCAAGGCAGTCATCAACGAGCCACTGGCACCGGAGCACAGCGGCCTGGTAATTCTGCTGGAAGACCTCACCGATACCCACCTGCTTGAAGACAAGCTGGTGCACTCCGAACGTCTGGCGTCCATTGGCCGGCTCGCCGCCGGGGTGGCACACGAGATCGGCAATCCGGTCACCGGTATCGCCTGCCTGGCGCAGAACCTGCGCTATGAGCATGAAGAGGACGCCGAGGTGACGGAGATCAGCAGCCAGATAGTCGAGCAGACCCAGCGAATTTCGCGGATCGTGCAGTCGCTGATGAGCTTTGCCCATGCCGGCCCGCAGCAGCAGGTAGAAGAGCCGGTGTGCCTGGCGAATGTTGCCAAGGAAGCAATTGCCCTGCTTTCGCTGAACCGCGAAAGCGTGGATGTCGAGTTTTTCAACCTGTGCGACCCCGAGCACTGGATCAAGGGCGACCCGCAGCGGATTGCGCAGATCCTGATCAACCTGTTGAGCAACGCCCGCGATGCTTCTTTACCGGGCGGCACCATCCGCGTCAGCACCAGCGCTACCGAGCATCAGATCGAGCTGGCCGTGGAGGACGAAGGCAGCGGCATCTCCAAGGAGATCGCGGGACGTTTGTTCGAGCCCTTTTTCACCACCAAGGACCCTGGCCGGGGCACCGGGCTGGGTCTGGCGCTGGTCTATTCGATTGTGGAAGAGCATTATGGACAGATTGCCATCGACAGTCCCCTGGACTCACTCAAGCAACGCGGCACGCGCTTTCGGGTGACACTACCCAGATTTCAGGCCACGGTGGAACAGGCTGCGCCGGATTGAACCGCCAGCCAGGCCGCTGATTGAACTACCGTATCGGCCAACCGGGTTGCCTTGCTCAACCGGCCGGATGAACTGCAAAGATTGGGACCGTCATACAGACCGTCGAGAGAATTGAAACAATGCCACACATCCTGATCGTCGAAGACGAAACCATTATCCGATCTGCCTTGCGCCGTCTGCTTGAGCGCAACCAGTACCAGATCAGCGAAGCGGGCTCCGTTCAGGAGGCCCGGGAAAACTTCAGCGTGGCGGATTTTGACCTCGTCATCAGCGATCTGCGCCTGCCCGGCGCGCCCGGAACAGAGATGATTCAACTGGCGCAAGGCAAGCCGGTACTGATCATGACCAGCTATGCCAGCCTGCGCTCGGCTGTCGACTCGATGAAGATGGGCGCTGTCGACTACATCGCCAAACCCTTCGATCACGATGAAATGCTCCAGGCCGTGGCGCACATCCTGCGCGAGCATCAACACAAAGCCCGTAACCAAACGCCGGAAAAGCTGGCGGAAAACCCGGCGACTGCTGCCCGGGACGATAATGGCGAAATCGGCATTATCGGCTCCAGCGCCGGCATGCAGGCGCTCTACGGAAAAATCCGCAAGGTCGCACCGACCAGCTCCAACGTGCTGATTCAGGGCGAGTCCGGCACCGGCAAGGAACTGGTCGCGCGCGCCCTGCACAACCTGTCCAAACGCTCGCGTGCACCGCTGATTTCGGTGAACTGCGCAGCGATCCCCGAATCATTGATCGAGTCCGAATTGTTTGGCCATGAGAAAGGCTCGTTCACCGGCGCCAGCGCCGGGCGCGCCGGACTGGTAGAGGCTGCCGACGGCGGCACCCTGTTCCTCGACGAAATTGGCGAACTGCCCCTCGAAGCCCAGGCCCGATTGTTGCGCGTGCTGCAGGATGGCGAAATTCGCCGGGTAGGTGCGGTGCAATCGCAACGGGTGGATGTACGTCTGATCGCGGCCACCCACCGCGACCTGAAAAACCTGGCAAAGACCGGACAGTTTCGCGAAGACCTGTATTACCGCCTGCATGTGATTTCCCTGCAGCTGCCAGCTCTGCGCGAGCGCGGCGCCGACGTGATGGAAATAGCCCAGGCATTTCTGGCACGGCAAAGCGCTGTCATGGAACGCCCCGAGCTGCGCTTCTCCGCCCTCGCCGAGCAGGCTATTCGCCTGTATAGCTGGCCCGGCAACGTACGCGAACTGGAAAACGCCATCGAGCGCTCGGTGATTCTCTGCGAAGGCACGGAAATCTCGGCCGACTTGCTGGGCATTGATATCGCCCTGGATGACCTGGACGAGCCACAGGACCCGCCAGCGGAAAAATCCCCGGCAGCGGGCAACAGCGATCCTGCCGAAGACCTGTCACTGGAAGACTACTTCCAGCATTTCGTGCTCGAACATCAGGAGCACATGACCGAAACCGAACTGGCGCGCAAGCTGGGCATTAGCCGCAAATGTCTCTGGGAGCGCCGCCAGCGCCTTGGCATTCCCCGCCGCAAGACGGGCGCTACCAGCTCCTGAAGCCCGCCACCCGGGTAACATTGCCTCCCCCCATGCCAGCCCGATCTGTTACCCGTGAAAAATACGTAGTAACAAATTCCGCAACCTCAGGTAACAAACTGACTTAATTTCAGTGTCATAAAATCCCGCCATATTTTATAACTATCTGTTTTAAAAGGATTTTCAAAAGATGGCACGCCCTGTGCTTTATCTCTGGCACAACAAGAATAAAAAGCTGCAAGAAACCAATAAAAACAATACGTATCGACTCCAGCACAAAAAGAACAACAACGCGGAGCCGCAGCTAACTGATTCTTTTGGGGAAGAGCCGCTTTTGAGGCTTGCTCCGTAGCCAGTCAGACAACAAGACCACTCGAGTGGCTGAGACACTGGTTGCAAATGGAGCAGTAGAAGGCACGGTCAGCGCCCAAAGAAATCCGTTTGCTCTTCACTCCCGATCCTAGGGGTTATTTCGCAAGCTCAGGCTTGTGGAAACGGGTGACACAAAAACCAAACAAGCCCGGACCAATAATAAGAAAACAAAGCATGCAGAATTTAGGGGGAGCTTCGGCTCCCCCAGTGCTTTGGCCTCCCCCGATATCTGCGGTCAACATATCCCCCCAGCCAATGCTAGAATCCGCCTCCACCCTGCGGCCATTAGCCATTCCGGCTGCCCAACCCGCCAGACAGTGCCTCTCATGCTGAAGAAGTTGATCCAGTCACTCCGTTCGCCCCTGCGCCGCAGCAAGCACCCCCGCAGCACCCCGGTGGTCATTGGCCACGCCAAACACTCGATGCGCCGCGCGCAAATCAGCCGCAACGCGATCAACGTAGTCGAGCGTCTGCAAAAAGCGGGCTATCAGGCGTATCTGGTTGGTGGCTGTGTACGCGATCTGATGCTCGGTCTCAAACCCAAGGACTTCGATGTCGCGACCAGCGCCACGCCGGAACAGGTCCGCGCAGAGTTCCGCAACGCCCGGGTGATCGGCCGAAGGTTCAAACTCGTGCATGTGCATTTCGGCCGTGAAATCATCGAAGTGGCAACCTTCCGCGCCAATCACCCGCAAGGGGATGACGAAGAAGACAACCATCTGTCTTCACGCAACGAGAGTGGCCGCATCCTGCGCGACAATGTCTACGGCAGCCTGGAAGACGATGCGCAACGCCGTGACCTGACCATCAATGCCCTGTATTACGATCCCAGCACCGAGCACGTGCTGGATTACGCCCACGGCGCTCAGGATATCCAGAACCGCCAGATCAGCATGATCGGCGACCCGACCCAGCGCTATCAGGAAGATCCTGTGCGCATGCTGCGGGCGATACGCTTTGCCGCCAAGCTCGATTTCGACATCGAAAAACACACTGCCGAGCCGATTCGTCCGCTGGCCCACTTGCTGCGCGACATTCCTTCGGCACGCCTGTTCGAGGAAGTCCTCAAACTGTTTCTCGGTGGTTATGCCGAGTTCACTTTCGATCTGCTGGTCGAATACGACCTGCTGGCGCCGCTGTTTCCCGCCAGTGCGGCGGCACTCAAGAATGACCCGCAATATGCCGGCAACCTGATGCGCCTGGCCCTGGCCAGTACCGATAAACGCATCGCGGAAGGCCGGCCGGTAACTCCCGCCTTCCTGTTTGCCGCCATGCTCTGGCCGGCACTGCCGGCCCGGGTTGCCCAGCAACAGGCGCGCGGCCTGCCGCCGATACCGGCCATGCAGGAAGCAGCGCAGAGCCTGATTACCGAGCAATGCCAGCACACCGCCATTCCGAAGCGCTTCAGCATGCCGATTCGCGAAATCTGGGACATGCAGGAACGTCTGCCAAGAAGGCATGGCAAACGCGCTGACCTGCTGCTGGAAAACCCGCGTTTCCGTGCCGGCTACGACTTCCTGCTGCTGCGTGAAGACGCCGGAGAAAATCTCGGCGGTCTGGGCGACTGGTGGACGGACTATCAGGACGCCAGCGACAGCCAGCGTCGCGACATGATTCGCGACCTCAGCGACAAGGATGACAGCGCCGCCGGCCCACGCAAGAAACGCCGTGGCGGCAGCCGGCGGCGACGTGGCGCGAAATCCGAAGGCACGCCACCGCCCGCCGAATGAACAGCTTGCAGCGCGCCTACATCGGCCTGGGCAGCAACCTCGGACAGCCCGCCGGGCAACTGCGGCTGGCCATTAGTGCCCTGGCGGCGCTGCCGGAAACCAGCCTCGTGGCCGTGTCTTCGCTGTATGCCAGCCAGCCCCTTGGTCCGGCCGACCAGCCTGACTATGTCAATGCCGTTGCAGCACTGGACACCCGCCTGGCACCGCTCGAACTGCTCGACTGTCTGCAACAGATCGAACTACAGCAGGGCCGGCAACGCAAAGCCGAGCGCTGGGGGCCGCGCACCCTGGATCTGGACATCCTGCTGTATGCCCAGCAGGTGATCGACCTGCCGCGCTTGCAAGTGCCGCACTATCACCTTCAGGCCCGACCGTTCGTCCTCTACCCGCTGGCCGAAATTGCCCCGGAGCTGCAGCTGCCCGATGGTCAAGCACTGACCGACCTGCTGCAAAAGTGCCCGTCTGCAGGCTTGCAACGCCTGTGCGGTAGCGCACTCGACGGTAACGCGGTAACAGAGCGGTAACACCTCGTGATTGACTTCGGACGCCCTCATCAGGACTATATGCCTCCCGTTGCCCGGTAGCGCTGAAAATCCCTACCGATCAGGCCACATAAAGGATGTTCAACATGCCCGACACTACCCTGACCACCTTGCAAGGCCTCAAGCAGAATGGCGAAAAAATCGCCATGCTTACCTGTTATGACGCCACCTTCGCCCAGGCTGCCTGCCAGGCCGGTGTCGACGTGCTGCTGGTGGGTGACTCACTGGGCAATGTCCTGCAAGGTCATGACAGTACCTTGCCGGTCAGTCTTGCCGACATGGCCTACCATACCGCCTCGGTCAAACGCGGCAATCAGGGTGCCTTTATCATCTCGGACCTGCCGTTCATGGCCTACGCCACGCTCGAACAGACCTTTGCCAGCAGCGCTGCGCTGATGCAGGCCGGTGCGCACATGGTCAAACTGGAAGGTGCCGCCTGGCTGGCCGAGCCGGTTCGCCTGCTCGCCGAGCGTGGCGTGCCGGTATGCGCACACCTTGGTCTGACCCCGCAATCGGTCAACCTGTTCGGTGGCTACAAGGTGCAGGGCCGCCAGGAGGTTCAGGCCCGTCAATTGCGCGCCGATGCCATGGCACTGGAACAGGCTGGTGCCGCCATGCTGTTGCTGGAATGTGTACCCAGCGCCTTGGCAGCAGAAATCAGCCAGTCGGTAAAGATTCCGGTAATCGGTATTGGCGCCGGGGTCGATACCGATGGCCAGGTGCTGGTACTGCACGACATGCTTGGTCTCTCGCTGAGTGGCCGCGCGCCGAAGTTCGTGAAGAACTTCATGGAAGGCCAGAGTTCCATTCAGGCAGCCATTGGCGCTTATGTCAGTGCAGTCAAACAGCGTACCTTTCCCGGCAGCGAGCACGGATTTACTGCATGAATACCGTAAAAACCGTCCGCGAGCTGCGCGCTGCCATCGCCGGCGCCCGCTCCAAGGGCAAGCGCATTGCCCTGGTACCGACCATGGGCAATCTGCACAGCGGCCACGTGGCACTGGTGGAAAAGGCCAAACAGCGTGCCGACTTCGTGGTCACCAGCATTTTTGTCAATCCGCTGCAATTCGGCCCCAGCGAGGATCTGAGCAAATATCCGCGCAGCCTGGCCGCTGATCAGGAAAAACTCATCGAAGTCGATTGCGATCTGCTGTTCGCGCCCGAACTGGAAGAAATTTACCCTGACGGCATGCAGGGCCAGACCACGGTCCATGTTCCGGTCGCTTCCGAGGGCTTGTGCGGCGCCAGCCGCCCGGGCCACTTTGATGGTGTGGCGACGGTGGTCAGCAAACTGTTCAACATAGTGCAGCCGGATCTGGCGATTTTTGGCGAGAAGGATTTCCAGCAACTGGCGGTGATTCGCAAGCTGGTGCGTGATCTCAACATGTCGATCCAGATCATGGGCGAACCCACCGTGCGTGCCGAAGACGGCCTGGCGCTGTCCTCGCGCAACAGTTTCCTGACCGAACGCCAGCGTGCTGCGGCACCCGCGTTGTATGGCTGCCTCAACGACATCGCCAGTGCCATTCGCGCTGGTGAGCGCGATTTCGCCAAGCTGACCGGCAAGGGCAAGACGGCGTTGCGCAAAGCCGGCTTCCGCCCCGACTATCTGGAAATCTGCGAAGCACAAAGCCTGCGCAGCGCCGATCCGCAAGACCAGCATCTGGTTATTCTGGCTGCTGCCTTCATGGGCAAGGCGCGACTGATCGACAACCTTGAGCTCAACCTCGCCAGCGCAGACTGAGCGCCCGACGTCCCTCACCCGCAAAGGCAGCCCAGGCTGCCTTTTCTCTGCGTGCAGAGCATGCCGCCGCGGCGAACTATTCGCGCTAGAATCGACAGACAGGCCTCAGCCGCTACACACACAGCCCACTCCCAGCCCCAAGGTTCTCCATGGATCATCACCTGACCCCCCTTGATGTCACGCAACTGGCCAGCTGGCATGCGCTGACCGAACACCGTGCGCAGATGAACCGTTTCAGCATGCGTGAAGCCTTTGCCAGCGACCCGCAGCGCTTCGAGCGCTTCAGCCTGTCGAGCTGCGGCCTGATGCTCGATTTCTCGAAAAACCTGATCAACCAGGACACCACCGCACTGCTGGTAAAGCTGGCCGAAGAAGCCCGCCTGGGCGATGCCATTCAGGCGATGTTCGACGGCACCGCGATCAATGCCTCGGAACAACGCCAGGCCCTGCACACCGCCCTGCGCCGACCGCTGGGCGACAAGGTGCTGGTCAACGGTCGCAACGTCATGCCGGACATCCACAAGGTCCTGCAGCAGATGAGCACGCTGGTCGGCAAACTGCACAACGGACTGTGGCGCGGCTATACGGAAAAACCCATCAGCGATGTGGTCAACATCGGTATCGGCGGCTCTTTCCTCGGCCCGCAACTGGTTTCCGAAGCCCTGTTGCCTTTTGCCCAGAAAGGCCTGCGCTGCCACTACCTGGCCAATGTGGACGGCAGCGAGTTCCGCGAACTGGTCAGCCGGTTATCCGCTGAAACCACCCTGTTCATTGTCTCAAGCAAATCCTTCTCCACCCTGGAAACGCTGAAAAATGCCCAGGCCGCGCGGGCCTGGTATCTGGCCCAGGGCGGCAGCGAGGAGAATCTGCGCCGGCACTTTATCGCCGTCACCAGCAATCCGGCCGCTGCCACTGCTTTCGGCATCAGCGAGGAAAACATCCTGCCGCTATGGGACTGGGTCGGCGGACGCTATTCGCTGTGGTCGGCGATCGGTCTGCCGATCGCCATGTCGATCGGCATCTCCAACTTCAAGGAACTGCTGTCCGGCGCCTACAACATGGATCTGCACTTCCGCAATACGCCCTTCGAGCGCAACATTCCGGTGCTGCTCGGCCTGCTCGGGGTCTGGTACGGCGACTTCTGGGGTGCAAGCAGCCATGCGATCCTGCCGTACGACTACTACCTGCGTAACATCACCGATCACCTGCAGCAGCTCGACATGGAATCCAACGGCAAGAGCGTGCGCCAGGACGGCACCCCGATTACTGCCGGCAGCGGCCCGGTTATCTGGGGCGGCGTCGGCTGCAACGGGCAGCACGCTTACCACCAGCTGCTGCACCAGGGCAGCCAGCTGATCCCGGCAGACTTCATCGTGCCGGTGAGCAGCTACAACCCGGTGGCCGACCACCACCAGTGGCTGTATGCCAACTGCCTGTCGCAAAGCCAGGCGCTGATGCTTGGCAAAAGCCGTAGCGAAGCCGAGGCGGAACTGCGTGGCAAAGGCCTGGAAGAAGCCGAAGTACAACGGCTGGCGCCGCACAAGGCGGTGCCCGGCAACCGGCCGAGCAACACCCTGGTGATGGAGCGTATAAGCCCGCGGCGGCTGGGCGCGCTGATCGCCATGTACGAACACAAGGTCTACGTGCAGAGCGTGCTGTGGGGCATCAATGCCTTCGACCAGTGGGGCGTGGAACTGGGCAAGGAACTCGGCAAGGGGGTTTACCAGGGCCTCACCGACTGGGAGCCGGCTCCGGCTGCCGACGCCTCGACCCAGGGCCTGATCAACTACTTCCGCGGCCGCCATCGCGGCTGAGAGCAATTCCCGACCGCCAGCGACACCCCGAATGGCGCAGCTGCCGTCTGGTATCGGCTGACGGCGGGGTTTTCGCCGGTTTCGGCACAGGCCGGAAGCAGTGACCGGCGTGGCGGCCTGCGGCGTGATATGCCCCTCAGCATTGCGCCGTTTGCCTGCGTGCTGCGCCACTTTGCCTAGAGTTGCTCGTGTGAGCAGCTAATATTCTGTTAGCAGTGCTTGTCCGCTGCGCAACCGCACAGCTGGTTTCAGCGCAGCCCGTCCGGCGGATATCTGGCAAGCAGAACTCTCACAGAGCACTCTGGAGCCCGCACATGTTCGAGATTCAACGCCACCCTGTCAGCCCCGCAGTGCGTGAACACGCCCTGCTCGACAATGACGCCTACCTGCGTCTCTATCAGCAGTCGATCGAGCAGCCCGAAGTATTCTGGGCCGGGCAGGCCAAAGCCTTTCTCGACTGGAAAAAACCCTGGGACTGCGTCGTCAACAGTGACCTGCACAGCGGGCTGGCCGAATGGTTCAAGGGCGGCCAGCTGAATGTCAGTGAAAACTGCATTGATCGCCATCTGGCCAGCCGTGGCGAGCAGACCGCGATCATCTGGGAAGGTGACAACCCGGCAGACTCACAGCAGATCAGCTACCGCGAACTGCACGACAAGGTCTGCCGGCTGGCCAATGTGCTGCGCGGGCGCGGTATCGGCAAGGGCGATCGTGTGTGCATCTACATGCCGATGATCCCCGAAGCCGCTTACGCCATGCTGGCCTGCACCCGGATCGGCGCGGTGCATTCGGTGGTGTTCGGCGGCTTTTCCCCGGATGCGCTGCGCGACCGCATTCTCGATGCCGACTGCCGTGCCGTGATCACCGCCGACGAGGGCGTGCGCGGCGGCAAAGCCATTCCGCTCAAGGTCAACGTCGACCAGGCCCTGCAAAGCTGCCCGAATGTCAGCAGCGTGGTGGTGGTGCAGCGCACCGCCGCTGCAATCGACTGGGTCGAAGGCCGTGACCTCTGGTATCACCAGGCCATCGCGGGCACCAGCGCCGACTGCCCGGCCGCGGCCATGGATGCCGAAGACCCGCTGTTCATCCTCTACACCTCCGGCAGTACCGGCAAACCCAAGGGCGTGCTGCACAGCACCGCTGGCTACCTGCTCGCCGCCGCGATGACCCACAAGTACGTATTCGACTACCACGAGGGCGACATCTACTGGTGTACCGCCGATGTCGGCTGGGTCACCGGGCACAGTTATATCGTCTACGGCCCGCTGGCCAACGGCGCAATTACCCTGCTGTTCGAAGGCGTACCGAACTACCCGGATGCCTCGCGCTTCTGGCAGGTAATCGACAAGCACCAGGTGAATATCTTCTACACCGCGCCCACCGCCCTGCGCGCACTGATGCGCGAAGGCGAAGGTCCGGTGAAAAAGACTTCGCGCAGCAGCCTGCGCCTGCTCGGCTCGGTGGGTGAACCGATCAACCCGGAGGCCTGGGAGTGGTACTACCACGTGGTCGGCGACATGCGCTGCCCGATCGTCGATACCTGGTGGCAGACCGAAACCGGCTCGATCATGATCACCCCGCTGCCCGGCGCCACCGACCTCAAGCCCGGTTCGGCGACCCGCCCGTTTTTTGGCGTGCATCCGGTACTGCTCGACGAACAGGGCCAATTGATCGAAGGCCCCGGCTCAGGCGTACTGGCGATCAAGGCCAGCTGGCCAAGCCAGATCCGCAGCGTCTACGGCGACCATCAGCGGATGATCGACACCTATTTCAAGCCCTACCCCGGCTACTACTTCACCGGTGACGGTGCGCGCCGCGACGAGGATGGCTACTACTGGATCACCGGCCGCGTGGATGACGTGATCAACGTTTCCGGCCACCGCATCGGCACCGCCGAAGTGGAAAGCGCGCTGGTACTGCACGATGCCGTGGCCGAAGCGGCGGTGGTCGGCTACCCGCACGACATCAAGGGCCAGGGCATCTACGCCTTCATCACCCTGATGAACGGCGTCGAGCCGGGCGATGCTCTGACCAAGGAACTACTGGCGCTGGTCAGCAAGGAAATTGGCAGCTTCGCCAAACCGGAACTGCTGCAGTGGGCGCCGGGCCTGCCGAAAACCCGCTCGGGCAAGATCATGCGGCGCATCCTGCGCAAGATCGCCTGCAACGAACTGGAAAACATGGGCGACATCTCGACCCTGGCCGATCCGTCGGTAGTCAGCGACCTGATCGACAAACGGCATAACCGCTGACTTGCCACAGGCCGGAAAACCCGCGCAACGGTTTTCCAGCCTACGCATCCACCCTGCCCCTGTGCGACCATAGGCGCTTTGTCGCGCTGTGTTGCGCCTGTTAATCGCCGAGGAAGCCATCATGCAAGAAGTCGTCATCGTCGCCGCCACCCGCACCGCCATTGGCAGTTTTCAGGGTGCCCTGGCCAATATTCCAGCCGTTGAGCTGGGCGCTGCCGTGATCCGCCAGTTGCTCGCGCAAACCGGCCTCGATCCGGCACAGGTGGATGAAGTGATTCTCGGCCACGTGCTGACCGCCGGTGCCGGACAGAACACCGCGCGCCAGGCTGCAGTGCATGCCGGCTTGCCCCATGCGGTGCCGGCCATGACGCTGAACAAGGTCTGCGGCTCCGGCCTGAAAGCCCTGCACCTGGGCGCCCAGGCCATCCGCTGCGGCGATGCCGAAGTGATCATTGCCGGTGGCATGGAGAACATGAGCCTGGCCAACTATGTGCTGCCTGGCGCCCGTACCGGTCTGCGCATGGGCCATGGCAAGGTCGTCGATACGATGATCAGTGACGGCCTGTGGGATGCTTTCAACGACTACCACATGGGCATCACCGCTGAGAACCTGGTGGACAAATACAACATCAGCCGCGAAGCCCAGGATGCCTTCGCCGCCGCCTCCCAGCAGAAAGCCGTGGCCGCCATCGAGGCCGGGCGCTTTGCCGACGAAATCACCCCGATCATGATCCCCCAGCGCAAGGGCGACCCCATCGCCTTCGCCATCGACGAGCAACCGCGCGCCGGCACCACCGCCGAAGCTCTGAGCAAACTCAAGCCGGCGTTCAAGAAAGACGGCAGCGTCACCGCCGGCAACGCCTCCAGCCTGAATGACGGCGCCGCTGCCGTGCTGCTGATGAGCGCCGCCAAGGCCGAAGCATTGGGCCTGCCGGTACTGGCCAGAATTGCCGCCTACGCCAACGCCGGAGTTGATCCGGCGATCATGGGCATCGGCCCGGTTACCGCGACCCAGCGCTGCCTGAGCAAAGCCGGCTGGCAGCTGAGTGATCTGGACCTGATCGAAGCCAACGAAGCCTTCGCCGCCCAGTCCTTGTCGGTTGGCCAGGAACTCGGCTGGGATGCCGCCAAGGTCAACGTCAACGGTGGCGCCATCGCCCTCGGCCACCCGATCGGTGCTTCCGGCTGCCGCGTGCTGGTGACCCTGCTGCACGAGATGATCAGGCGCGACGCGAAAAAAGGTCTGGCCACCCTGTGCATCGGCGGCGGTCAGGGTGTGGCGCTGGCAATCGAGCGTAACTGAGTCTTGCTCCCCTCGCCCGCCTGCGGGAGAGGGGCTGGGGGAGAGGGCAGAATATGAACAACCCCCCTCTCCCTAACCCTCTCCCCTCAGGGCGAGGGAGCCATCAGATGCACGCATAACAAGGAGTGTTTAGCCAATGGTCAGTCGCTTGCTGCTTGCCCTGCTCGGCGCCGTACTCGGTGCCGCCGCCAGTGAAAGTGCCTTTGGCCTGGTTGCCGGCGGCCTGCTCGGCTGGCTACTGGCCGAGACCCGCCGGCAAGCTGGCGAACTTAAACAGCTGAACGCCCAACTCAAGCAGCTGGCCAGCCGCAACAGTCAGCCTGCGCCTGTGGCGCAAAGCCAACCTGCGCCGGCCCGGCCTGCCGAGCCGGTTTCCGCGCCTTCAGCTGCCGAGCTGGACTGGACCCTGCCCGACGAGGTGCTGCAAGGCACACTGCCTCAAGCCGAACAACAACCTGCGCCGGCACCCGCCAATGCCTGGACTGCCCAACCCGCAACCGCGGCAGCAGCGGCGACCCCGGACTGGAGCGCACGCCTGTTGCAAGCAGTCAGCCGCTTCTTTACCGAAGGCAACCCGGCAGTAAAGATCGGTCTGCTGCTGCTGTTCTTCGGCGTGGCTTTCCTGTTGCGCTACGCCAGTGAGCACATCAGCGTCTCGCTGACACTGCGTCTGCTCGGCATCGCGGCCGGTGGCGCTGCGCTGCTTGGGCTGGGCCTGTGGTTTGTGCCGCGCAAGCGCCTCTACGGCTTGCTGCTGCAAGGCGGGGGGCTGGGCATTCTGTATATGTCGACCTTCGCCGCGCTGCGTCTGTATCAGCTGATTCCCGCCGGTGCGGCCTTTGCCCTGCTGGCCGTGCTCGCGGTGCTCTCGGCATTTCTGGCGCTGCGCCAGGATGCGCGCATGCTGGCCAGCTTCGGCCTGGCCGGCGGCTTTCTCGCGCCGGTACTGGCTTCCACCGGCGAAGGCAGCCATATCCAGCTGTTCAGCTACTACGCGTTGCTGAATATCGGCCTGGCCGTGATTGCCTGGCAGAAAAACTGGCGCGAACTGAATCTGCTCGGTTTCACCTTCACCTTCGTCATCGGCGTGCTCTGGGGCGTCAACCAGTACCATCCCGGCCAGTTCAACAGTGTCGAGCCGTTCCTGCTGCTGTTCTTCGCCCTGTATGTAGCCATCGGCGTGCGCTTCTCCCTGCGCCAGCAAGGCCAGCATCCGGCCATCGACAGCAGCATCCTGTTCGGCACCCCGCTGCTGTTTATCGGCCTGCAACAGCCCTTGGTCGAGCATTGGGAATATGGTCTGGCGCTCAGTTCGGCAGCCGCCGGCGCACTCTATGCCGTGCTCTGGTGGCGTTTGCGCAGCCAGGCGCCACGCCTGCTGAATGACGCCCTGGCCGGTATCGCCCTGGCCCTCGGCTCACTGGCCATTCCGCTGGCCCTGCCCGGCGACTGGACTGCCGTGTGCTGGGCGCTGGAGGGCGCACTGGTGATGCACTTCGCCCTGCGCATGCAGCGCCACTGGGGCGTGCTGATTGCCCTGGCGCTGCAACTGGGCGCGGCCAGTTCGCTATTGTTCGACACCCCTCAGCACACTGCAGACTGGTATGACCCGCGTTTCTGGAGCGGCCTGATCCTCGCCCTGTGCGCCCTCGGCTGCGCCGAAAGCCTGCGCCGTACCGCGCTGCGCTGGCGCCTGCTGGAAGCGCCGTTGCTCGGCTGGGCGGCGCTGTTCTGGTACCTCACCTGGCTGTGGCAACTGCAGCGCCTGACCAGCGATCTGCAGCTGGCCTGGAGCATGGCCGGCGTACTGGCGCTTTCCGCGCTGGGCTGGGCCTGGCTGGAAATCCGTCTGCGCTGGCGCACGCTGGCCTGGGCCCGTTTTGCCCTGCCAGCCGGTCTGGCACTCTGCCTGCTGCTCAATGCCGTGCATGGCGAGCCGCTGCAAGGCTGGGGCTGGCTGGCCTGGGCGCTGGCGCTGGGCAGCAGCGGCCTGTTGCTGCGGATTGGCCGCGAGGCCGATAACGGCCTGGCGCTGCGGCATGCCGGCAGCCTCTGGCTGGCCCTGGCGTTGCTGGCGGTGCAAGTGGACTACTGGGTCGGTGACTGGACGGCCGAGCTGAACTGGAATCTCGCAGCGCAACTGTTGCTGGCCAGCCTGCTGGTCTATCGACTGCCGCGCCTGCAACTGAGCGCACAGATCGAAGTCGCCTACCATGAATGGACACCGCTGCTGCTCACCGGGCTGGGCAGTTTGCTCTGGCTGGCCATGCTGTTACCGGCACCCGGCGCCGCACCGCTGAACTGGTACCTGCTGCTCAACCCGCTGGATCTGCCACAACTGCTGGCCTTGAGCGCTTTCTGGCTGTGGGCACGCGAACGCTGGAGCGGCATTGCCGATAAAGCCGCCGCCATCGGCGCCTTCCTGCTGTTGAATGCCATCGCCCTGCGCAGCCTGGCCATCGAGCTACAACTGCCGTGGGATGCGGCCGACCTGTTCACCAGCAACAAGGTGCAAACCGTACTGGCGATTCTCTGGACCCTGGCCGGGCTGGTCTGTATGGCCCTGTCGCGCCGGCACGCCTCGCGCTCGCTGTGGATCGGCGGGGCGCTGCTGCTGGGGCTGACCGTGCTCAAACTGTTCCTCGTCGATCTGGGCAGCAGCGGCACCCTGGAGCGCATCGTCTCGTTTATCAGCGTCGGCCTGCTGTTGCTGGTGATCGGCTATATCGCGCCGCTGCCGCCTGCCCGGGCCGGTGCTGAGGCCGAGTCCGGCTGACTCGCCGCGGGGGGCGGCGACTGCTATCCTGCCCGCCCCTTCTTGCGAGTCGCCGCCATGTCCACCCTGCCCCAGTCACTGCACGCGGCCCTGGCGCGCCGGCAGCCGCTGATCGCCGAACTGCACGGACAGGGCACCGACTGCTACCGGCTGTTCCACGGCAGCCAGGAAGGTGCGCCGGGGCTGACCTGCGACCGTTACGGGCCGCAACTGCTGGTGCAAAGTTTCCACCAGCCGCTGACAACTGACGAACTGCTGACGCTGGCCGAAGCCTGTCGCGAATCGCTGCAAGCACCCTTGCAACTGGTCTACAACGACCGCTCCGGCAACCACTCGCGTATCGACCGCAGTGACGCTGTGCACAGCGCCGACGCCACTGCGCTGGAAGACCAGATCGGCCACGAATGGGGCCTGAACTACCGCGTACGCGGCCGTCATCCGGGACAGGACCCGCTGCTGTTTCTCGACCTGCGCAACGCCCGCGGCTGGGTAAAACAGCACAGCGCCGGCAAGTCGGTACTCAATCTGTTCGCCTATACCTGTGGCGTCGGCCTGTGTGCCGCTGCCGGCGGCGCAAGACGGGTGCTGAACCTGGATTTCGCCGAAGGCAATCTGGCCGTCGGCCGCGAGAACGGCCTGCTCAACCCCGAGCTGCCGGCCATGGACTTTCTGCAGTCCGATTACTTTCCGGCGATCCGCCAACTTGCCGGCTTGCCCGTCAGCCAGCGCCGCGGGCACAAACTGCCGGGCTATCCGCGCATCCAGCAGGAGCAGTTCGACCTGGTGCTGCTGGATCCGCCAGCCTGGGCCAAGAGCGCCTTTGGTACGGTCGATCTGCTGCGCGATTACCAGAGCCTGCTCAAGCCGGCGATCATGGCCACCGCCGAAGACGGTGTGCTGATCTGCTGTAACAATCTGGCCAGGGTGAGCATGAGCGACTGGCGCGAGCAGGTCCTGCGCTGCGCCAGCAAACTGGGCCGGCCGGTGCGCGACTGTCAGGCGCTCGGTCCCGCCAGCGACTTCCCCTCAGCAGACAACAATCCACCACTAAAGACCCTGATTCTGCAGTTTTGACGTGCCATACTCAGACCATCTCTCGCCGCCCAGATGATCTTGCACGATGAAAACAGCCCTGAAGCGTACCCTCTGCGCCCTGTTGATCGGACTCGGACTTTACAGCCTGCTGGGCTTTCTGATCCTCCCCGGCATAGCGCAGCGGGTGGTCAATCAGCAACTGGCCAACTACGCAACGGTGCCGGCCCGCCTGGAACGCATCGAGCTCAACCCCTTCAGCCTGAAGCTCAGCCTCTGGGGTCTGCACATCGGCGAGCCGGACGCGGAACAGCTCGGCTTCGGCCGTTTATACCTTGATCTGGAACTGGACAGCCTGTGGCGCAAAGCCCTGCACCTGCGTGATATCGAGCTGGAAAAGGCGAATGTCGATGCACTGCGCAGCAAGGACGGCGAACTCAATCTGGCAACCCTGTTCAATCTGCCGGAAAGCCAACCCGCTGCAGCCGATGAGCCGGATAGCCCTATGCCTGCCGTGCTGATCGAGCGCATCGCGCTGATTGAAGCGGCGCTGCACTTCGAGGACCTGCAACCGACAACGCCGTTCGAGCTGACCTACGACTCGCTGAATCTGGAACTGCATAACCTCAGCACCCTGCCCGACGACAATGCCGACCTCAGCTTGAGCGCCCGCGGCCCCAATGGCGGCCATCTCGACTGGACCGGCACCATCAGCGTCAACCCGCTGGTCTCCAGCGGCCACCTGGTACTGACGGACGCCAAGCTCAAGGCCATCTGGCCCTATGTACGGGATGTGGTGCCACTGGAGCTGGCCGACGGTGTACTGCAAGCCTCCACCGACTACCAGCTGGCGTTGGGCGACAGCGTTCAGCTGAACCTGCAACAACTGAGCATCAGCATCGACGCCCTGGCTCTGCAGGCGCCTGACCAGCGGCCGCTGTTGAATCTGGCCAGCCTGGCCATCAGCGACACATCGGTCGATCTGGAAAAGCAGCAGGTCAGCATTGGCCAGTTGCGCAGCCAGAAACTGGAAACCTGGGCCGCCCGTGAAAAAGATGGCGAGCTGGACTGGCAGAAACTGTTTGCCACACCGGCGACCGCTAGCCGGGACACTGCCGACGCACAAGCCAAACCGGCAGCGCCGACTGCAGCTGCCGGGCAGGCGCCCACGCCTGAAACAACAGCCGTTGCCGCAACCGAAGAGCCGGTCAAGGCCAGTCAGGTCGCTGCGGTCGAGGCGGAAAAACCCTGGCAGATTATTCTCAAAGACGGCCAGTTACGTGATTACCAGATACATCTGGCCGACCGCCAACCGGCCACTCCGGTGGAGCTCGAGCTGGGTCCGCTGAATCTGGATATCCGGGATTTCGACAGCCTGGCCCAGGCACCTTTCACCCTCAAGCTCGATACCGGTCTGGGCAAGCAGGGCCGGATCACTGCAGAAGGGCCGGTGCAGCTGAGTCCGCCAAGCGCCAGGCTGCAAGTCGGTACGGAGAATATCGATCTGCGCGTGGCCCAGGCCTACATCTCGCCGTTCATTCGCATGGAACTGCGCAGCGGCATGCTCGGCAGCCAGCTGCAGGTCGACCTGCAAAGCGCCGATCCCTTGCAGCTGCAAATTACCGGCAATGCCCGGGTCAGCCAGTTGCATACCCTGGACACGGTCAAACAGCGTGACTTTGTACGCTGGAAAACCCTCCAGCTTGACGGCCTCGACTACCAGCATGGCAAGCGCCTGGACATCAACAGCATCAGGCTGGAGCAACCCTACGCGCGCTTCATCATCAACGAGGACCGCAGCACCAACGTGTCCGACCTGCTGATCCCGCAACCTGCCTCCCCTGCGCCAGCCAAAAGCGACGAAGCACCGCTGGCCATTCACCTGGGCGGCATCACGCTGGCGGATGGCTCGGCGAATTTCGCCGACTTCAGCCTGACCCCGGATTTTGCCACCGCCATTCAACAGCTCGAAGGCAGCATCGGCACCATCGACAGCGTTCAGCAAAAGCCGGCCACTATCGACATCCAGGGCAAGGTAGACCGCTATGCCCCGATGAGCATCAAGGGCAGCCTGAATCCGTTTGATCCACTGGCCAAGCTGGATATTGCCGTGGACTTCAAACGTATCGAGCTGACCACCGTCACGCCTTACTCCGGCAAGTTCGCCGGTTACCGGATCAAGAAAGGCCGGCTCAATCTCGACCTCAACTACAAAATCAACAACGGCCAGCTCAACGCCGAAAACAAGGTGGTCCTCGAGCAGCTGCAGCTGGGTGAGCAGGTTGACAGCCCGGATGCCGTCGATCTGCCGATTCGCCTGGCCATCGCCCTGCTCAAGGATCCCGACGGCAAGATCGATATCGAGCTACCGGTCTCCGGCGACCTCAACAATCCCGAATTCAGCGTTGCCCCGATCATCTGGCAAACCCTGAGGAATCTGGTTCTGCGCGCCGTGGCAGCGCCGTTCAATTTCATCGCCGGACTGGCCGGCGGCGGCACCGATGTCGATCTGGGCCAGGTGCCCTTCAGTGCTGGCAGCAGCGAACTGGACAAGGGCGCCCAGGGCACCCTGAATACCCTGGCCGATGCACTCAAGGAGCGTCCCGGACTGCGTCTGGAAGTCGAAGGCACCAGCGCTGCCAACCCCGATGGCCCATTGCTGGCAGTACAGCGCCTGCAACGCGAGTTCCAGTACAACTGGTACAAGATCCAGCAGCGTGCCGGTGAGCAGGTGCCGGCCTCGGCTGCCGAAATCGAGGTGCCCGAGGATGCCCAGCCGGCCCTGCTCGCAGGCATCTATCGTGCACGCCTGAAGCAACAGCCACCGGCCGAATGGGCTGAACTGGACAGCGAAGTGCGCGCCGACAAAATGCGTGATGCGTTGCTGGCCTACTGGGGCAACAACAAGACGCTGCTGCGCAAACTGGCTCAGGAGCGGGCTGCGAGCGTCAAACAATACCTGGTCAAGGACGCCGGCCTGGAAGATCAGCGCATCTACATGCTGGATGTCGGCCTGCTACCGGACAGTGAAGGCGATCAGGTGGCCACCATCCTGCAACTGGACAGCGAATAAAGGGTTCCCGGATGTTCAAGTACTTGTTCTGCATCGGCCTTGCAATGCTCCTGCCAGCGCTGGCCAGTGCCGATGACACCTGGCGCTGCGGGCGCAAGCTGGTCAGCCTTGGTGACCGCACTTTCGAGGTGGAACACAAATGTGGCGCCCCCGCGCTACGCGATCAGGTCGGCTACACCACGGACGTCTATGGCAACCAGTCCCTGCCCATTACGGAGTGGGTCTATGGCCCACCCAACGGCGCCTATTACATTCTGACCTTCACCGGCAACAAGCTGACCAACATCGAGTTCCGGCGTAACCAGTAATCCATTGGTTGCCGGCAAATCGCCGGGCGGACTGAAATCCAGCCTGCGCCTGAATCAAAAATTGCCCCCTCTGCCAGGACCAGACCTACCGTGAACCGATTTCCCGCCTTGCCCGCCTTCATCCTCCTGCTGGCCTGCCACAGCGCATCGGCCTCCACTACCCTGCGCTGCGGCAACGGTCTGGTCAGCGCCGGCAGCACCACCAGTGAAGTGCTGCAGAAGTGCGGCGAACCCATCGCCCGCGACCTGCTCGGCAGTGTCATACGCACCGGCAACTATGGCGAAAGTTATGAATTGCAGGTCGAAGAATGGAGCTACGCCCCCCGCAACGGCATGTACCAGTTCCTGCGCTTCGAAGGTGGCCGGCTGGTCAGGGTCGACAGCAAACGCAAGCAATGATGAGCCGCACGGCGCAACGAATACAGCATCCAACCGGCCAATTTAAGGTTGAAGGCATGGTTGTTCTTGATCCACACTGCGCTTGCCAGGTCTCAAGACGCCCGATCAGACATGACCAATAAGCCCTCAACCCACAGTTTGCTGCATCCAGTAAGCTTCAACTCCGGTCTGCATGACGGTAACTGGATGGCACTGGTGCGCCTGATGTTTGCCGGGACGGGTGTCACGCTGGGAACCTTCTGCGTGCTGCAGTTTCTGGCTGGCAACCATGTATTTGCCAGCCTGGAGTTGATTGCCACGCTGCTGCTGTTCTGGTTCGCCTGGCGCTTCCCTACCGTGCGCAACCCGTTGCTGGTGGTAAACCTTTACACCGTGCTGGTGTTCTCCTTTCTGCTCTACATAATCGTGATGCCTGGCGCGTCTGCCACTGCCTTCGTGTGGGCGTACCTGGCGCCGGTGCTTTGCTATCTGCTGCTCGGGCGTGTCGGCGGGGGCCTGCTCAGCGTGCCCTTCGGTTTGCTGGCAGTTGCGCTTTATCTCTTCAAATATGAAATTTCACTGGAGGCAACGAGCCTTATCGATCTGGTCAACGCTGTAGCCTGCGGCGTGCTGATCATCCTGTTCATGCACATATACGAGGGCCGACGTACCGAGGCCTATCAGGAACTGCAGCGCATTGCCCGCACCGATGCCCTGACCGGTGTAGCCAACCGGGGCAGCTTCGAACAGAGCCTGATTCAAAGCATCCATGAAGCCGAAAGAAGCCATAACCCGCTGACGCTGGTGATTCTCGACATCGACCATTTCAAGTCAGTCAACGACCAGTGGGGGCATGATGCCGGCGACAAGGCACTGCAGCACACCTGCAGCGTACTCGGCGAACGCCTGCGCATTACCGATACCCTGGGCCGGCTGGGTGGCGAAGAGTTCGCCCTGATTCTGCGCAATACCGATCGTGCCCGCGCGGAACCACTGGTGGAAGCCCTGCGCGTACAGCTGTGCAACACACCGCTGCAATACGGCAAACACAGCATCGAACTGTCCGCCACCTTCGGCATCGCAGAATGGCCACTGGATGGCCGCAGCGTTGATGAACTGTATCGCTGTGTGGACCAGCGCCTTTACAGCGGCAAGGGCCGCGGGCGCAATCAGGTGGTTTCGCAGGAATTGGTTTAGCCCGGCAACAGCAAATTATCCCTGGCGAACTGCCGCATCCCACTGGCCAGCTGCTCACGCAGAAAGGCATGGGCAGGATCGTTCTCGCGGCTCTCATGCCAGATCAGCGAAATCGGTATGTCTTTATCGCCAAAGGTAAATGGCAGCAGTTCCAACCCGAATGACTGCTTTGCCAGATCACCCAGGCTCCTGGGGGTAATGCCAATACGATCCGTACGGCTCGCTATCAGCAACACTTCCAGCTGCTCCGACATTTCCAGCAACTGCATTTCCGGAATTAGCCCGATCACCTGCTGCACAAAAGGTATCTCTTCAACTCTGCGGCGCTTGCGCATGACCACAAACCGGGCGGTTGCTATGAGTTGACCAATGCCAGATGCCATGAAGCCCGGATGCTCTGGCCGGGCAACCAGCATCAAACAGTCATTGAACAGCTCAAGCGTACGGAAAGCTCCACCTTGCGGCACCATCCAGTCCACGACCAGATCCACCCGGCCATCTTCCAGCTTGCGCTCCAGCCCGACCGGCAATGAGCGCGTATTGAACTCCAGAACGATACCTGGCGCGGTTACAGCCAGTTGATCCCTCATTTTCTGGGCCAGCAACGGCCCCAGCGGATGCGGTATGGACACCTGAAAGCGTCGTTCTGAAGTCGCCGGATCGAACACCCGGGTTTCCCCCAGCAAATCCCGTACACCTGCCAATGAATCGCGCACGCGCAGATAAACAAGGTCGGCCAGCGGCGTGCGCTGCACTCCCTGCGGCAAGCGGATAAACAGATCATCACGCAGCAGATCACGCAGCCGCGTCAGCGCATGGCTCACCGCCGACTGACTCATCCCCAGCCGCTCCGCCGCCCGTGAAAGGTTGCGCTCCTCGTAAACCGCCTCGAACACCGGCAGCAGGTTCAGATCGATACTTCGCAGGTTGAACATGGTGCATACCTGATATGGGAAACGTTCAGTTCTGGAACTGACTCTAGTTCTTTAGCATTAACTCATCGGAAAGAAAATTTAATTAAACGATGAGAGATAAAAATGAAAAAGTCAGTTGCAATGGTTTTAGCTAGTGCGTTCATCATTTCTGGTTGCGCCACCGCTTCAAAAGATGTCGCAACAAGTTATGTCTCTCCTGTGCAATATCAGACATATGATTGCGCCCAACTTTCTAGCGAAGCACAACGTATTCAAATGAAAGCCAGCCACCTTGCAGGTCAACTTGATACAGCTTCATCTCACGATACGGCAATAGCTTGGGGAGGCGGACTTCTTTTTTGGCCTGCTCTGTTCGCTCTTGGTGGCAATGACGCTCAAGAAGCTGAATATGCAAGTTTGAAAGGCGAGCATGATGCAGTCGAGCAAACCTCAATAGCCAAGAAATGCGGAACTCAGGTTGCATCGAATTAATACCCTGAACATGAGCAGTTAGATTACTTCCACGATCCAGGCCGCGACTTCTGGCTTATCAGAGTCGCGGCCAAACATTTCTATTTCGATTTTATTTATCACAAAAAACGTGACCCAATTGAGGCCATTCCGAAACCTGATGCAGGCCTTCGCACTTACTTGCATGTCAGCATAAACAGAAACAGCTTCCTCAAGTAACAATATAGGAAAAGATTAATTATCCAGATACCATCAGCCAAAAACAGATCCTTCTTGTTAACCTTATTCTCAATACAGAAAGGAGGTTCGACTATCCACCATATACATTTGAAAAGTGATATGCAGAAGGTGCGCGAAGCGCTTTCAGTTGCCAAGCTTGCTAAAATCAGTCGGCTAACGCGTCAGCAAATTGGTGATCTGCTGATACACGGGGTTATTCAACCACAGCAACACTCCCGCCTATACGGCCTGCTGCATAACGCCTGGTACATGCGTCGCCTTGAGCTGGAACGCTGCAAACTAGCCCCTCGTAGCAATGATCTGTAAGTCAGTGCTACGAAGGCGCTTTGTAGTTCAGCATCACCTAGATAGTAGCCGCCAGGCCACCCATGAAAGTCAGTTGATCCGCAGGCTAGCCTTGTCGGTCTGCATCAGTGAAGCGGTGGAGGCCAGTGCCGCAGCGTAGTGGCTATTGGCGCGCGGCAACAGGCGGGCGAAGTAGAATTCGGCGGTGTCGATTTTCGCCTGATAGAACTCAGCCGGTGCCTCACCGCCACCAGCGGCCAGTAACTGGCTGGCTTTGGCCGCCTGCAGCGCCCAGAAGTAGCCCATCATCACGTAGCCCGAATACATCAGGAAATCGAAACTGGCCGCACCGACCTGTTCGCGGTCGCGGGCCGAGCGCAGCAACAACCGGGTGGTCAGCAGGTTCCATTGCAGGCTGCGGCAGATCAGGCTGCGCGCCATCTTGCCCAGCGGGCCACGACTCAACGCATGCGGTCTGGCAAAGCGCAGCACTGTGCCGGTGAAGTCGCGCACGCACTTGCCCTTGCTGCCCAGCAGCACCTTGCGCCCGAGCAGGTCGAGGGCCTGGATGCCGGTGGTGCCTTCGTAGAGGGTGGCGATGCGCGCATCGCGGGCAATCTGCTCCATGCCGTGATCCTGGATATAGCCATGCCCGCCGAACACCTGCATGCCCAGGTTGGCCGCCTCCAGCCCCAGTTCGGTAATGAAGCCCTTGAGGATCGGCGTAAAGAAGCCCAACTCGCTGTCATAGGCTTCGTACTTTAGCTGGTCACCGGCCAGCAGCGAGCTGAACATCTTGTCGGCAATCTGCGCCGCGCTGTAGATCATTGCCCGGCCGCCTTCGGCAATCGCCTTCTGCGTGAGCAGCATGCGCCGCACATCCGGATGCCAGATCAGCGCATCGGCAACCTGATCAGGTTCTTTCTTGCCCGACAGGGCACGCATCGAGCGACGTTCCAGGGCATACGGCAAGGCACCCTGAAACGACAGCTCGGCATGGCAGACGCCCTGAATCGCGGTGCCGATGCGCGCCGTGTTCATGAAGGTGAACATGGCTTCCAGCCCCTTGTTCTGCTCACCGAGCATGTAGCCGGTGGCGCCGTCGAAGTTCAGCGTGGCAGTAGCCGAGGCACGGATGCCCATCTTGTGTTCGATGGCACCGCAGTTCACCGCATTGCGCTCGCCCAGCGAGTGATCGGCATTCAGCTTGAACTTGGGCACCACGAATAACGAGATGCCGCGCGTTCCGGCCGGGGCATCGGGCAGGCGGGCCAGCACGATGTGAATGATGTTTTCAGCCAGATCATGCTCGCCGGCGGAGATGAATATCTTGCTGCCGGTCAACCGGTAACTGCCATCGGCCTGCGCTTCGGCGCGGGTCTTCAGCTGGCCCAGATCGGTGCCGCACTGGGCTTCGGTAAGGCACATGGTGCCGCTCCACTGGCCGGCGACCAGACGCGGCAGATAGGCCGCTTTCTGTTCCGCACTGGCGTACTGCATCAGCGTGTTGATGCAGCCCACGCTCAGCCCCGGGTACATGGTGAACGACCAGTTGGCCGTGCCCATCATTTCCGACTTGAACACGTTGAGCGACATCGGCAGTCCCTGACCGCCGAACTCTTCCGGGAAGGACACACCCTGCCAGCCGCCAGCGACAAACTGCGCGTACGCCTCCTTGAAACCGGCAGGCGTGGTGACCACGCCGTCCTTGAAATGACAGCCTTCGGCATCCCCGGAGGCATTCAGCGGTGCCAGCACTTCCTCACAGAGCGTGGCTGCGCCGTCGAGAATCGCATCGACCATCTCCGGCGTGGCATCGGCGCCGTTGGGCAGGCTGCGGTAATGCGCCGGGTAGTCGAGCACTTCATTGAGCAGGAAGCGCATATCGCGCAGTGGCGCCTGGTACTTCAACATGGCAATTACCTTTCGAGGATGGCGACCACGCCCTGACCGCCGGCGGCACAGATGGAGATCAGGCCGCGGCCGGAACCTTTCTGCGCCAGCATCTTGGCCAGCGTGGCGACGATACGGCCACCGGTGGCAGCGAAGGGGTGACCCGCGGCCAGCGAACTGCCGTTGATATTGAGTTTCTTCAGGTCGATCTTGCCCAGCGGCTTGGCCAGACCCAGACGTTCCTTGCAGAAGGTCTTGTCCTGCCAGGCATCCAGGGTGCACAGCACCTGCGCAGCGAAGGCCTCGTGGATTTCGTAGAAGTCGAAATCCTGCAGTTTCAGACCGGCACGTTCGAGCATGCGTGGCACTGCGTAAGCCGGAGCCATCAGCAGGCCTTCTTTCTTGTCGAAGAAATCGATCGCTGCCACTTCACTGAAGGTGATGTAGGCCAGTACCGGAATATTGCGCGCGCTGGCCCACTCTTCGCTGGCCAGCAGCACCGCCGAGGCGCCATCGGTAAGCGGCGTCGAGTTGCCTGCGGTCAGGGTGCCTTGCCCGGGCGCGACTTTCTTGTCGAACACCGGCTTGAGCGTGCGCAATTTCTCGATGGTCAGATCAGCGCGCAGGTTATTGTCCTTGCTCACACCATTGAACGGCGTCAGCAAATCGGTAAAGAAGCCGCTGTCATAAGCACTGGCCAGATTCTGGTGGCTCTTCAGCGCCAGTTCATCCTGCGCTTCGCGGCTGATATTCCATTCCTGCGCCATCAACTCGGCGTGCTCGCCCATGGACAGGCCGGTACGCGGCTCGCCATTGCGCGGCAAGGAAGGGCTGACCAGCATCGCCGGGCGCACGGCGGTGAAGGCTGCCAGACGCTGGGCGGTGGTTTTGGCGCGGGAGGCTTCGAGAAGGATTTTGCGCAACTTTTCGTTGAGCGCAATCGGCGCATCGGAGGTGGTATCCACACCGCCGGCAATACCGCTGTCAATGTGGCCGAGGGCGATCTTGTTGGCCACCTGCATCACCGCTTCCAGTCCGGTTCCGCAGGCTTGCTGCAAATCGTAAGCCGGCGTCTGCGGGGACAGGGTGGTCGACAGCACGCACTCGCGCACCAGGTTGAAGTCCCGCGAATGCTTCATCACCGCACCGGCAGCCACATCACCCAGACGCTCGCCGTGCAGGTTGAAGCGATCAATCAGGCCCTGCAGGGTGGCAGTAAGCATCTCCTGATTGGAGGCTTTGGCATACAGGGTGTTGGAACGGGCGAACGGAATGCGGTTACCGCCCAGAATGGCGACACGACGGATAGTACTCATAGGGATTACCTCACAGGAAAGAGTTGCAAATCAGTAGTCAAGCTGGCCGCGCAGGTGGGGCTTCTGCCCCCGGCTGTCGCGTACTTCAAACAGGGCCGCGCAGTTGCTGCGCGCAGTCCACAGGGTCGGTTGCGCCGGCAGGAACAGCGGCGTCTTGAAATCCACCGCCACGCGTACGCGCTCCAGCGTTTGTTGGGGCAGCACGCACGCCAACGCGCGGGCTTTGCTCCACATGCCGTGGGCGATGGCCCGGCGGAAGCCGAACAGCCTGGCCGAGAGCGCGCTGAGGTGGATCGGATTGCGGTCGCCGGACACCGCGCCATAGCGCCTGCCGATATTCGCCGCAGCGTTGAACTGTGCCTGACAGGACAAGGGAGCAGATCCCCCCACCTGACTGGCATAGGGTTCACCGCGCGGCTGTTTGACACCCAGCCGCAGCAAGCTCTGGGTAGCACGCCAGACCGGTTCATCGTCGCGAAAGATGCGCAGTTCGAGTGTGTAGACCTGGCCTTTCTCATGGGCGAAAAGCTTGCCGGTGGCCATCTCCACCCGCACCGTATCAGCGGCCTGCAGACTGCGCGTCTGTTCAATCAGATTGGCCAGATGCACCGTACCCAGCGCCGGCCAGGGGCAATCCGCCGAGTTCATGTACTGCATCACCAGGGCAAAGGTCAGCATCTGCGGATAGATCAGCGGTACTCCCTGTGCCTGGCTAAAACCGCAGAGCGTCTTGTAGCGGTCGATATGCGCAGCATCCAGCGTCACCTGGTGGCGAACCAGGGTGACCTCGGGCAGCTGTTCGACTATGCCCGGCCGCTTGCGATTGGCTTCCAGCGCCGCGAAAAACATAGCGGCCAGGCCGGGATCCTGTGTCACTTCAACCCTTTTCATGCTCAGGCACCCAGCAGACTTTGGCCGCAGACACGCACCACATTGCCGTTAAGGCCTGCCGAAGCCGGACTGGCCAGCCAGGCAATGGTTTCTGCCACATCCACCGGCAAGCCGCCCTGCCCCAGGGAGTTCATGCGCCGGCCGGCTTCGCGGATGGCAAACGGGATGGCAGCAGTCATCTGCGTTTCGATAAAGCCCGGCGCCACCGCATTGATGGTGATGCCGCGCGCTGCCAGCAGCGGTGCCATGCTCTGCACCATGCCGATCACGCCGGCCTTGGAGAAGGCGTAGTTGGTTTGCCCGAGATTGCCGGCAATCCCGGAAATCGAGGAAACACAGACAATCCGCGCACCGGCCATGAGCGCACCGGACTCGACCAGCGCATCGTTGATACGCTCCTGTGTCGACAGGTTGACGTTGACCACCGACTGCCAGAGTTCAGCTTTCATGTTGGCGATGGTCTTGTCACGGGTGATGCCGGCGTTGTGTACCACCACATCCCAGCCACCGTCGGCCAGCGCCGCTTCGCTGAGCAGTGCCGGCGCTTCCGGCGCCGAGATATCCATGGCCAGAGCTCGCCCGCCCAGACGTGCAGCGATTTCATCCAGACCTTGCTGGGCCTGCGGCACATCGAGACAGATCAGTTGCGCGCCATCGCGTGCCATCACTTCGGCAATTGCTGCGCCAATCCCGCGCGAGGCGCCGGTTACCAGCACTTTTTTACCGGCCAGCGGCTGTGCCCAATTGATTTCAGGCGCACCGGGCTGAGTCGACTGGCCGACACGTATCACCTGGGCCGAAACATAGGTGGAGCGCGGCGAGAGCAGGAAGCGCAAGGTGGCTTCCAGCTGATCCTCGGCACCTTCGGCGCAATACACCAGGTTCACGGTGATGGCCCGCTTCAACTCCTTGCCCAACGCCCGGGTCAGGCCTTCCAGCGCACGCTGGACGGTGGCCTTGCGCGGTGACGAGCAGGCCTCGGGAGGACGGCCAATGACGATCACCCGGCCACAGGGCAATACCGAGCGGACAGTCTCGTGAAAGAACCCGTAGAGCGCATCTGACTGGCTGCTGTCGGTCATGCCGGTGGCGTCAAACAGCAGCGCCTTGACCCTGGCTCCCGGCTTGTCCTGCACGCCCCAGCGGCCACTGAGCAGGCCATGCTGATTGGCAATCGACAGCCATTGCGGCAGCTCGCGGTGTGCCACGCTCTGTACGCCCATAGCCGCAAACAGCTTGGCCAGCGGTTGCAACAGCTCGGACGCAGCTCCGCCACCGAGCAACAAGGTGCCATCGAGTACCGGCTGATCGGGCCGGTATCGCTCCAGCAGCAGCGGCTTGGGCAGGCCCACGAGATCGGCCAGTCTGGCGCCGAAGGAAGAGTTTGCAAAATTCAGGTAGGAGTCGCTCATATCTGCTCGGTTCACTGCTTGATTAGACTCGGGAAAAGGGCTGCGCTTGCCTTTCGGCCGCCGGCAGCTACCCACTGATTAAAGCAGCTGGAAGGATATGAGTTAGACTCATATTTTCATACTCGCGTTTATCAGACCCCGACATGACAGATGAAAGCCTTAACAATCAATCAGTTAGTCGCAGAAAGCCGTTGCAGGAGCGCGCCCGCTTCAAGGTGGAACTCATATTGGAGGCCGCTACACAGCTGATCGACAAGGATGGTCTGGACGGGCTGACCACCAACCGCATCGCCGAAATCGCCGGCATCAGCATTGGCACCCTTTACCAGTACTTTGCCGACAAGCAGGCAATCATCGACAAACTGGGGCAGCGCGTACTGCGCGAGGTGAGTGACAAGTTGCGCAGCAGTCTGCAGGAGCAGACCGTCAAGAATCCCGACGAGCAGGCGCGCATCCTGATTCGCACCATCTTCGGTGCCTTCGACCACCACTCGCGGGTACATCGCGAGCTGATCAACCATACGCTGGCGCAAGGCAATCACCACTTCATGGATGAAACCGCGAATATGGTCGCCGGCATCCTCAGCTCCAGCGGCATAACCGACGAACATGGCCAGACACGGCGCCTGTCGAAAGCCGAAGCCTTCGTGCTGACCTGGTCATTCGTCGGGGTGATCCGTGCATCGGCGGTAGCCAATGAACAGGATCTTCCCTACCCGCAGATCGAAGAAGCACTGCTGCAGCTGATCCGGCGCTTTGTGCTGGATAAAAGCTGCGCTTGAAGGAAGCATAGCGGGCCTGATGGCCCTGCCTGTAACGCACCCATGAAAAAGGGCCCCGCAGGGCCCTTTTTCTCCAGCACTTCCGGCGTCAGGCGCCAGAAGCCTCAGCTGCAGCAACATCCTTGATCGACAGCTTGATCCGGCCGCGGTTGTCCACGTCCAGAACCAGTACCTTCACTTCCTGACCTTCCTTGAGTACGTCGGTGACCTTCTCGACACGCTGATCGCTCAGCATCGAGATGTGCACCAGACCGTCCTTGCCCGGCAGGATGTTGACGAAGGCACCGAAGTCGACGATGCGCTCAACCTTGCCGACGTAGATCTTGCCGATTTCCGCTTCTGCGGTGATCGCCAGTACGCGCTGCTTGGCTGCTTCGGCAGCTTCCTTGGATTCGCCGAAGATCTTGATCGAACCGTCGTCTTCGATGTCGATCGAAGCCTTGGTTTCTTCGCAGATGGCACGAATGGTCGCGCCGCCCTTGCCGATCACGTCGCGAATCTTGTCCTGGTCAATGCGCATGGCAACCATGGTCGGTGCGTTGTCCGACAGCTCGCTACGCGACTGAGCCAGTACCTGGTTCATCTGGCCGAGGATATTCAGGCGCGCTTCGAGCGCCTGACCCAGTGCGATTTCCATGATTTCTTCGGTGATGCCCTGGATCTTGATGTCCATCTGCAGCGCGGTGACACCCTTGGCGGTACCGGCTACCTTGAAGTCCATGTCGCCCAGATGATCTTCGTCGCCAAGGATGTCGGTCAGTACGGCAAACTTGTCGCCTTCCTTGACCAGACCCATGGCGATACCGGCAACCGGTGCTTTCATCGGTACGCCGGCGTCCATCAGTGCCAGAGAGGCACCACAGACCGAGGCCATCGAGCTGGAGCCGTTGGACTCGGTGATTTCCGATACCACACGGATGGTGTACGGGAAGTCTTCAGCGGTCGGCAGCATGGCTGCAATACTGCGGCGGGCCAGACGACCGTGACCGATTTCGCGGCGACCGGTAGCACCCATGCGGCCACACTCGCCCACCGAGTACGGCGGGAAGTTGTAGTGCAGCATGAAGGGGTCTTTCTTCTCGCCTTCAAGGGTGTCGAGGAACTGCGCGTCACGCGAAGTACCGAGGGTAGCCACCACCAGCGCCTGGGTCTCGCCACGGGTGAACAGTGCCGAACCGTGGGTCTTGGCCAGTACGCCAACTTCGATGTTCAGGCCACGTACGGTGCGCGTGTCACGACCGTCGATGCGCGGCTTGCCGTTAACGATGTTCTCGCGCACGGTGCGGTATTCGATTTCGCCGAAGGCATCCTTCACTTCAGCGGCCGAAGGCTGACCATCTTCAACGGCCAGCTTGGCAACCACCTGATTGCGCAGCTCGCCCAGACGGTCATAACGCTCGTGCTTGACGGTGATTGCGTAAGCTTCGGTGATAGCGGCGCCGAACTCGCTACGGATAGCGTTGAGCAGTTCGGTGTTTTCCGGCTTGGCCTGCCAGTCCCAGCGCGGCTTGGCGGTTTCAGCAGCCAGTTCGGTAACGGCCTGGATCACTGACTGGAACTCTTCGTGGGCAAACAGCACCGCGCCGAGCATCTGGTCTTCGGTCAGTTCTTTGGCTTCGGATTCAACCATCAGCACGGCATCTTTGGTACCCGCGACAACCATGTCGAGGCTGGACGCTTTCTGCTGCTCGTAGGTCGGGTTCAACAGGTAACCGGTTTCCGGGTGGAATGCCACGCGGGCAGCACCGATCGGGCCATCAAACGGAATTCCGGAGATAGCCAGGGCTGCCGAAGTACCGATCATCGCAGCGATGTCCGGATCAGTCTTCTTGCTGGTGGAAATCACGGTGCAGATAACCTGCACTTCGTTCTGGAAGCCTTCGGGGAACAGCGGGCGGATCGGACGGTCGATCAGACGCGAAGTCAGGGTCTCTTTCTCGGAAGGACGCGCTTCACGCTTGAAGAAGCCACCGGGGATCTTGCCGGCCGCGTAGGTTTTTTCTTGATAGTGCACGGACAGCGGGAAGAAGCCTTTGCTTGGATCGGCTTTTTTCGCGCCGGTCACTGCGACCAGTACTGCAACGTCATCATCAACGGTAACCAGCACTGCGCCGGAGGCCTGACGGGCAATACGGCCCGTCTCGAGGGTTACGGTCGACTGACCGAATTGAAACTTCTTGATAACCGGGTTCACGGTGTTTTCCTTCTCTTTGGTTGCCTTGGGGGAAACGGGTTTTTGCATAATTCTGAGGTAATCAGTGGAGTCGGCCAGCTGCCTACCCGGGTAAAAAAGCCTTCCGCCGGAAAGCCGAAAGCACAGGCCGGGTAAACCCGACCTGTGCTTCCAGATTTCCAGCTTCCAGCCTGAGCCACGTCTTAACGACGCAGACCCAGACGACCGATAAGGGTGCTGTAACGAGTGGAGTCCTTACCCTTCAGGTAATCCAGCAGCTTGCGACGCTGGTTGACCATACGGATCAGACCACGACGCGAGTGGTGATCTTTGCCGTTGGCCTTGAAGTGGCCTTGCAGCTTGTTGATGTTGGCGGTGAGCAGGGCTACCTGCACTTCCGGAGAACCGGTATCGCCTTCAGCTTGCTGGTACTCGCTTACGATCTGGGCTTTATCTTCAACGCTAAGTGCCATGATGGGCTCCTTATTGTGAACAGGCCGGGAACTGCTTCCCGTATTTTAAAGGGAGGAATGACCATGCCTGCTGACAGCCACCCTCTTTTGCCAACTGCCACCGGCTACAAAACCCGAGGCAGCGTTTCGGTCACTCTGACCGAATCAGTCGACGTGGCGCTATGCGCCCGTCTTCGGAGACTTCACCGATACCGATGAAACGTCCCTGATGATCCTGTACCCGCACCCAGCCAAACCTGGGTGCATCCGCTGCGCGAACCGGCTGGCCATGCAACCAGTAATAGGCGCTGTGTTCGCTGAACTGCAGCAGCGGCCAATGTTGCAAGCCGCTGTCCGGCGGCAATAAAAACTGATCCAGCGCCTGCGCACCACCTTCGGCATGCAGTTGTTCAAGAGTTTCCAGCGTTACCGCCTGCTCCAGCCCGAAAGGGCCTGCCTGCGTGCGCCGTAAAGCGGCAACGTAGGCACCGCATCCCAACACCTGACCAATGTCTTCAACCAGGGTACGGATATAGGTGCCCTTGCTGCAGGCAACCCGCAAACTCGCACGGTCGGCTGCGCAGTCAAGCAGCTCGAGGCGCGCGATTGTAACAGATCGCGCCTCGCGCTCCACTACTTCTCCCGCACGCGCCAGCTTGTAGAGGGGCTGGCCGTCCCTCTTCAGCGCCGAGTACATTGGCGGCACCTGGCGTATGTCGCCACGAAACTGTGGCAATACGGCTTCAATGGCAGCGCCATCCACAGTTACCGGGCGCCGCTCGAGCACATCGCCTTCGGCATCCCCGGTGGTGGTGGTCGCGCCCAGCTGCATGAGGGTTTCATAACCCTTGTCCGCATCCAGCAGATACTGGGAAAACTTGGTGGCCTCCCCAAAACACAGCGGCAGCACACCGGTGGCCAGCGGGTCAAGGCTGCCGGTATGACCGGCCTTTTCCGCATTGAGCAGCCAGCGCACTTTCTGCAAAGCGGCATTGGAGGTCAGCCCCAGTGGCTTGTCGAGCAACAGGATGCCATTGACCTTGCGCCGGATGCGCTTTACCTGAGCCACCCGATTACTCCTTGGGTTCGTCCGGGCTATCGCCGTGCTGCTGGTCTTCAGCCACAGCACGCTCGATCAATGCCGACAACTCAACACCACGACGGATGCTGGCGTCATAGTGGAAACGCAATTGCGGCACGGTACGCAACTGCATGGCCTTGCCCAGCTGCATGCGCAGGAAACCAGCGGCGCCCTGCAATACCTTGCGGCTTTCTTCCACGGCTGTGGCGTCATCGGCCTCACGACCCATGACGGTAACAAACACCTTGGCGTTGGACAGGTCGCGACTGACCTCGACCGCAGTGACTGTAACCAGACCAACACGGGGGTCTTTGATTTCACGCTGAATCAGCTGTGACAGCTCGCGCTGCATCTGATCGCCGATACGCTGGGTACGGCTATATTCTTTCGGCATTTCAACTACCTGCATGCGCCCCGGGCTGTGCGGCCGCGGGACTCTTTAAGCGGCAAACGCCCGATCAGGCCTAAGCCTGATCGGGCGCTGCGTGTTGCAACTGCACGCCTCAGAGGCTGCGGGCTACCTGTACTTTCTCGAACACTTCGATCTTGTCGCCAACCTTGACGTCGTTGTAGCTCTTCACGCCGATACCGCACTCCATGCCATTGCGCACTTCGGCAGCATCGTCCTTGAAGCGACGCAACGATTCCAGTTCGCCCTCGAAGATCACCACATCGTCGCGCAGAACGCGAATCGGACGGTTGCGATAAACCGTACCCTCGATGACCATACAACCGGCAATCGCACCAAACTTCGGCGAGCGGAACACGTCACGCACTTCAGCCACACCGAGGATGTTCTCCCGTACGTCGCTGCCGAGCATGCCGGTCAGGGCTTTCTTGACGTCCTCGATGATGTCGTAGATCACGTTGTAATAACGCATATCCAGACCTTCCTGCTCGACAATCTTGCGCGCACCGGCATCGGCCCGCACGTTGAAGCCAAACAGAACGGCATTCGAGGCCAGCGCCAGGTTAGCATCGCTCTCGGTGATACCACCGACACCGCCACCAACGACACGCACCTGCACTTCATCGTTACCCAGACCGGTAAGCGACCCCTGCAGGGCTTCCAGCGAACCGCGCACATCGGACTTGAGCACGATGTTGAGGGTTTTCTTCTCTTCCTGACCCATGTTCTCGAAGATATTTTCCAGCTTGCCCGCATGGGCACGCGCCAGTTTCACTTCGCGGAACTTGCCTTGACGGAACAGCGCCACTTCACGGGCTTTTCTCTCGTCAGCCAGTACGGTCATGTCGTCACCGGCATCCGGAGTGCCATCCAGGCCGAGAATCTCGACCGGAATCGACGGACCGGCTTCTTTGATGGACTTGCCATTCTCGTCCAGCATGGCGCGGATCCGGCCAAAGTTGGAACCGACCAGAATCATATCGCCCTGACGCAGAGTACCGTCCTGAACCAGCACAGTTGCCACCGGTCCGCGGCCCTTGTCCAGACGCGATTCAACTACCACACCACGACCTGGCGCCGAAGGGGTTGCCTTGAGCTCTAGAATTTCGGCCTGCAGCAATACCGCCTCAAGCAACTCGTCCACGCCGGTACCCAGCTTGGCCGATACCGGAACGAACGGCGTATCACCGCCCCACTCTTCGGAAGTCACTTCGTGGGCTGACAACTCACTGCGGATGCGATCCAGATCGGCGCCCGGCTTGTCGATCTTGTTGACCGCCACTACCAGCGGAACACCCGCTGCACGGGCATGCTGCACCGCTTCGATGGTTTGCGGCATTACGCCGTCATCGGCCGCCACCACCAGGATGACAATGTCGGTCGCCTTGGCGCCACGGGCACGCATGGCAGTAAACGCCGCGTGACCCGGAGTATCCAGGAAAGTGACCATGCCGCGATCGGTTTCCACATGGTAGGCACCGATATGCTGGGTAATCCCGCCCGCTTCGCCGGCAGCCACCTTGGCGCGACGAATGTAGTCGAGCAGGGAAGTCTTGCCATGATCGACGTGACCCATGACGGTCACTACCGGAGCACGCGATTGCGCTTCGCCAGTGAACTTCAGGGATTCGGCCAGGGCTTCTTCCAGCGCGTTGTCACTGACCAGCTTGACCTTGTGGCCAAACTCCTCGGCGATCAACTGGGCAGTTTCCTGATCCAGCACCTGATTGATGGTAACCGGGGTGCCGAGCTTGAACATGAACTTTACAACTTCGGCGCCCTTGATCGTCATCTGTGCAGCCAGATCAGCCACTGTGATGGTTTCGCCGATGTTTACATCTCGCACTATGGGTCCTGCTGGGCTCTGGAACCCGTGTTGATTGCGTTTCTTGAGCTTCGACTTGCCACCACGACCGCCACGACGGCCAAAGCTGTCGCTTTCATCATCAGTAGTACGCGGAGCAACCCGCGGTGCCGGTACTTTTTCTTTTTCCTTGATCGACGGCCGGTGCTGCACATGCTTGCGATCACGACGCTCTTCATCGTCGCTGCGTGCACGCTCGGGGCGACGGACTTCATCGCTCTTTTTGCGCTCGGCCGGCTTGACGTCCAGCGGAATCGCGTCAGCTACCGCTGCAAGCACCATCTCGTCGCTTGGCGCTGCAGGCAATTCCGGCTTGACCGGAGCCACCGGCTCCTCGACTTTGGCACCAGCTTCTGCCTGCTTGGCTGCAGCTATTTCTGCCTGAACCCGCGCCGCCTCTTCAATGGCACGCTGCTCATCCAGCTCGCGCTGGCGCTCCGCTTCAAGCTCAGCAGGACTGCGCTTGACGTAGGTTTTCTTTTTGCGGACTTCCACACTGACAGTTTTGCTTCCAGCAACTTTCAGCGTGGATGTGGTTTTGCGCTGCAAGGTAATCTTGCGCGGTTCTTCCACTTTTTCGCCGTGACTGCCCTTGAGATGCGCAAGCAAAGCTTGCTTCTCTGTATCAGTTACAACCTGATCGGCACTGGCGTGCGGCAGTCCTGCCTCTTGCATTTGCTGCAGTAGGCGCTCCACGGGCGTGTTGACCACCTGGGCCAGTTCTTTCACCGTGACTTGCGTCATGCACTTCTCTCCTGTGGCAGCAACTTATTCGAACCAGTGGGCCCGGGCTGCCATGATCAGCTTGCCGGCACGATCTGCATCGATACCGCCGATGTCGAGCAGGTCATCAACTGACTGCTCGGCTAAATCTTCACGGGTCACTACGCCTCGCTGGGCAAGCTCCACCGCCAGTTCACTATTCATGCCTTCAAGCGAAAGCAAGTCATCCGCCGGATGGATATCCGCCAGAATTTCTTCAGTAGCAATCGCTTTGGTCAAGAGACGGTCTTTTGCCCGGGCGCGCAGCTCATTGACGATATCCTCGTCAAAACCATCAATGCTGAGCATCTCTTCCATCGGCACATAGGCAATCTCTTCGAGGCTGGTGAAGCCCTCGTCAACCAGCACCTGTGCAAGCTCCTCATCAACATCCAGCTCTGCAACAAAGTGCTGAAGAATGTCTCCGGTCTCGGCTTGCTGCTTGGCCTGAATGTCTTCTTCGCTCATGACATTGAGCGTCCAGCCAGTCAGCTGGCTGGCCAGTCGTACATTCTGACCGCCACGGCCGATAGCCTGAGCCAGATTATCCTCGGCTACGGCGATATCCATGGTGTGGGTATCTTCGTCGACGATAATCGCAGCCACTTCAGCCGGCGCCATGGCATTGATCACGAACTGCGCAGCATTGTCATCCCAGAGGACGATATCCACCCGTTCGCCACCGATCTCGCCGGACACAGCCTGAACACGCGAACCACGCATGCCGATGCAGGCACCTTGCGGATCAATCCGCTTGTCCTTTGAACGCACGGCGATCTTGGCGCGCGAACCAGGATCCCGTGCCGCAGCCATGATCTCGATAAACCCTTCGGCAATTTCCGGCACTTCGATGCTGAACAGTTCGATCAGCATCTGCGGCGCGGTACGCGAAAGAATCAGTTGCGGCCCGCGATTCTCGCTGCGGATTTCCTTGAGCAAAGCACGCAGACGCGTGCCGACGCGGAAGGTTTCGCGTGGAATGATATCTTCGCGGGCGAGCATGGCCTCGGCATTGTTACCCAGGTCAACAATCACACTGTCGCGAGTAACTTTCTTGACCGTGCCGGAAATGATTTCGTCGATACGGTCGCGGTAAGCATCCACGACCATGGCGCGTTCGGCTTCACGAACCTTCTGCACGATGACCTGCTTGGCGGTCTGCGCAGCGATCCGGCCGAACTCGATCGAATCGATCTTGTCCTCGAGGACATCACCAACCTTCGCTCCAGGCTTGCGTTCCTGGGCCTGCTCGACGGTCAATTCGGCTTCATCGTTTTCCAGATCGGCATCTTCAACAACCGTCCAGCAACGGAAGGTCTCGTAGTTACCGGTATGCCGATCAATCGCGACCCGCAACTCTGCTTCGTCGGGATAGCCTTTCTTGGTTGCCGTCGCCAGCGCCAATTCAAGCGCCTCAAATATAACGCTCGCCGGTACGCCCTTTTCATTGGACACCGACTCAACAACTAGCAGTATTTCTTTGCTCATTGCACGCCTCGTGTTTCGCAATCCATTGGATCCGCGTAATCCGCGCCTTAATCAAAACGCGGAACGATGTTGGCCTTATCGATCAAATCAATCGGCAACAGATACTCGTGATCATCCACCAGCACCACTACATCCTGCTCTTCAACCCCCCGGAGGGAGCCCTGATAATTGCGCCGCCCCTCATAGGGTGAGCGCAACTTTATCTTCACCAGCTCTCCGGCATGCTTGGCAAATTGCTCAAGCGTAAACAGGGGCCGGTCCATACCCGGAGAAGAAACCTCAAGCGTGTACTCATTGCTTATGGGGTCTTCAACATCAAGCACGCCGCTGACCTGGCGACTGACTTTCTCACAATCCTCAACGAGGATGCCGTTCGCATGATCAATGTAGATACGCAACAAGGAATGGCGACCCTGTGAAAGGAACTCCAAACCCCAGCACTCGTACCCCAGCGCCTCGATAACCGGAGCCAACAAGGCTTGCAACTGTTCTAGCTTGCTCGACACCTGGCCCACTCCTCACACACGCCTAAAAATAAAAAATGGGCGAAACGCCCATCCATTCAGACCGCCCGACACAAAATCGACAACAGTCTGTCCAGCTAACAAAAAGCCCCTAAAAAGGGGCTCAGAGACAGCTACCTGCAGAGCCAGCGCACCTGACGCTCGCAAGAGCTTCATGCCCGACTAGCTACCAGGTTAAGAACCCAGGAGCAAAGCCGGGCACGAAGTATACGGCCAGGCTACATTAGGGTCAACCAAACACCCTGCAACAAGAAAGCCCGCACTTGGCGGGCTTTCTTGTTAATTGGTACCGAGGAGGGGACTCGAACCCCTACAGCCTAAGGCCACTACCACCTCAAGGTAGCGTGTCTACCAATTCCACCACCTCGGCAAAACTCTTACTTCTGCTCCGGAGCCGCCGGCACGTCGGCAGAATCACCGGCAGCCTTTGTTTGCGACTCGAGCACAGGTACATCACTGACCGCTGGCTGCTCCTGAGGAATCTCAAGCGCTGCTGGCGAAGGAAGACCCTGCGAACCCATCGCAGCAGCTTTTTCCTTGGCGAAATAGCCAAGACTCAAACTGCTGGCGAAAAAAACGGCCGCGAGTATAGCAGTAAACCTACTCAAAAAAGTAGATGATCCCTGGCTGCCAAATACAGTAGCCGAAGCTCCTGCACCAAACGAAGCACCCGCATCAGCACCCTTGCCCTGCTGCAGCAATACCAGCACGACAACGCCCAGCGCAGCCAAAAGGTGAAAAACGACAACTACAGACTCAAGCATTTCTCAATTTCCTGCGGCACGACAAATCGCGCCAAACTCATTCGCATTGAGGGAGGCACCACCAATCAACCCCCCATCGATATCCGGCATACCGAACAACTCGGCAGCATTGGCGGCCTTGACACTGCCGCCATACAGAATTCTTGTAACCTGCGCCACACCAGCATCCTGCGCAGCCAGTTGCAGGCGTATCGCTTCATGTACATCCTGAGCCTGTTCGGGAGAAGCCGTAAGCCCTGTCCCGATCGCCCATACCGGCTCGTACGCGATTATCGCTCGAGCCATTGCAGCAATCCCCGAAACCCTTATCACCTCAGCCAACTGCCGGGACACGACCTGCAAGGTTTCCCCTGCTTCGCGCTGCTCAAGGGTTTCGCCGACACATAACACCGGAGTCAATCCCGCAGCCAATGCTGCAGCAAACTTTTGCGCAACCAGCTCGTCACTTTCACCAAGAATCAGACGTCGCTCGGAGTGCCCTACCAGTACCAGTTCGCATCCTGCATCAGCCAACTGGGATGAAGCTATTTCACCGGTCAGCGCACCTTGCCCGGCTTGCGCCGCACAGGTCTGCCCACCAACAGCCAACGAAGTTTCCGCTAAGGCCTGCACCACTTCCGCAATGAACAGGCTGGGTGGAAACACCGCCACATCAACATTGTCCGGAAGTTTCTGCTGCAAAAGCGCACCGATCAGCTCACGTACGCTGGAGCGGGTACCGTGCATCTTCCAGTTACCAGCAACCATGGCGCGACGCATACTCAACCTCGCCGATCAAAGTGGGCGCAGATGTTACCCAAGCACCCTGAATGTGGCAAGCCGAATCAGCCACAGACGTCAATTACCACCTTTGCCAATTGCTCGGCATAAGCCTGCACCTGCGCCGCATCGTCACCCTCCACCATCACCCGGACCAGCGGTTCGGTGCCTGACTTGCGCAACAGGACCCGACCCCTCCCGGCCATTTTCGCCGTCACTTCCTCGGATGCCCTTACCACAACGGGGTGTTCCGCCGGATTCACGTCGCCCTTGTAGCGGACATTGATCAAGACCTGCGGGCACTTCTCGCGCGCCTGCAACGCCAGGTCCAGATCCGTCCCGGCACGCTTGAGCGCCATCAGGACTTGCAACGCAGCAATGATCGCATCACCCGTTGTCGTGAAGTGACAACAAAGAATATGACCGGAATTTTCACCGCCTAACTGCCAGCCCCGGGCGAGCAACTCACCCGTGACATAACGATCACCGACATTTGCACGCACAAACGGGATACCCAGATCCTTGAATGCCAATTCAAGACCCAGATTACTCATCAGCGTGCCGACCACGCCGCCGTTCAGCTTGCCGCGCTGATGCAGGTCCTTGGCAATCAGGAACAGCAGGTCATCGCCATCAACAATCGCGCCATGACGATCGACCATCAACACCCGATCGGCATCACCATCAAAGGCTATCCCCAGGTCAGCCTGACGCTCAACCACTGCCGCCTGCAACGGTTGCAAATAAGTCGAACCACAGCCGTCATTGATGTTCAGACCATTGGGTTGCGCGGAGAGCACCTCAACCTGCGCGCCCAACTCGCGAAATACGCTTGGCGCAACCTTGTAGGCTGCCCCATGGGCACAATCAATGACCAGCTTGAGTCCGGAGAACTCGGTGCCGGTCGGCACACTGCTCTTGCAAAATTCGATGTAACGACCTGCAGCATCATTAATGCGCGACACCTTGCCCAGACTGGCCGAGTCCACCACTGTCATTGGCTGATCGAGCAATTCCTCGATCATCGACTCGACTTCATCGGGCAACTTGGTCCCCTGTCCGGAGAAAAACTTGATGCCATTGTCGGAATGCGGATTGTGCGAGGCACTGATAACAATCCCGGCATCCGCATGAAAAGTACGCGTCAGATAGGCAATGGCCGGTGTCGGCATTGGGCCGAGCAGCATCACGTCAGCTCCGGCAGCAGATAAGCCCGCCTCCAGCGCAGATTCGAACATGTAGCCGGATATTCGCGTGTCCTTGCCGATCATGACCTTGCAGCTACCCTGCTTGCGGAATGCCATACCCGCAGCCCAGCCCAGTTTGAGCATGAAATCCGGCGTGATCGGGTACTGGCCGACATGACCACGAATGCCATCGGTGCCAAAGTATTTTCTGCTCATCAGCAAATCCTTTTTATTATTTTGCAGCAACCACTGCATTAACCATGCGCACCACATCCAGGGTTTCGGCAACATCATGCACACGCAGGATATTGACGCCACGGGCAGCCGCCAGGGCCGCTAGCGCCAAACTACCATAGAGCCGATCATTCGCCTCGCGACCCAGCACGGCGCCGATCATGCTTTTGCGCGACACTCCAACCAGCAAAGGCCGGCCAAGCTGTTGCAGGCGCTCAAGGTGCTTGAACAGGCTCAAATTCTGTTCCAGCGTCTTGGCAAACCCAAAACCGGGATCCAGCACTATACGCCCGGCAGGAATGCCGGCCGCCTCGCATGCCTGGATGCGCCCAGACAGGAAACCTTGCACCTCTGCCAGCAGGTCTTCGTAGCATGTCTGCTGCTGCATGGTGTCAGGGTCGCCTCGCATATGCATCAGACACACCGGCAAACCGCTGTCTGCCGCAGCCTGCAACGCTCCTTCAGCACGCAAGGCACGGACATCATTGATCATGCCGGCACCAAGCCGTGCAGATTCACGCATCACGGCAGGCGAAGAGGTATCCACCGAGATGATCACATCCAGACGGGCAGCAATCGCCTCAATCACTGGCGCGACCCGCTGCAACTCTTCCGCTTCGGATATCTTGCGTGCTCCCGGCCGGGTTGATTCACCCCCCACATCCACCAGTGCAGCGCCTGCGGCAACCATGCTTTCGGCATGGTGCAACGCAGTGTCGATATCTAGAAAACGACCGCCATCGGAAAAGGAATCAGGAGTGACATTGAGCACTCCCATCACCTGCGGCAGGCTTAAATCAAGAACGCGGCTTCCACAGGAAAGCCGCGCAAGATTCTGCAAACTCATGCAAAAGCCTTAATGTTCGCTTGCAGGGCCGCCAATGGGTGCATCAGGCCCGGACTCGGCCTTGTCTGGCTCGGGTGCTGCGGTCACTCCGGAGCCCCCATCATTCCAGTCCTTGGGCTCACGCGCAGGGCGACCATTCATGATGTCGTCAATCTGGTCGGCATCGATGGTTTCATATTTCATCAACGCTTGCGCCATCAAGTCCAGCTTGTCGCGATTGTCGGCGAGCAATTGCTTGGCCGTCCCGTAACATTGATCAATCAGGCCACGTACTTCCTGATCAATCAGCTTGGCAGTGTCTCCAGACACATTGCTGTGCTGGGTGCCCATGCTGCGCCCGAGGAAAACCTCACCTTCTTCTTCCGCGTACATCATCGGGCCGAGCTTTTCTGAAAGCCCCCACTTGGTCACCATGTTCTTTGCCAGCTGGGTAGCACGCATGATGTCATTCGAGGCCCCCGTGGTGACCCCATCGAAACCGAGGGTCATTTCTTCGGCGATTCGACCACCGAACAACGAGCATATCTGGCTGGTAAGCGCACGCTTGGACAGGCTGTAACGATCCTCTTCCGGCAGGAACATGGTTACGCCCAGAGCGCGGCCGCGCGGAATGATGGAGACCTTGTAGACCGGGTCATGCTCGGGCACCAGGCGTCCGACAATCGCATGCCCCGCCTCATGGTAGGCGGTGTTGAGCTTTTCCTTGTCCGACATGACCATCGACTTGCGCTCGGCGCCCATCATGATCTTGTCCTTGGCCAGCTCGAACTCCTTCATCTCGACCAGACGCTTGCCGGCACGGGCTGCAAACAGCGAAGCCTCGTTGACCAGATTGGCCAGATCCGCCCCCGAAAAGCCTGGCGTACCGCGGGCAATCACTGCGGCCTGCACATCATCGCCCATCGGCACCTTGCGCATATGCACCTGAAGTATCTGCTCACGACCGCGGATATCCGGCAGACCCACTACCACCTGGCGATCGAAACGCCCTGGCCGCAACAGCGCAGGATCAAGTACATCCGGCCGGTTGGTGGCGGCGATAACAATTACTCCATCATTCATTTCGAAGCCGTCCATCTCCACCAGCAACTGGTTGAGGGTCTGCTCACGCTCGTCATGACCACCGCCCATACCGGCACCACGATGCCGACCGACGGCATCGATTTCATCGATAAAAATGATGCAGGGGGCGTGTTTCTTGGCCTGCTCGAACATATCGCGCACACGACTGGCTCCGACACCGACAAACATTTCGACAAAGTCAGAACCGGAAATGGTGAAGAACGGCACCTTGGCTTCGCCAGCCACCGCTTTCGCAAGCAGCGTCTTGCCGGTACCCGGCGAGCCGACCATCAGCACGCCGCGCGGAATCCGCCCACCCAAACGCTGGAACTTACCGGGGTCACGCAGAAACTCGACCAGCTCGCTGACTTCTTCCTTGGCCTCGTCACAACCGGCGACATCGGCAAAGGTGGTCTTGACCTGATCCTCGGAGAGCAGGCGCGCCTTGCTTTTGCCAAAGCCCATTGGCCCGCCCTTGCCGCCGGCGCCACCCTGCATCTGGCGCATGAAGAACATGAAGACGGCAATAATCACCAGGATCGGAAAGCTGGCCACCAGCAACTGGGTCCAGATGCTCTGTTGCTCGGGCTGCTTGCCAACCACCGTGACCTTGTTGTCGATCAGATCGCCGATCAGACCATTGTCCTGAATCGCCGGCCGCACCGTTTCGAAGGTCGAGCCATCGGCACGCTTGCCACTGATGACATAGCCATCCACAGTGACCTGCTCAACCTTGCCTTCCTTGACCTGCTCGATGAACTCGGAATAATTCAGCCGATGGGTTTCAGCCTTGCCGGAAAAATTGTTCATCACCGTGACCAGCACGGCTGCAATGATCAGCCACAGGACCAGGTTTTTCGCCATGTCGTTCAATTAATCACCTTCTGTGCAGCGGCTGGGAATCAGCAGACCGCATCTCTAACTCTGATAGTTACCAAGTCTAAGCTACTACACCTGCGCTTCGTCATGCAGGCGCACTCTGTAACCCTTTGCAACTTTCACTCGTCCAGCCCGCCGCGAAACCCGCGACCCAGCATGTATTGCTCGCGGGAACGGTCTCGCGAAGACACCGGTTTACGCATCTGCACCTTATCGAACAGGGTCCGCACTTGCCTGTGATACTCGTCAAAACCTTCCCCTTGGAAAATCTTGATCAGAAAATCGCCTCCCGGCGCCAGCACCCGTGCGGCAAGGTCCAGCGCCAGCTCACACAAATACATGGCCCGCGGCTGATCTGCAGACCTTACACCACTCATATTGGGGGCCATATCCGAAATCACAAGGTCTACCGGCTGATCGCCAACAGCCTGAAGGATCTGACTGAACACTTCATCCTCGGTGAAGTCACCCTGAATGAAGGTGACATCCGGAATGCTGTCCATCAACAGGATATCGGATGCAATCAGGCGCCCGCGGCCACCAATCAAGCGACTGGTTACCTGCGACCAGCCTCCCGGCGCTGCACCCAGATCGACCACGGTCATCCCCGGCCGCAGGATGCGGTCCTTTTCCTGGATTTCCAGCAGCTTGTAACTGGCCCGCGAACGGTAACCGTCTTTCTGCGCCATTTTGACGAACGGATCATCAAAATGCTCTTTCAGCCAACGCGGGCTGGTCTTGGAACGTGCCACTGGATACCTCTCACAGGGCTGCTCGGGTACACTGGCAGCCACTTTTTACCGGTTCAAACTAAGGGTTCAGATTATGCCGCTCACTCAGGAGCAGAAAAAACAATTCAAATCTATCGGTCACCACCTGAAACCGGTACTGATTGTTGCCGAAAACGGCCTCACCGAAGGCGTCATGGCAGAACTTGAGCGCGCCATCAACGATCACGAACTGATCAAGGTACAGTTCCGCATCACGGAGCGCGAAGAGCGTCGCAGCATTATCGACGAGCTTTGCAAGAACAGTAGCTGCGAGCTGGTACAAGCCATAGGCAAAATGGCGCTGATTTATCGAAAAAATGCCCGTCCGAACAAAAACCTCTCCAACATCAGCCGCTTCAAGGCACTTTGAATAGCTGAAGCACGCCGGGTCAGGGCGCCCGAGCTGGCGACTCGGCGCCCGCTCCCGGGATGGGCTGCAGCACCAGCAGCAGCCCGCAAAATGCCAGCAGCAGATAATTGAACAACAGCCAGCGATAGGCATCCGGCAGCCAGTGACCGACCAGCAGATAGGTCAGCGCCAGAAGCTCCACGGTTACCAGCAACTGGCCACGCACATCACGCCAGAAACCTTTGAGCCGGGTGATCTGCACCAGCACCAGCAACTGCAATAGCGCACAGAATGCCGAAAACCCGATCAGCAAACGGCTTAATGCGCCACCCAGCTCATCGACCAGCAATGGCGCCAGGCCGTATTTGCCAAGCGCCGGCAGCAGGACAAAGTGCAGCAGCCACAAACCGCCGACCCAGAAGATCTGTGCCAGCTGCCAACTTGCGGCGGCTGCCCGCAGTGGCTGCTTAAAGATGACGGACCTGGACAATCTCGTACTCGATCAGGCCGTTGGGTGTCTTGACCACCACGACATCGCCCTCTTCCTTGCCTACCAGCGCGCGCGCGATCGGAGAGCCGACAGAAATCTTGCCCTGCTTGATGTCGGCTTCGTCCTCACCAACGATCTGGTAGGTCACGCTTTCATCCGTTTCGCAGTTGGCGATCTCGACCGTTGTGCCAAATATCACCTTGCCGGTATGGGCAATCCCGGTGACATCAATCACTACGGCATTTTGCAGACGACCTTCGATGTCGCGGATACGCGCTTCAACCATGCCCTGCTGCTCGCGGGCCGCATGGTACTCGGCATTCTCCTTGAGATCGCCCAGCTCGCGGGCGGTTCCGATGTCCTGGCTGAGCTTGGGCCGCACGACCTTGGTCAAGTGCTGCAACTCTTCTTCAAGGGCGCGCGCGCCCTGCACGGTCATGGGGTATTTATTCATGCCTTGATTCCTGCATGCAGATCCTGAAGACGGCGCACGGTCTTCTCGGGGCCGAACTTCAATGCTTCGCAAATAGCCTGCCCACCGGCAACAGTCGTGGTGCAGCAAATCTTGTGCTGCAGCGCATTGCGCCGGATGGAGTAAGAGTCGGCAATCGACTGACGACCTTCGGTAGTATTGATGATCAGGGTAACTTCTTCATTCTTGATCATGTCGACCACATGCGGACGGCCTTCGGTGACCTTGTTCACCCGCCGCACCGGCAAGCCGGCAGCCTCGATGATCCGCGCGGTTCCGGCAGTGGCTACGACCTGGAAGCCTAGACTCACCAGATCACGTGCAACCTGCACTGCCTCTGGCTTGTCGTCCTCCCGCACGCTGATGAAAGCGCAACCGGAGGTCGGCAGAAGCTCACTGGCACCCAGCTGAGCCTTGGCGAAGGCCTCGCCGAAGGTGTCACCGACGCCCATCACTTCGCCGGTGGACTTCATCTCCGGGCCGAGGATCGGGTCAACCCCGGGGAACTTGGCAAACGGGAACACCGCTTCCTTGACGCTGAAGAAGGGTGGAATGATTTCCGTGGTGTAGCCGGCATCGGCCAGCGACTTGCCAGCCATGACCCGTGCCGCCACCTTGGCCAGTGAGACACCAACGCATTTGGAGACGAACGGCACGGTACGCGAAGCGCGCGGATTGACTTCGATAACGAAGATATCCTCACCCTGCACCGCCATTTGCACATTCATCAGGCCAACCACGCCGAGCTCCAGAGCCATTCTCTTGACCTGGTCGCGGATCTCGTCCTGGATATGCATCGGTAGCGAGTAGGGTGGCAGCGAACACGCGGAATCACCCGAGTGCACGCCAGCCTGTTCGATGTGCTGCATGATCGCGCCGATCACGACAGTTTCACCGTCACAGACGGCGTCGACATCTACCTCGATAGCGCAATTGAGGAAGTGATCGAGCAACACCGGGCTGTCATTGGAGACTTTTACCGCCTCGCGCATGTAGCGCTTGAGCTCGTCTTCCTGGTAGACGATCTCCATGGCACGGCCACCCAGTACATAGGACGGGCGCACCACCAGCGGATAACCGATGACCTTGGAATGACTCAGTGCTTCATCTTCACTGCGTGCAGTGGCGTTAGCCGGCTGACGCAGACCAAGGCGCTGCACCATCTGCTGGAAGCGCTCACGGTCTTCGGCACGATCAATGGCATCCGGCGAAGTACCGATAATCGGCACACCCGCCTCCTCAAGAGCACGGCAGATCTTCAACGGCGTCTGACCGCCATACTGCACGATCACGCCTTTCGGCTGCTCGACGCGGACGATTTCCAGCACATCCTCCAGCGTCACCGGCTCGAAATACAGGCGATCGGAAGTGTCATAGTCGGTGGATACGGTTTCCGGGTTGCAGTTGACCATGATGGTCTCGTAACCGTCTTCACGCATGGCCAGCGCGGCATGCACGCAGCAATAATCGAACTCGATGCCCTGACCGATACGGTTGGGGCCGCCGCCGAGAATCATGATCTTCTCGCGAGCGGACGGCGCGGCTTCGCACTCTTCCTCGTAGGTCGAGTACATGTAGGCGGTATCGGTGGCAAACTCGGCGGCGCAGGTATCCACCCGCTTGTACACCGGCAACACTTTCAGCTTGTGCCGATGGCTACGCAGGGTTTTCTCGGTCACGCCCAGCAATTTGGCCAGACGTGCATCGGAGAAACCCTTGCGCTTGAGCTTGTACATGCGCTCGCGATCTATGGTCGACAGGGCCTGGGTTTTGATGGCCTCTTCTTCCTTGATCAGATCCTCGATCTGCACCAGAAACCATTCGTCAATGCGCGTCAGCTCGAACACATCGGCGACTGTTTTACCGGCACGGAAGGCATCAGCCACATACCAGACGCGATCGGCACTCGGCACGGTAAGCTCGCGACGTAGCGTGCTTTCCGCCTCGGGATCATTCAGGTCAAGCATCGGATCAAAGCCGGAGACCCCAACTTCCAGACCGCGCAAAGCTTTCTGGATCGATTCCTGGAAGGTGCGGCCAATGGCCATGACTTCACCTACCGACTTCATCTGGGTGGTCAGGCGCGCATCTGCCTTGGGGAATTTCTCGAAGGCAAAACGCGGAATCTTGGTGACTACATAGTCGATCGCCGGCTCGAAGGACGCCGGGGTGCGACCGCCGGTTATGTCATTCTGCAGCTCGTCGAGGGTGTAGCCGACCGCCAGCTTGGCGGCGATCTTGGCAATCGGGAAGCCGGTGGCCTTGGAGGCCAGTGCCGAGGAACGCGACACGCGCGGGTTCATCTCGATCACCACCATGCGTCCGGTGTTCGGGCAGATGCCGAACTGCACGTTGGAACCGCCGGTTTCCACGCCAATCTCGCGCAACACCGCCAGCGAGGCGTTACGCATGATCTGGTATTCCTTGTCGGTCAGGGTCTGCGCCGGGGCCACGGTGATCGAGTCACCGGTATGCACACCCATCGGATCGAAGTTCTCGATAGAGCAGACGATGATGCAGTTGTCCTTTTTGTCGCGGACCACTTCCATCTCGTACTCTTTCCAGCCGATCAGCGACTCGTCGATCAGCAACTCGCTGGTCGGTGACAGATCCAGGCCGCGAGCACAGATTTCCTCGAACTCTTCGCGGTTGTAGGCAATCCCGCCGCCGGTGCCGCCCATGGTGAAGGACGGCCGGATGATGCAGGGGTAACCGACCTTCTCCAGTACGCCGTAAGCCTCTTCCATGTTGTGCGCGATGCCGGAAACCGGGCAGGCCAGACCAATGGACTTCATTGCCTTGTCGAAGCGCGAACGGTCTTCGGCCTTGTCGATGGTGTCGGCATTGGCGCCAATCATCTCTACGCCGAATTTTTCCAGGACACCGTGCTTCTCCAGATCCAGCGCGCAGTTCAGCGCGGTCTGCCCGCCCATAGTCGGCAGCAGCGCATCGGGGCGTTCCTTTTCGATGATCTTGGCCACTGTTTGCCACTTGATCGGCTCGATGTAGGTGGCATCGGCCATGGCCGGATCGGTCATGATGGTGGCGGGGTTGGAGTTCACCAGGATGACGCGAAAGCCTTCTTCCTTCAGCGCTTTACACGCCTGAGCACCTGAATAGTCGAACTCGCAGGCCTGACCAATGACAATGGGTCCGGCGCCGAGAATAAGGATGCTTTTGATATCTGTACGTTTTGGCATGGGTAACTCTCGAATTCCTTGGCTCTACTGGCTTTACTGACTCTGTTGCGGGCTGCGTGCAGCCATGGCGGCAATAAAACGATCAAACAGCGGTGCTACGTCATGCGGCCCGGGGCTCGCCTCCGGGTGACCCTGAAAGCTGAAGGCCACCTTGTCCGTACGCTCGATCCCCTGCAGGGTGCCGTCGAACAAGGACTTGTGCGTCGCGCGCAGGGAAGCCGGCAGGCTGTTCTCGTCGACAGCGAAACCGTGGTTCTGGCTGGTGATCATCACCACGCCGCTTTGCAGATCCTGTACCGGGTGGTTGGCACCATGATGGCCATGGCCCATTTTCATGGTCTTCGCACCTGAAGCCAGAGCCAGCAACTGATGGCCGAGGCAGATACCGAATACCGGAATATCGGTTTCCAGCACGTCCCTGATGGCCTGAATGGCGTAATCGCAAGGCTCCGGATCGCCAGGACCGTTGGACAGGAAGACGCCATCCGGCTTGAGAGCAAGTACTTCACTGGCCGGCGTTTGCGCAGGCACCACCGTCAGGCGGCAACCCCGTGCCACCAGCATGCGCAGGATGTTGAACTTGACCCCGTAATCGTAGGCCACCACGTGATAAGGCAGATCGCCGGCTGCTATGTCCTGGTGACTGTCGGTCTGCAGCGACCAGACGCTCGAGCGCCACTCGTAGCCGGCGTCACAACTGACCACTTTCGCCAGATCCATACCCTTGAGGCCGGGAAAGCTGCGCGCCAGTTCCAGGGCTTTTTCCGCAGTAGCACCCGCACCGGCCAGGATGCAGCCGTTCTGCGAGCCTTTTTCACGCAAAATGCGCGTCAGGCGACGGGTGTCGATGCCGGCAATCGCTACCGTACCGTTTTCAACCAGATAGTCTGCCAGCGGCAACTTGTTCCGCCAGTTGCTCGCCGTCAGCGGCAAGTCACGAATAACCAGCCCTGCCGCCCAGACGCGGTGCGACTCGGCATCCTCGGGGGTGGTGCCGGTATTGCCGATATGCGGATAGGTAAGCGTGACTATCTGCTGGGCATAGGAAGGATCGGTAAGGATTTCCTGATAACCGGTCATAGCCGTATTGAATACGACCTCACCAATAGTATGGCCATCTGCACCGATGGCCTCGCCGTGAAAAATGCTGCCATCAGCAAGGGCGAGTATGGCTGGCTTACTCAAGAAGACCTCCCGTCAGTCGATACTTCGCGCACAGCAAATCGCAAAAAAAGCGGGATGACGTATCGACCGTCACCCCGCTTTTTCTACTTATTCATTCTGCGCAACTTTTAGTGGATACACTAAAGCGGGAAGTCTACAGGGAAAGGCTTTTTCGGTCCACCGCGCAGGGCATGTTGCAGTGTATTCAGCGCAGCCCCAGCACATCCTGCATGTCATACAGCCCGGCCGGCTGGCCTGACAGCCATAACGACGCCCTCACTGCACCACTGGCGAAGGTCATGCGGCTGGAGGCTTTGTGGGTAATTTCCACCCTTTCGCCCTCGGCCGCAAACAGCACCGTGTGATCACCGACCACATCGCCGGCGCGCACTGTGGCAAAGCCAATGGTTTCACGGGCACGGGCACCGGTCTGGCCTTCGCGCCCATACACCGCTACCTTCTGCAGATCGCGACCCAGCGCATTGGCCACCACTTCGCCCATGCGCAAGGCGGTGCCGGAAGGGGCATCCACCTTGTGCCGGTGATGGGCTTCGATGATTTCGATATCGACGTCATCGCCCAGCACCCGGGCCGCCGTATCCAGCAATTTCAGGCAGAGGTTCACACCCACGCTGTAATTGGCCGCAAAGACGATCGGAATCTCTCTGCCGGCCTCAGCCAGCAGCTGCTTTTCGTCTGCGGAAAAACCGGTAGTGCCAATCACCATGGGCTTGCCGGCCTGACGGCATATTTCGAGGTTCTGCAGGGTAACCGTGGGATGGGTGAAATCGATCAGCACATCAAACTGCTCCAGCGCCTGGCGCAGGTCGGCCTGCAGACTCAAGCCCAGCTTGCCAACGCCAGCCAGTTCGCCCACATCCGCACCGATCAGACTGCTGTCCGGCCGGTCAAACGCCGCCCCCAGCTCCGCACCTGCGGCCTGCTGCACCGCTTCGACCAGGGTTTTGCCCATGCGCCCGGCGGCACCCATCACTGCTATTCGTGGCATCTCTCTTGCTCCATAGTTCAGGGATCCACGCCCTCAGACCCAAGCCGCAACCTTACGCAAACCGCTCAAAGATCACCGAAAAAACGCTTTACACCCTCAAACCAGCTACTGGTCTTGGGTGAGTGCAATTCGTCACCCTGCAAACTGTCGCGGAAGCCTTCGAGCAGTTCGCGCTGATGCCGGGTCAGTTTGACCGGCGTCTCGATCAGCACCTTGCACATCAGGTCACCTGCACCACCACCACGCACCGGTGCCACCCCTTTACCGCGCAGCCTGAACAGCTTGCCGGTCTGGGTACCTTCCGGGATCTTCAGCTTGACCCGGCCATCAAGGGTCGGCACTTCCAGCTCGCCACCCAGCGCAGCATCGACGAAGCTGATCGGCACTTCGCAATACAAGTGCTTGCCATCGCGCTGGAAAATCTGGTGCTCGCGCACGCTGACTACCACATAGAGGTCGCCTGCCGGCCCGCCCTGGGCGCCCGCCTCACCTTCGCCGGTGAGACGAATCCGATCCCCGCTGTCCACACCTGGCGGAACCTTGACCGAAAGCGTCTTGTGCTCTTCAACCCGGCCCTGCCCGTGGCAGCTGGTGCAGGGATCGGTGATCATCTTGCCGCTGCCATGACAACGCGGACAGGTCTGCTGCACCGAAAAGAAGCCCTGTTGCATGCGCACCTGGCCGATACCGCCACAGGTCGTACAGCTCACCGGAGTGCTGCCTTTCTTCGCTCCGGAACCCTCGCAGGGCTTGCAGTTGACCAGCGTCGGTACACGAATGGTTACCGTGGTCCCGCGAACGGCATCTTCCAGATCGAGATCCAGCGTGTAGCGCAGATCACTGCCGCGCTGGGGGCCACCGCGCTGACCGCCACGACCGCCGCCGCCACCAAAGAAATCGCTGAACACATCGCCGAAAATATCGGAGAAGTTCCCGCCGCCAAATCCGCCGCCACCGCCCATCTGCGGGTCAACCCCGGCATGGCCGTACTGATCATAAGCCGAACGCTTGGCCGCATCGGAGAGCACTTCGTAGGCTTCGCTGGCTTCCTTGAATTTTTCTTCGGCGTTCTTGTCATCCGGACTGCGATCCGGGTGATATTTCATTGCCAGACGGCGGTAGGCCTTTTTCAACTCCGCTTCGCTAACGCCCCGCTCGACACCGAGGATTTCGTAATAGTCACGCTTGGCCATAAATCATCAACACCTTCAAATTCATCTACTCCAGATACGCCTACGCGGGAGCAAGCTCCCGCGCGGCTTTTATCCAGTCAACGCTGACACCGGAAAACCGGAGCGCATGGCCGTTGCCGCACCGCTATTCCGGCAAGGCAACAGCCAGACAGGCAGGTTACTTGTTGTCTTTAACCTCTTCGAACTCGGCATCGACCACATCATCGCCAGCCTGTGCCTGCTCGCCTTCCGGCGCCGCCTGGCCGGCTTCCGCCTGCTCGGCATACATCTTCTGTGCCAGCGGTGCGGTGGCCTGGGACAGCGCGGTCATTTTCGCCTCGATGTCAGCCTTGTCGTCGCCCTTGACGGCAACTTCCAGTTCGCCAAGCGCTTTCTCGATCGCCGCCTTCTCATCGTCGGTCGCCTTGTCACCGGCTTCAGTGACCATCTTGCGGGTGGCATGCACCAGCTGATCGCCCTGATTGCGCGCAGTGGCCAGCTCTTCGAACTTGCGGTCTTCCTCGGCATTGGCCTCGGCATCACGCACCATCTGCTCGATTTCCTCCTCGGACAGACCGGAGTTGGCCTTGATCACGATCGACTGGGTCTTGCCGGTGGCCTTGTCTTTGGCGCCAACATGCAGGATACCGTTGGCGTCGATATCGAAGGTTACTTCGATCTGCGGTACGCCACGCGGCGCCGGCGGAATCTCGGCCAGATCAAACTTGCCCAGCGATTTGTTGCCAGCGGCCTGCTTGCGCTCACCCTGCAGCACGTGGATGGTTACCGCGCCCTGATTGTCATCGGCGGTGGAAAACACCTGCGACTTCTTGGTCGGAATGGTGGTGTTCTTCTCGATCAGTGCGGTCATCACGCCGCCCATGGTCTCGATACCCAGCGTCAGCGGCGTAACGTCCAGCAGCAATACGTCCTTGACGTCACCGGCCAGTACCGCACCCTGAATCGCCGCGCCCATGGCTACGGCTTCGTCCGGGTTGACGTCCTTGCGCGCTTCCTTGCCGAAGAATTCGGTCACCAGCTTCTGCACCAGCGGCATACGGGTCTGGCCACCGACCAGAATCACGTCGTTGATCGCGCTGATCTCGATGCCGGCATCTTTCAGGGCGATACGGCATGGCTCGATGGTGCGCTGCACCAGATCTTCAACCAGCGACTCCAGCTTGGCACGGGAAATCTTCACGTTGAGGTGCTTCGGTCCGCTGGCATCTGCAGTGATGTACGGCAGGTTGACGTCGGTCGACTGGCTGGAAGACAGCTCGATCTTGGCCTTCTCGGCGGCTTCCTTCAGGCGCTGCATGGCCAGCGGATCACCCTTGAGGTTCATGCCGGTTTCTTTCTTGAACTCGTCGACCAGGTAGTCGATCAGACGAATATCGAAATCTTCACCGCCGAGGAAGGTGTCACCGTTGGTGGCCAGTACTTCGAACTGGTGCTCGCCATCCACTTCGGCAATCTCGATTACCGACACGTCGAAGGTTCCGCCGCCCAGGTCATAGACGATCACGGTGTGGTCGCCCTTGGCCTTGTCCATGCCATAGGCCAGTGCTGCCGCGGTCGGCTCGTTGATGATGCGCTTGACGTCCAGACCGGCGATGCGGCCGGCGTCCTTGGTCGCCTGACGCTGACTGTCATTGAAGTAGGCCGGCACGGTGATAACCGCTTCGGTGACTGCTTCGCCCAGATAGTCTTCGGCGGTTTTTTTCATTTTCTTCAGAATTTCCGCAGAGATCTGCGGCGGCGCCATCTTCTGGCCGTTGACCTCGACCCAGGCGTCGTTGTTGTCAGCCTTGACGATCTTGTACGGCACCATCTGGATGTCTTTCTGTACGACATCCTCAGCAAAACGACGGCCAATCAGGCGCTTCACCGCATACAGGGTGTTATGCGGATTGGTCACTGCCTGGCGCTTGGCCGACTGGCCAACCAGAATTTCACCGTCATTGGCATAGGCAATGATCGATGGCGTGGTGCGTGCACCTTCGGCGTTCTCGATGACTTTGGCTTTGCCGTTTTCCAGAATGGAGACGCAGGAGTTGGTGGTCCCCAGGTCGATACCGATAATCTTGCCCATGAATATTCTCCAATACTTTGACTTGATTCTTGATTACCGCCACAACCTGCAATCAGGTCATCACGGCAGCATTAAACGCTTGAACTAACAGATGGGGGTTGCCTTGGAAATTTCAAGTACACCCATCGATCTAGGACTGGGTTGCAGACGGCGCCTTGCTCACCACAACCATGGCAGGCCGCAACAGGCGGCCATTGAGCAGATACCCTTTCTGGAACACCTTGAGCACACTGTTGGGCTCCACCTCGGGACTTTCCTGCATGGCCATCGCCTGATGGTGCTCGGCATTGAAGGGCTCGCCATGTGGATCCAGCGCATCTACCTGATAACGCTTGAGGGTATCGACCAGCAACTTGAGGGTCAGCTCCATGCCTTCACGCACAGGCTTGCTCGCCTCATCATCCGCACTGGTCAACTCAAGTCCGCGCTCGATGCTGTCAACCACCGGCAGGAGGTCGGTGACCAGCTTTTCCAGCGCAAATTTGTGTGCCTTCTCGACATCAAGCTCGGCACGCCGACGCACGTTCTGCATGTCGGCAGCAACCCGTAGGGACTGGTCCTGCGCCTCGGCCAGCTGCTCTTCGAGCGTTTGAATGCGCGCCTGCAAATCCTCGCCTGCCTCCGCAGTTTGCCGGGCTTCAGGGTTCGGGCTATCCAGATCCACTTCGTCAACCATCAACTTTTCCTCTCAATTGGGGCGTCAACACGCTTCCGCCTTGCACTGAGCATCTATATGGGGACTGTGTGCCCGGCTTCAAGGGCAAAGGTGATTGTCAGCAGCAAATCGGATACTGTATAAATACACAGCATTCAACATTCGAGGTGCCCCATGCTGATCCATCTGGCTGTGAACAATTTCGCCATCGTCGAACACCTCGATATTGAACTGCAGCAGGGCATGACGGTGATCACCGGCGAGACCGGTGCCGGCAAATCCATCATGCTCGACGCCCTTGGCCTGGCCCTTGGCGACCGTACCGACAGCGGCGTAGTGCGCCCCGGCAGTGACAAGGCCGACATCCTCGCCAGCTTTGATCTGAGTGAAATACCCGAAGCCCGCGACTGGCTGGCCCAGCGCGACCTGGATCAGGACGGCCCGTGCATCCTGCGCCGGGTCATTACCGCCGAAGGCCGCTCACGCGCCTACATCAATGGCAGCCCCTGCCCGCAAGCGGATCTCAAGGCCCTCGGCGAACTACTCATCGATATTCACAGCCAGCACGAGCACCAGTCGCTGCTGAAAACCGACACCCATAGACGCCTGCTCGATGAGTTCGCCGGCGCCAGCGAACTGGCCCGTCAGGTGCAATTGGCCGCTCAGCGCTGGCGCCAGACCAGCCAGCAACTGCAGCGCCTGTCCAGCAACAGCAACGAACAGCGGGCCCAGCACCAGCTACTCAGCTACCAGATCGAAGAACTGGAAAATCTGGCCCTGGGTGATCACGAACTGGAGCAACTGGAGCAGGAACACCGCACCCTGAGCAACGCCGAACAGCTGCTTGCAGCCTGCAAGCAGGTTCTCGACCTGTGCAGCGACAGTGATGCCGGCAACGTGCTGTCGGCATTGGCCACCAGCCTGCAACGCCTGACCGCCTTCCCCGGACATACCGGCGCCATCAGTGAAACCGTCAGCCTGCTGACCAGCGCGCAGATACAGGTCGAGGAAGCGGTGGGCGAACTGAATCGTTTTCTCGACCACTTTGATGCTGACCCGCAGCGCCAGCAACTGCTGGAAGAGCGACTCGACGCCATCTACAACCTGGCGCGCAAGCACCGGATCAAGCCTCTGGAGCTGCCCGGCTTGCAGCAGAAACTGCTCGAAGAACTGGACGGACTGAATGCCGACGATCTGGCCGTCGAGCAGTTACAGACAGAGCTGGACGCCTATGCCCGTCACTACCAGGAAAAGGCCACCGAACTCAGCCGGATGCGCCAGACTGCGGCCGCCCAGCTCTCGACTGCCGTTGAAACCGAGATGCAGCGGCTGGGCATGCCGGGAGGGCGGCTGGGCATTGAGCTGCCTGCTACCGACACCAACGACCCACACCCCGCCGGCCTGGAACTGGTTGAATTCCTGGTCAGCGCCAACCCCGGGCAGCCGCTCAAGGCGCTGGCAAAAGTAGCCTCGGGAGGAGAGCTTTCGCGCATCAGCCTGGCCATTCAGGTCATCACTGCGCAGACATCCAGAGTGCCGACACTGGTTTTTGACGAAGTGGACGTAGGCATTGGCGGGCCCACCGCAGAAGTGGTCGGCCAACTGCTGCGCCAACTGGGCGAGCATGGCCAGGTACTGACCGTCACGCACCTGCCTCAAGTGGCGGCACAGGGGCATCAGCACCTGTTCGTGCACAAGGAGCGCGGCAGCAGTGAAACCCGCACAGCCATCACCGCACTGGACAAAGCGGCGCAAATCGAGGAAATCGCACGCATGCTCGGCGGTGTCGACCTGACAGAAGAGTCCCTGGCTCACGCACGCAAGCTGGTGACGATCGCCAACAATTGATCAGGCATAAAAAACGGCGACCCCCGGGTCGCCGTCGCAGACACGCATCAACAATGCGTCAGGCATCTTTTTTTCGCGACTTGCGCACATACAGCACCAGATTGTGCTCGACCAGTTCGAAGCCGTGCTGTTTGACAATTTCCTTCTGCCGACGCTCGATCTCGGCATCCATGAATTCGATCACCTCACCGGTATCCACACAGACCATGTGGTCATGATGGCCGCCATCGGCCAGCTCAAACACTGCATGACCACCATCAAAATTGTGCCTGACTACCAGACCGGCGCTCTCGAACTGGGTCAAAACCCGGTATACCGTCGCCAGACCAACGTCTTCCTCGGCCTCCATCAGCGCCTTGTAGACATCCTCCGCACTCATGTGCCGTTGTCCGGCAGATTCGAGCAATTGAAGAATCTTCAGCCGGGGCAGGGTCACCTTCAAGCCGGCTTTGCGCAGTTCAGTATTTTCAGCCATGAATTGGTTTCTCGCAGGATGCTGCTTCGCAGCTCCGTCTAATGCAGGTATGATCGGTTCTCAATTCCCGCCAAGATAGTGGAAGTCACTCTCCGATGCAAAACACCAAACGCCTGCTGAGCCTCATCAGCCTGATCGGCGTGACCGCTCTAGCCGGCTGCGTTTACAAAATCGACATCCAACAGGGCAACATTGTCACCCAGGACATGGTCGACAAGCTGCGCCCCGGCATGAGTCGCAGCCAGAGCCACTTTGCACTGGGCACAGCACTGATTCAGGACACCTTCCACCCCAACCGCTGGGATTACATCTATACCATCCAGCCGGGAGGCGGGAAGCGCCTACAAGAGCAGGAAACCCTGTTCTTCAGTGATGCCGAACAACTTTCCGGGCTTTCCGGTGACTTTGTGCCGGGCATGGGCGACCAGGCGGTGATCCTCAGTGACTCGACCATCACCACCATTGATGAAAAAGCTGTCGAACAGCCCGCCCAGCAGGAAAAGGCCAAGCCTGGCTCGCTGGAGGAACAGCTGCAAATCGAGGTGGACACCACCGAGGTGATCGAAGTTCCTACACCGGAACCGCTCGAAGAAACGCCCCAGTAACCAACACTTCCCACAAAAAAGCCCGGCTCGCCGGGCTTTTTTGTGGGTTCGCCATCACTCTGCCGGGGTTTCTTGCCGGGCTTTGGCCGCCTTGGCCGCACGCTGCTTGCGCACTTCTTTGGGATCGGCAATCAAGGGCCGGTAAATTTCCACCCGCTCGCCCTCTTCAAGCACGCGCTCCTCCGGCTTGGCTACCGCCTTGCCAAAAATCCCCAGCGGGCTCTGCGTCAGATCAAGCCCCGGAAAATAGCTGTCCATTGCCGAACGGATTGCCGCTTCGCGAACTGTTGTTCCGGCCGGCACACTCAGCTTCAGCAGCTTCTGCTTGTCTGGCAGGCCATATACAACCTCTACCGCTATATTGCGCTTATCCATGGAGCTGCTTAGCCCTCTGACAGAATGCATCGACCAGCGTATTGGCGGCCTGAGTGAACAAGGGCCCCAGCGTTGCCTTGACCAGCGGACCGGCATACTCGAAAGTCAGGTCGAGGCTGATCTTGCAGGCCTTTTCTCCGAGCGCCTTGAACTCCCAGATACCATGCAGATCGGTGAACGGCCCTTCGCGCAGGCTCATTTCGATGCGACGTCCCGGTTGCAGGTTGTTTTTCGTCAGAAAGCGCTGACTCACGTTGCCCTTGGCAACAGTCAACGCAGCCAGCATGTGCTCGTCATCCTGCTCCAGCACCTCGCCAGCAGCACACCAGGGCAAGAACTGCGGATAAGCCGGCACATCATTGACCAGATCAAACAGCGCCTGTGCCGGATAAGGCAACAACGCCGAACGCTGTATGTGGGTAGTCATAATCCTGCCAGTTCCTCTCCATGCAACAAGCACCTGCAGCGCCGGCACCTGTTTTCCAGCTGCGCATTGTCCGGTATTCAGGCAACCCGCTCAAGGCGCAAGCTACGGCATAGCCTGCCGGCAGCGTAACCCCTATAATGCGCCGCCTATGAGCAAGCAGAAGAAACACCCGCAGGGCACCATTGCCCAAAACAAGAAGGCCCGCCACGACTACTTCATCGAGCACAAGTTCGAGGCAGGTATGGTTCTGGCTGGCTGGGAAGTCAAAAGCCTGCGCGCTGGCAAAGCCCAGCTGGTCGACAGCTATGTACTGCTGAAAAATGGCGAAGCCTGGCTGATCGGCTGCCACATCGCCCCGCTGACCACCGCCAGCACCCATGTCATCGCCGATCCGCTGCGCACACGCAAACTGCTGTTGAACAAGCGCGAACTGGAAAAGATAACCACCGCCGTGCAGCAGAAAGGCTTTGCCTGCGTAGCACTGGCGATCTACTGGAAGCAGCATCTGATCAAGTGCGAGATCGGTCTGGGCAAGGGCAAGAAGGAATACGACAAGCGCAACACCGAGAAGGAACGCGATTCCGACCGCGAAGTCGCGCGCGCCATGCGCCACTGACCGCCAGTCAGATAACGCGAGCTGATCGACTGCAGGGAACCTTTAACGTACACTGCTGGTCGTAGTACCGACCACGACAGTTTTGGGGCCGATTAGGATTCGACGCCGGTGATGAAACTCGAGGGGCATGCCGAGTTGGTAACAGAACTCGTAAATCCACTGTTGCAAAATCCATAATTGCCAATGACGACAATTACGGTGCGCAACTAGCTGCGTAAGCAGCCAAGTGCCACTTCTGGTAGCTTCGGCTCCAGCAATCATCAGGGGATGTCTGTAAACCCGAAATGATTGTCAGATAGAACAGAATCGCCGTGCAGTACGTTGTGGACGAAGCGGCTAAACATTACACAACTCGCCCAAAGCACCCTGCCCGTCGGGCGGCCAAGGGTTAACTCAGTAGACACGGCTAAGCATGTAGAACCGACAGCGGAGTACTGGCGGACGGGGGTTCAAATCCCCCCGGCTCCACCAAAAACAGCACAAAGCCCCGTACTCCGGGGCTTTGTGCTTTCTGAAACTGAATTTTGGAACACGTTATGCGACGACTGCTGGCCGGGTTGATCAGCCTCTTCTGTTTTACTTCCAGCACTTATGCAGCGGAAGTCAGCGTCGCTCTGGCAGCGAACTTCAGCGCACCGATGCAAAAAATCGCTGCGGCTTTCGAGCAGGACACCGGTCACAAGGCCGTGCTCTCCACGGGTGCGACCGGCAAATTTTATGCGCAGATCCGCCATGGCGCCCCCTTCCAGCTACTTCTGGCTGCCGACCAGACCACTCCCGAGCGCCTTGAGCGTGAAGGCCTGGCAGTAGCCGGCACGCGCTTCACCTACGCGATTGGCCAACTGGTGCTGTGGAGCACAGAGCCGGGACTGGTCGATGCCGAAGGTGCCGTGTTGCGCTCGGAGCGGTTTACGCGCATCGCCCTGGCTGACCCCAAACTGGCACCCTACGGTGCCGCCGCGCTAGAGACACTCGACAAGCTCGGTCTGCGGCAGCAACTGCAGAGCAAATTCGTGCAGGGCGAGAACATTGCCCAGACCTACCAGTTTGTTGCCAGCGGCAACGCGCCGTTGGGCTTTGTCGCGCTGTCGCAGGTATTTGCCGACGGCCGGATCCGCGAGGGCTCGGCCTGGATCGTGCCTGCCGAACTGCACAGCCCGCTGTTGCAAGATGCAGTGATCCTCAAGGCCGGCGCGGACAATCCGGCAGCGCTGGCACTGGCAGATTATTTGCGCGGGGAAAAGGCACGCAGCATCATGCAGTCCTACGGATACGGATTCTGACCACCATGCCGCTCAGCCCCGAGGCATTGCAGGCAGTCTGGGTAACGCTGCAACTGGCCAGCCTGACCACCCTGCTGTTACTGATTATCGCGACGCCCCTGGCCTGGTGGCTGGCCCACACCCGCTCGGTCTGGCGCGCGCCGGTGGGCGCACTGGTGGCGCTACCGCTGGTGCTGCCGCCGACCGTACTCGGCTTTTACCTGCTGGTGGCACTCGGCCCGCATGGCCCGCTGGGCCAGCTGACCGTGGCGCTGGGCCTGGGCATCCTGTCTTTCACCTTTTCCGGGCTGCTAGTGGGCTCGCTGATCTTTTCCCTGCCGTTTGCCGTGCAACCTCTGCAGCATGCGTTTCAGGCACTGGGCAGGCGCCCCATGGAGGTCGCCGCCACCTTGCGCGCCAGACCACTGGATGCGTTTATCAGCGTGGCGCTGCCGATGGCGCTGCCCGGCTTTATCACCGCAGCCATTCTGACCTTTGCGCATACCGTGGGCGAGTTTGGCATGGTGTTGATGATCGGCGGCAATATCCCTGGCAAGACCCAGGTGGTGTCCACCCAGATCTACGGCTACGTCGAAGCCATGGAGTACACCCAGGCCCACTGGCTGGCCGGCAGCATGGTGCTGTTCTCCTTCGCCGTATTGCTCGGTCTGGGCCTGCTCAACCGGCGCAACCTGCGGGTCATGCCATGAGCGAACACCTCAACCGGATCAGGCTGAGCCTGGCACGTCCCGACTTCGAACTGGCGGTGGACCTGGCCCTCCCCGCCCACGGCATCAGCGTACTGTTCGGTGCTTCCGGCTCCGGCAAAACCAGCCTGCTGCGCTGCGTTGCCGGTCTGGAACGAGCAAGCAACAGCCTGGTGCGGATCAACGGCGAAGTCTGGCAGGACGATCAGGCCGGTCTGTTCCTGCCGACCTGGCGCCGCCCGCTGGGTTACGTGTTCCAGGAAGCCAGCCTGTTCGAGCACCTTGATGTGCAGGGCAACCTGCACTACGGGCTGCGCCGCAACCAGTCAGCGGCAGCCACTGGCGCACTGCAGGACGCGATCGAACTGCTCGGTATCGGCAGCCTGCTCCGGCGGCGCAGCCACCAGCTGTCCGGCGGCGAACGGCAGCGGGTGGCGATCGCCCGCGCCCTGGCCACCAGCCCGCGCTTGCTGCTGCTCGACGAACCGCTGACTGCGCTGGATTACAGCCGCCGCCAGGACATCCTGCCGTGGCTGGAAAAAATGCGCGACGAGCTGAAAATCCCCATGCTCTACGTCACCCACTCCGCCGATGAAGCCGCGCGCCTGGCCGACCAGCTGGTGGTACTGGAGCGCGGACAGATCAAGGCTGCTGGCGCGGTTGCCGAAGTCCTCTCGGCCAGCGCCAGCCCCCTGGCTCACGGCGAGGACGCCGGGGCACTGCTGGAGGGCCAGATCAGTCAGCGCGACCGGCAATGGCATCTGGCCTGCGTGCGTTTCGCCGGTGGCAGTCTGTGGTTGCGCGACAGCGGTGTGCCGCTGGGGAAAAAAGTGCGGCTGCGGGTAATGGCGCGCGATGTCAGCATTGCCACCGAAGAACCGACCCGCACCAGCATCCAGAATCATCTGCCCTGCGTGATCGAATCGGTCAGTGCCGACAACCACCCATCACAGGCCTTGCTCCGCCTGCGTTGCGCTGAATCCATCCTGCTGGCGCGGGTGACCTGGCGCGCCGTTGACGCCCTGGGCCTGCATGCCGGCCAGTCAGCCTGGGCGCAGGTCAAATCGGTGGCGCTGGTCGAGTAGCCGGCGCCGCCACTGGCTCGCTGAAGCGCAACACGCCGTCGTCCAGTTTCGAGAACCTGAACAGCAGCAGATCTTTTATGTAGTTCTGATACAGCCGCCAGGGCAGGCGCGTGCCCTGCCTGGGCAGCCGGTCGCGGGCGCGCATGACATAACCGGAGGTGAAGTCCAGCCAGGGCAGCGGTTGCATGTGCGGATCATCCAGTTGTGGCGTGACGATCGGTTTGTGGCTGGCCTGCATATGATTGAGCAGGCGGCACAGGTATTCGCCGGAGAGGTCGGCCTTGAGCGTCCACGACGCATTGGTGTAGCCAAAGGCCACTGCCAGGTTCGGCACCCCGGAAAACATCATGCCCTTGTAGCCGAAGGTATCGGCCAGATCGACCTCACGCCCGTCGACGCGCACCTGCATGCCACCGAGCAGCAACAGCTTGAGTCCGGTGGCACTGACGATGATGTCGGCCGCCAATTGCTCCCCGGACTGCAGGCGAATGCCCTCCGGCGTGAAGCTATCGATCGGCCCGGTGACCATGCGCGCCTTGCCGGAGCGCAGTACCTGGAACAGGTCACTGTCGGGCACCAGACACAAACGCTGCTGCCAGGGCCGGTAATTCGGGGTGAAGTGCTTCTCCACTTCAGCATCCCCCAGCTCCTTGCGCAGCATGTCCAGCAGGCGTTCTTTGAATTTTTCCGGACGCAGGCGTGCCAGGTTGAAATAGAACATCTGCAGCAACACATTGCGCCAGCGGATCAGCTGATAGGCCAGCATGGCCGGCAAGTAGCGGCGCAGACGGTTGGCCAGCCGGTCTTGCGCCGGGCGCGACACCACATAGGTTGGCGAACGCTGCAGCATCACCACTTCCTGTGCCTCGCGCGCCAGATTCGGCACCAGCGTCATGGCCGTGGCGCCGCTGCCGATCACCACCACCCGCTTGCCCCGGTAATCCAGCCCTTCGGGCCAGTGCTGCGGATGCACGAACTGCCCGGCAAATTGCTCGCGGCCGGGAAATTCCGGGGTGTAGCCTTCGTTGAAGTCGTAGTAGCCGGAGCACATGTAAAGAAAGTTGCAGGAAAACTGCACGGTTTTGCCGGCATGCTGCACCTCCAGTGTCCAGCGCGCGGTCGTGGAATCCCAGGCGGCTGCACAGACCTTGTGCTCCAGGCGCAGCCGCTCGCGCAGCTGATGTTCACTGATGGTTTCGTCGAGATAGTCGAGAATCGCTGCGCCATCGGCGATCGCCTTGCCCTGCGTCCAGGGTTTGAAGTTGTACCCCAGGGTGTACATGTCACTGTCGGAACGGATGCCGGGATAGCGGAACAGGTCCCAGGTGCCACCGATGGCCGCGCGACTTTCGAGGATCAGGTAACTGCGCTGCGGGCTGTGCTTGCACAGATGGACCGCCGCGCCTATCCCGGAAATTCCGGCACCGACTATCAGCACATCAACATGTTCCATCCTGGACACCTCGCCCCTGTAAATTTGATCCGCCAGCCGGATGTCTGCGAACTGTATACAGCACCGCTGTGCCGCGCATCAGCAGCAGACGATTGTGGCCGGATCGACCTGCGACAAAACCGATTCACCGCCAGACCGGCATGAAAAAGGCCGCACATGGCGGCCTTGGGGACACAACAGGCGCAGAACTTACTCGTCGTGCTGTGCCGCTCTGGCGCGACAGGCATCGCCGAACGCCTTATAGATCTTTACCGAAAACGGGTTCTCGGCAGCCTGCCATTCCGGATGCCATTGCACCGCGAGGGTGAACTGCGGCACTTCAGGCAGATGAATCGCCTCGACCAGGCCGTCAGGTGCATGCGCCAGCGGCTCCACCCCGCGTCCGAGATTCTTCAGTGCCTGGCCATGCAGCGAGTTGACCATGATCGACGGCTGCCCGAGCAGATCGGCAAACCAGGTGCCCGGCACCATGTTGATCGCATGGCTTTCCCCGTACTGGATCTCGATTGCATCATCGCCGTCTTCACGGTGATCCATGAAGCCCGGCTGGGTGTAGGCCTTCTGATAAATATCACCGCCGAGCGCCACGTTCATTTCCTGCATGCCACGGCACACCGCAAAAATCGGCAGGCCGCGCTTGATCGCGGCATGGATCAGCGGCAGATCAAAATTGTCGCGATCCTTGTCCTGGGCTTTTTTCGGCGTCATGTTTTCCTGACCATACAAGGCCGGATCGATGTTCGAGCCGGCACCGGTCAGGTACACACCATCCGCCAGGTCCAGATAGGCATCCAGGTCTTCGATGCCACAGCAGGTAGGTGCCAGCACCGGTACGCAATCGGAAATATCGGTAATCGGCAGGATGTATTTGTGGGTCATCACCTGATAGGGATGGCCGTTGCGCTCATAGGTACCCATGCTCATAAGCACTACCGGTTTGCGGCGGGTCTTGGCGGTTTTTGCAGTGTTGTCGGACATACGTCACCTTGGAGGGCAGACAGGCTCTGCCATTATTTTTCCGGAAGTCCGGACAACCGGACTACCTTCATACATACGTACCCGAATCGGCCGGAAGGATCGCGCATGACCGTTACCGGCATGCGGGCAGAAACCTGTCACCTTCGGGTTGAAGAAATGCCACTACCTGCAGTAAAGCCTGAAACTGCGAATCACGGCATTCCCATGGCAAATGCTTGCCGACCTGCAGTCTGCCAAATGGGCAAAATATGTCAAATAAATAAAACAGCCGCGCTCACCACCAGTGGCAATACACCCGCATGATTACCTGTAAAACGGCTTCCTCAAGCAGAGCGATCCGCTCGATAGTTCTATATTTTTTACATGCATCCGTGTCATGCGCTGCAATAAATCTAGCCCGGGCAGCACCCGTAGCGGCCGGCAGCGGTTGCATAGACCGCATGAATGATCGACGCTGTGTGCAGTCCCCCGTTCTTGCCGGCCAGCCTCACGCAACTGCCCGTTTGAGCAGAACCCGCCGACGCCCTTATGGAGCTACCGCATGTCATCCAGCAGCATTTCTCTGCGCTACCTTACGGGCTTGTGCCTTGTGTTGCTGCTGGCTGGCTGCAGCAGCCTGAGCTCCCGCGACCCGCTGAATATCGACGTCGCCGGTATCGAGCCATTGCCCGGCCAGGGCATGGAGATGCGTTTCAATCTGACCCTGCGCGTGCAGAATCCGAACGACAGCGCCATCGATTACGACGGCATTGCGCTGGAGATGGAGATCAACGATCAACCACTGGCCACCGGCGTCAGCGACCAGAAAGGCCAGGTGCCCCGCTTTGGCGAAAGCCTGATCAAGGTACCGCTGACCATCTCGGCCTATTCGATATTGCGCCAGGCCATGGGCGCCAGCACCCTGCAACCTGGTCAGGAAATCGGCTATGAACTGCGCGGCAAGCTCGGTGGCGGCTTGTTCGCCGAGCGCTTCACCGCCAGCGGCAAACTGGACTGGCCACAACCGGCCCGTCCCTGAAGCCGCCACGAGGCTGCACGGGGAGGTACAATGCGCTCCCCACTTTGCCCGGCAAACGCCATGACCGACCCAATCCGCCTGTCCAAACGCCTGATCGAACTGGTCGGCTGCTCCCGTCGCGAAGCCGAACTGTACATTGAAGGTGGCTGGGTGACGGTAGACGGCACGGTAGTCGAGGAACCGCAGTTCAAGGTGCTCGATGAAAAGGTCGAGCTGCTGCCCGATGCCGACCTGAGCAAGGCCGACCCGGTCACCCTGCTGCTCAACCTGCCCGTGGCGGCAAACCCCGACACGGCCCTGCAGCTGATCAGTCCGGCCAGCCTGTCCAGCGAACACCGTGAAGGTACCCGCCCGCTGAAAGGCCACTTCGCCCGACTCGACAGCGCCCTGCCACTGCAGAGCGGTGCCGGCGGCCTGCTGGTATTTACCCAGGACTGGCGCACCCTGCGCAAACTGACCGACGATGCCGGCAAGCTGGAGCAGGAGTATGTGGTCGAGGTCAGCGGTGAAATAGCGCCGCACGGCCTCAACCGGATGAATCAGGGCCAGCTGTACAAGGGCCAGAGTCTGGCGCCGGTCAAGGCCAGCTGGCAGAGCGAAAATCGCCTGCGCCTGGCGGTAAAGAACCCGGCTCCCGGTCTGATCGCCAATCTGTGCGCCAGCGTTGGCCTGACGATTATCAGCATGAAGCGCCTGCGAATCGGCGGCGTCTCCCTGCGCAAGATGGATCCCGGCCACTGGCGCTATCTGGCCGCCGGCGAAAAATTCTGACCCACTTTCATGACCGGCTACGCATCCGTGGCCACTGTAACCAGGGAATCCCATGCTCAATAACGATGTACTGCGCAGCCTGCGCTTCATGCTCGACATCAGTGACGCCAAAGTCGCTGAAATTGCCGCTCTCGGCGGTCTCGAAATCAGCAGCAAGAGCATCAGCAGTTTTCTCAAGAAGGAAGACGAGGACGGTTACACGCTGTGCAGCGATGAAGTTCTGGCACACGTTCTCGATGGTCTGGTGATCTTGCGCCGAGGCCGTGATGACAGCCGTCCGGCACCGGCCATCGAACTGCCGATGACCAACAATATCGTGCTGAAAAAGCTGCGCGTGGCCTTCGAACTCAAGGAAGACGACCTGCACGAGACTCTGCAGGCTGCCGACTTCCCGGTATCCAAGCCGGAACTCAGCGCACTGTTCCGCAAGGCCGGGCATCACAATTACCGCCTGTGCGGCGACCAGTTGCTGCGCAACTTTCTCAAGGGTCTGACCCTGCGCCTGCGTAGCTGAACAACACCCGCGCCGAAGCACAAAAGCCTTTTCCACCCAGCGGCCGACCAGAATGGCCAACACCGAGGATCTACCGTGAGTACTTTGCCACCCTGCCCCAAATGCCAGTCCGAATTCACCTACGAAGACGCCGGCCTGCTGATCTGCCCGGAATGCGCCCACGAGTGGTCTGCCACGGAATCCGGCAACGCGACAGAGGACGCCAAGGTGATCCGCGACGCGGTCGGCAACGTGCTGCAGGACGGCGACACCATCAGCGTGATCAAGGACCTCAAGGTCAAGGGCTCGTCACTGGTGGTCAAGGTCGGCACCAAGGTCAAGGGTATCCGCCTGTGCGACGGCGACCACGACATCGACTGCAAGATCGATGGTATCGGCGCGATGAAGCTGAAATCGGAGTTTGTGAAGAAGGTCTGAACCGCACTGCCGACCGACAACCAGAACCCGTCGCTCGACGGGCTCCCGGTTTTGCTGCAACGATTCAGGCTTGCTTCTGCGCCTGATACGCCTGCGCTGCATCATGAAACGCCTGCAGCAGCGTGTGGTACTGCGGGTTTTCCCAGTAGCGATATTCCGGATGCCATTGCACGCCCACGGCAAAGGCTTTGGCGTCGCTCACGCTGAGTGCTTCGATCTGCCCGTCTTCGGCCACGGCCTCGACCTGCAGGCCCTCGCCCAGGCGATCAATGCCCTGCCCGTGCAGCGAGTTGACCGCCACCTCGCGTTCACCCAGTAGCCGGTGCAGCAGTCCGCCCTCGGTCAGGGTGACGTTGTGCATCGGCCCGTAGGCCACGTCATCCGGCACGTCCTTGACTTCGCGGTGATCCAGCCGGCCGGGTACGGCATGCACTTCGCGGTGCAGGGTGCCGCCGAACAGTACGTTCATTTCCTGCACGCCCCGGCAGATACCGAGCAGGGGAATACCGCGCTCGATACAGGCACGCATCAGCCGCAGCACCGTGGCATCCCGCGGTTTGTCGGCCAGCCCCAGACCGGGATGATCATCGTTGTAAAAGCTCGGGTGCAGATTGGACAGTGAGCCGCCGAACATGATGCCGGAGACGCTATCCAGCACGAAATCCAGATCCAGCTGATCGCCGAAGGCCGGAATCATCAGCGGAAAAGCGCCGTAGCCGGTGACTGCGCTGATGTACTTTTCACCGACCAGGTGAAACCAGCCAATGTCACGGTCAGTCAGTTGCCAGCGGCATAACGGCAGGCCAATCAGGGGTTTTGTCATAGCAAGTCCTCTTCACAAGTAGTTGAAGTGGGCTGCCCTTGGGAGAGCGGGCTTGCGGCTCACATCAAGCGTGAACCCGCTCACCCAAGGGGTGCCGTAACCGGCCAGGCCGGGCACTGCACCAATGCCGCGCCCGCGCGGCTGGTTGTACTGTGCAAGCGCATGGCTGACGGGTAGCGCTGTGCGCCAGTCATCCCGCAAGCCGGGCCTTGCAGCAAAAAAAGGGGCTGATCTTGCGACCAGCCCCGGGGGTATTACTCAGCTGTTACTGGGGAAGGCAAACTGCGCCGCCTCATGGCTGGCGCGCTGCGGCCAGCGCTGGGTGATGGTCTTGCGCTTGGTGTAGAAACGCACACCGTCCGGACCGTAGGCATGCAGGTCGCCGAACAGCGAACGCTTCCAGCCGCCGAAGCTGTGGTAGCTGACCGGTACCGGCAGCGGCACGTTGACGCCGACCATGCCCACTTCGATCTCGTCACAGAACAGCCGCGCCGCTTCACCGTCACGGGTGAAGATGCAGGTGCCGTTGCCGTACTCGTGCTCGTTGATCAGCTGCATGGCTTCTTCCAGGCTGTTGACGCGCACGATGACCAGCACCGGGCCGAAGATTTCATCGGTATAGATGCTCATCTGCGGAGTCACCCGGTCAAACAGGCAGCCACCGAGGAAGTAGCCGTTTTCGTTGCCGGCTACCGACAGACCGCGACCATCGACCACCAGCTCGGCGCCTTCGGCCACCCCGGCATCCACGTAGCCACGCACCTTGTCGCAATGGGCACGGGTCACCAGTGGGCCCATGTCCAGACCGGCGGAAGTACCGGCACCGATTTTCAGTGCCTTGATCTTCGGTGTCAGCTTGGCAATCAGGGTGTCGGCCACCTGGTCACCCACGCAGACCGCTACCGAGATCGCCATGCAGCGCTCGCCGCAGGAGCCATAAGCGGCGCCCATCAGGGCATTCACCGTGTTGTCCATATCCGCATCGGGCAGGATCACCGCATGGTTTTTCGCGCCGCCCAGAGCCTGCACGCGCTTGCCGCGCCTGGTGCCTTCGCTGTAGATGTATTCGGCAATCGGCGTGGAGCCGACGAAGCTCAGGGCCTTTACTTCGGGCGCCTCGATCAGCGCATCCACCGCGTCCTTGTCACCGTTGACCACGTTCATCACGCCCCTGGGCAGACCGGCTTCCAGCAGCAGACTGGCGATCAGCAGGGTCGAACTCGGGTCACGCTCGGACGGCTTGAGGATGAAGCAGTTGCCGCAGACGATGGCCAGCGGGTACATCCACAACGGCACCATGGCCGGGAAGTTGAACGGGGTGATGCCGGCGACCACGCCCAGCGGCTGGAAGTCGCTCCAGCTGTCGATGGCCGGGCCGGCGTTGCGGCTGTATTCGCCCTTGAGCAGCTCGGGGGCGGCGCAGGCGAACTCGACGTTTTCGATACCGCGCAGCAGTTCACCGTGGGCGTCTTCGAGGGTCTTGCCGTGCTCTTCGCTGATCAGCGCAACGATCTTGTCCTTGTTCTCTTCCAGCAACTGCTTGAAGCGGAACATCACCTGCGCACGCTTGGCCGGTGGTGTGTTGCGCCAGGCCGGGTACGCGGCCTTGGCGGCATCGATGGCCAGTTGCATGGTGGCGCGATCGGCCAGTTCGACTTCACGCACGGCGGCGCCGATGGAGGGATTGAAGACCTGGGCGGTGCGGCCATTGGTGGAAACGGTTTCGCCGTTGATCAGGTGGGCGATGCTAGTCATGGGCTTCTCTCTATCAATTGAATTCTGGGTCAAGCGTCTCGTCCCGCAACGGGTTCCCACGCGGAGCGAGGGAACCATCGATGCCTGTAGGAGCGGGCTTGCCCGCGAAGCTGTTCGCGGGCAAGCCCGCTCCTGCAGAAGAAACTTGATCGTTAGTCGAGGCTGTTCAGCGTTTCACCGACCGCATTGAACAGCGTGTCCAGCTGCTCGGGCCTGGTGTTGAAGGTCGGGCCAAACTGCAGGGTGTCGCCGCCGAAGCGTACGTAGAAGCCGGCTTGCCACAACTTCATGCCTGCTTCGAACGGGCGGATCACCCCGTCGCCATCGCGCGGGTTGATCTGGATGGCGCCGGCCAGGCCGCAGTTGCGGATGTCCAGCACATGTTTGCTGCCTTTCAGGCCGTGCAGTTTTTCTTCAAATACCGGTGCCAGTGCCGCGGACTGCTCGAGCAGGTTGTCGCGCTTGAGCAATTCAAGACTTGCCAGACCGGCGGCGCAGGCTACCGGGTGGGCCGAGTAGGTGTAACCGTGACCGAACTCGGCCATGTGCTCGGGCATGGCCTGGTTCATGAAGGTGGTGTAGATCTCGCTGGAGGCGATCACCGCACCCATCGGAATGGCCCCGTTGGTGACCTGCTTGGCGGTGTTCATGATGTCCGGAGTGACGCCGAAGTATTCGGCACCGGTCCACTTGCCCATACGGCCGAAGGCGGTGATCACTTCATCGAAGATCAGCAGGATGCTGTGCTGCGTACAGATTTCGCGCAGGCGCTGCAGATAGCCCTGCGGCGGGACCAGCACGCCGGCCGAACCGGCCATCGGCTCGACGATCACCGCGGCGATGTTCGATGCGTCATGCAGTTCGATCAGCTTGAGCAGTTCGTTGGCCAGCTCGACGCCGCCGGTCGCAGCCATCCCTCTGGTATAGGCCAGGTGCGACTGCAGGGTATGTGGCAGGTGATCGGCATCCATCATCTGGCCGAACATCTTGCGGTTGCCATTGATGCCGCCGAGGCTGGTGCCGGCGATATTCACGCCATGGTAGCCACGGGCGCGACCGATGAATTTGGTCTTGCTTGGCTGGCCCTTCAGGCGCCAGTAGGCACGCGCCATTTTCACCGCAGTATCGGCACACTCGGAACCGGAGTCGGTGAAGAACACATGGTCCAGCCCTTCGGGGGTCAGCTCGGTGATTTTCTCAGCCAGCTGAAACGACAGCGGATGGCCGTACTGGAAGGCCGGCGAGTAATCCAGGGTGCCCAGCTGTTTGGCCACGGCTTCCTGGATCTCCTTGCGATTGTGCCCGGCACCGCAGGTCCACAGCCCGGACAGGCTGTCAAAGATGCGCCGGCCCCTTTCATCAATAAAGAAGTTGTCGTCGGCGCCGACGATGATCCGCGGATCACGCTTGAAGTTGCGGTTGGCGGAAAACGGCATCCAGTGGGCATCCAGCTTCAGTTGGCTGGAGATAAGCGGTGCGGTTTCTGGCATGGTCATTTTGGCAGTCTCGCGCTGGCGATGGAGTTTGTGTGGGAGCGGGCTTGCCCGCGAAGGCTGTCGAGTCCGTTCGCGACCAGGGCCGCTCCTACAGGTTCTTGCCATGCAAGTTGCCAGAGGTTTAAAGTCAGTAAAATCATGCTTTTTCAATCTTTAGTTTAGAGTTTTCCAAACAATGAGCAGCCGCCGCCCAGACCCGCTGGCCCAGGTCAGTGACTTTGATATCCGCCTGCTGCGCATCTTTCGCAGCGTGGTCGAATGTGGCGGCTTTTCCGCGGCCGAAACCAGCCTGGGTATTGGCCGCTCGGCAATCAGCCTGCACATGAGCGATCTGGAGCAACGCCTGGGCCTGCGGCTGTGCCAGCGCGGCCGGGCCGGTTTTGCCCTGACCGACGAAGGCCGCGAGGTCTATCAGTCTGCCCAGCAACTGCTCGGCGCGATGGAAACCTTTCGCACCGAGGTCAACGGTCTGCACCGCAACCTGCGTGGCGAGCTGAACATCGGCCTGACTGACAATCTGGTGACCCTGCCGCACATGCGCATCACCCATGCCCTGTCGCACCTCAAGGAGCAGGGCCCCGAAGTGCGCATCAATATCCGCATGAACCCGCCGGACGAGGTCGAGCAAGGCGTGCTCGGCGGCAGCCTGCATATCGGCGTGGTGCCGCAGGCTGGCGGGCTATCCGGGCTGGATTACCAGCAACTGTACAGCGAGCGCTCGCTGCTCTACTGCGCGGTCGGCCATCCGCTGTTTTATGTCGATGACGCGAAGCTTGAAGACGAGCGCCTGAATCAGCAGGATGCCATTGCTCCGAGCTTCCGCCTGCCCGCTGAAATCCAGCAGCACTACCAGGCGCTGCGCTGCACCGCCAGCGCCTCGGACCGTGAAGGCATGGCCTTCCTGATTCTCACCGGGCGCTTCATCGGCTATCTGCCTGATCACTACGCCGAGGCCTGGTTGAAAGAGGGCCGCCTGCGCGCGCTGAAACCCGCCGAGCGTTTCTACGACCTCAGCCTGGCGGCGGTAACCCGCCGCGGACGGCGTCCCAATCTGGTGCTGGAAAGCTTTCTCGAGGCGCTGGCCGGCACCAGCTAAAATCACTCGTCACAAACTGGCCAGTACAACTATGCTTAGCCTTCCGGATGGACACGCAGGCTTGTGCGTGAGCATCACCGCTTTTCATGCAAGGAGCCTGGCGTGACTCTACAACCGGTGGAAACCCTGCTGGCCGCAGCTCTGGTGCTATTACTAGGCCACCTGCTCAACCGCGTGATTGCCCCCCTGGCGCGCTACAACATTCCCGAGCCGATCAGCGGCGGCCTGCTGGTAGCAGTCCTGCTCGCCATAGCCGAACAGCTGAGTGACTTCAGCATCAGCTTTGACAACACGCTCAAGCCGATTCTGATGCTGTCGTTCTTTGCCGCTGTCGGCCTCTCCGCCGACCTCAGCCTGCTCGGCCAGGGCGGCAAGCGGCTGGTGATGTTCGTACTGGTGCTGATCCCCTTTCTGTTTCTGCAGAATGCCCTCGGCCTGCTGGCAGCGCTGGGCCTCGACATGCACCCGCTGATGGGGCTGGTCGGTGGCAGCATTACCCTGATCGGCGGCCACGGCACCGGCGCCGCCTACGCGCAGACCTTCGCCGAACAGCACAACATCCAGTCGATCCTTGAGCTGTCGATGACCTCCGCCACCATGGGGCTGGTACTCGGCGGTCTGGTCGGCGGCCCGCTGGCGCAATGGCTGATCAAGCGGCATAAATTGTCCGGCGGTGAAATAATCCCCGATGTGCCCAGCGATGCACACGACATCACCCATAACCCGATCGCTACCTACAGTTTCCTGCCGGTACTGTGCGCCACCCTGGCCGCGGTACTCGGTGGCCAGGCCCTGGCAAGCCTGTTCGCCGACAGCGGCGTTACCGTGCCCAGTTTCCTCTGGTGCATGCTGCTCGGCGTATTGATCCGCAATCTGGGCCGCCCGCTGGGGCTGCAACTCAACCTGAAGGCAATCGACTTCATTTCGTCAGTCAGCCTGTCGCTGTTTCTGGCCATCACCATGATGGCGTTGAGCCTGGTCAGCGTGGCCAGCATGGCCGGTCCGTTACTGGTGATCCTGCTGTTCCAGGTCGCACTGGTCATGCTATTCGGCGCGCTGCTGACCTTCCGCGCAGTGGGTCGCGACTACGAGGCCGCGGTCATGTCTGCCGCCTTCTGCGGCTTTGCCATGGGCGCGACCGCCACTGCAATCGCCAACATGCAGGCCATCACCCAGCGCTACGGACCGGCACCGCAAGCCTTTATCGTGGTGCCACTGGTCGGCGCCTTCCTGATCGACATTATCAACGCGGTGATTCTCACCGGCTACATTTCACTGTCCTGGGTGGGGGGTTGAACATGCCACGCATCATTCTGCTGGGCCTGTTCCTGTTGCTGGCCGCCTGCAGCCAGGGCCCTGACGCCGAGGCCCTGCGCAACGATCTGAACCAGCGCCTGGAGCAGACGCTCGGCCCGGACAGCGTCAGCATTACCGAATTTCGCCGGCAGGGCTCTGCCCCTGCCGCACCGGCCAAGGATGGCGCTGAACGGCGCGTGCTGTACTTTGACGCGACCCTGAAGCTGAACAAGGATCGGGACTTCTCCAGCTGGGACGTTCCCGGGGTTGCCAGTCTGGTCAGCCTGCTTGGCGCCGGGCCGCGCGGACTGAGCGGCATCGAGAGTGGTGGCAACCACGCCGGTGACCAGTTGCAGGTGCATGGCAGCATGATCTACCAGGACAGCCCCCAGGGCTGGCAGCTGCACGCCCCGCACGGCTTCAGCCAGCCGCCGACCGATGGCCCGGTGAGCGAAGAAGACAGCAGTCGCGAGCAGCTGATCAGTGCCATCTCCACCGCGCTGAACCTGTCTCCGGAGGGCAGCGGGCCGGAAGACCGCAAGATCATTGCCGAAGAAATGACCCGTTCGCTGAGCAGTATCGAAGGCCGCATCGCCCGCAGCCATAACGGCTTTGCCCTCGCTGGCGGCCCGGAAAGCGGGCAGTACAGCCGCTTTGCCAAAGCCCTGGCAAAACTGGCGAAGCAGCGCAAGATCATTATCCGGCCACTGCTTACCGACGGCGGCACGGTCAACCTGCAGATGCTCCGCGAAGGCACCGCTACACTGGCACTGTCGCAGAGTGATGTGGCCTGGCAAGCGTTCAACGGTATCGGCCCGTTTGCCGGCAAGGGCGCCTACGGCAGCTTGCGCGTGCTGGCCAACCTGTACCCGGAGCCGGTGCAGGTGCTGGTCAAGGCCGAAGGCGCCCAGCGCATCAGCGACTTGCGCGGCAAGCGCATCAACCTTGGTTTGCCGGGTTCGGCCTCGCGTGACACCGCACTGGCCGTGCTGGCAGCACATGGCCTGCAGCCGGAAGATTTTTCCGAAATCACCAGCCTGAACCTGCAGGCAGCGCTGACCGCACTGCGTGATGACAGGCTCGACGGCCTGATCCAGGTCATCGGCCTGCCCGCCGATGCTATCCGCGCCGCTGCTCAAGACATGCATCTGCGCCTGCTACCCCTCGAGGCCAAGGCGGTAGAACAGTTGCTGCAAAGCCGCCCCGGCACCCTGGCCTTCAACATTGCCAGCGGCAGCTATCCCGAACAGAAGCAAGCTGTCAGCACCCTGGCCGTCAGCAGCCTGCTGCTCTGCGATGCATCACTGGCCAGCAAGGAAGCCGAATCACTGGTCAAACTGATCCTCGAACCCAAGCTGTCGTGGCTGCAACTGGGCAGCATTCAGGGTGCGCAGATTTCACCTGCACATGCGCTGCAAAGCTACGGCTTGCCGTTGCATGACGGCGTGGCCCAGGCGGTAGAGTCCGAGTAGGCCGGGCCTCAGCCCGGCGCATATCGGCAGCATTGTATTGGTGGGCTGAAGCCCACCCTGCGGCCCGCCCGCCTTGCGACCTGGTTACACACAGCTTTTCGCAGGCTGGTGGCGAACAGCACTATCCCTTGTCAGCGCGACTGGTGAATTTCTCCACCAGCAGGAAGAACATCGGGATCAGGAAGGTCGCCAGCAAGGTCGCCGCCAGCATGCCGCCAATCACCCCGGTACCGATCGAATGCCGGCTGGCCGAGCCGGCTCCGCTGCTGATGGCCAGCGGCACACAGCCAAGAATGAAGGCCAGCGAGGTCATGATGATCGGCCGGAAGCGCAACCTGGCCGCATGCAGGGCAGCATCCAGGCGATTCATGCCGCGCTCGCGGCAGAGCACGGCAAATTCGACGATGAGGATCGCGTTCTTCGCCGACAGACCAATCAGGGTAATCAGCCCGACCTGAAAATACAGGTCGTTTTCCAGGCCGCGCAGCCACACCGCGAGCACCGCGCCGAACACCGCAAATGGCACCGCCGTTACCACCACCAGTGGCAGCGACCAGCGCTCGTATTGCGCCGCCAGAATCAGAAAGACCATGATCAGGCCGAATACAAAAGCCATGCTGCCCGAGCCCTGACTGGCAATCTCCTGATAGGCCGAACCGGTCCAGCCGATCGAGTAATCGTTGCCCAGCACTGCGTCGGCCACCTCCTGCACTGCCGCCAGCGCCTGGCCGCTGCTGTAACCATCGGCCGGGGCACCAATCAGCTTGGCCGACGGGTAGCCATTGAAGCGGGTATAGATATCCGGACCGAGAATGCGCTTGACCTTCACCAGTGTGGACAAGGGCACCAGCTCACCGCTTCGCGAGCGTACGTAAACCTGTGCCAGGTCTTCCGGTTTGCGGCGAAATTCGGCATCCGACTGCAGCGAAACCTGCCAGATACGCCCGGCCATGGAGAAGTCGTTGACGTAGTAGCTGCCAAAGGTCGACTGCATGGCAGTGAACACATCATTGACCGCCACCCCGAGAGCGCGTGCCCGGGTGCGGTCCAGGTCGATGTAATACTGCGGCACGTCGGCGTTGAAGGTGGTTTTCACACCGTTCAGTTCCGGACGCTTTTTCAACGCATCGAGCAACTGGTGGATCCTGACATCCATTTCTTCGGTACTGCCGCCATGCCGGTCCTGCACAAAGCCTTCAAAGCCGCCGGTAGTACTCATGCCGGTAATTGGTGGCGGATTGAACAGATAGATCGAACCGTCGGTCTGGTCTGCCGCCATTTCCTTGAACTCATCCACCAGATTGCGCGCATCCAGCGCCGCGCCGGGGCGCTCGCTCCAGTCCTGCAGCGGGATGAACGATACCCCCGAGTAACTGTTGGTGCCGGAGCTGAGAATGTCGTAGCCAGCGAAAGTGACCACGTCCTTGACCGCCGGATGGGCCATCAGCTTTTCGGTTACCGCACTGCTGACCTTGGCCGTGCGTGTCAGCGAGGCCGCCGGCGGCAACACATAACTGGCCAGCACGTAGCCCTGATCCTCGCTCGGGACCAGCGAGCCGGGCACGCGGGAAAACAGGCCAAAGGTCAGCGCAATCATCAGCCCGAACAGCACCACCCCGAGCAGACTGCGCTTGAGAAAGAACGCCACGCCGGCACCATAGGCCCGGGTCAGGCGCTCGAATCCCCGGTTGAACCAGCGAAACGGTGCCGCCGGCTCGCTGTGCCCCGGCTTGAGCAGCAGGGCACACAGGGCCGGACTCAGGGTCAGCGCGACAATCCCGGAAATCACCACCGAGATGGCAATGGTGATGGCGAACTGCCGATACATTTCTCCGGCCAGCCCACCGAGAAAGGCCACCGGCACGAACACCGCACAGAGCACCAGCACAATGGCGATGATCGGCCCCGTCACCTCATCCATGGCCTTGATCGCCGCGTCGCGCGGGCTGTGCTTTTCCGTGGCCATGATCCGTTCGACGTTTTCGATCACCACGATCGCATCGTCCACCACGATGCCGATGGCCAGCACCATGCCGAATAAAGTCAGCAGGTTGATGGAGAAGCCCAGCGCATACATGCCGGCAAAGGTGCCGACCAGCGACACCGGGATTGCCAGCACCGGGATCAGGCTGGCACGCCAGTTCTGCAGGAAGATGAACACCACCAGCACGACCAGCAGCAGTGCTTCGGCGAAGGTCTTGAGCACTTCCTCGATCGACACTTCAACAAAGCGCGTGGTGTCGTAGGGAATCTTGTAGGCCATGCCCTGGGGAAAGCGTTGTTCCAGGCGCTGCATGGCCTCCCGCACGCCAGCCGCGGTTTTCAGGGCATTCGCGCCCGGCTGCAGATAGATGCCGAACGACGCGTTGCGCTTGCCATTCAGCGTGGTGATCATGGCGTAATCCTGGGCACCCAGCTCGACGCGCGCGACATCCTTGAGCAGCAGGCTGGAACCATTCGGATTGGTCCGCAGAATCACATCCTCGAACTGCGCCGGCGACGTCATCTGACCCTGGGTGCTGACGATATAGGTGAAGTCCTGCTCTTCACGCAGCGGTTGCTGGCCGAAGCTGCCGGCAGCAAATTGCGAGTTCTGCTCGCGCAGGGCAGCCACCACATCGGCGGAGGTCAGTTGGTATTGCGCCAGCTTGTCGGGACGCAGCCAGATACGCATGGAGTAGTTCATCGAACCGAACTGGCGCGCATCACCCACGCCGGGCAGGCGCTTGAGTTCATCGATGACGTTGATCAGCGCGTAGTTGCTCAGCTGCAGCGGGGTCTGCGAATCATCCGGGGAATACAGCGTCACCACCTGCAGAATGTCCGAGGATTTCTTCTCGACATTCACGCCTTGCCGGCGCACTTCCTCGGGCAGTCTGGCCAGCGCCGCCTGCACGCGGTTGTTGACATCGATGGTCGCCTGCCCCGGGTTGCTACCGATCTGGAAATACGCTGACAGGCTGACCTTGCCGCCACCGGAGTAGGACACCAGATAAATCATGTCCTCCACCCCGTTGACGGCCAGCTCCAGCGGCGCCGAAACGGTTTCCGCCAGCACCTGCGCACTGGCACCCGGATAGCTGGCGCTGATGACTACCTGCGGCGGCAGGATCGCCGGATACTGCGAAATCGGCAGTTCGCGCATGGCCACCAGGCCGGCCAGCACGATAACAATGGAAACAACTGCGGAGAAAATCGGCCGGTCAATGAAGAAGCGCGAAATCACCGGCGCACCTCTTCGATCAGATGCTTGTTCTGCAAGGTATTGACCGTGGCTGCCTGCACCCGCTCATCCGGGTCGAGCTTCTGGCCGCCTTCGATCACCACCCGGTCACCGGCTTGCAGACCCGACTTGATCAGCCAGCGCCCCCCTGTGGTCGAGCCCAGCACCACCGGTTGCTGATGGGCAACGCCCTGCGCATCGACCACATAGACATACGGACCGGAAGCCTTCTGTGCCACTGCGCGTTCCGGCACGCTGATCGCCTGCCGGCGCACCAGACCACTGATGCGAATCCGCACAAATTGCCCGGGCAGCATTTTCTGCTGCGGATTGGGCATTTGCACCCGCGCACTGATACTGCCGGTACCGCGGTCGACCAGGCTGTCGGTAAAGTCGACGCGGCCCTTGAGCGGGTAAACCGTGCCGTCATCAAACAGCACTTCGACACTCAACTGGCTTTGATCGACATTGCCCAGCTGGCCACTGGCAAAATCCTTGCGCAAACGTGCGCCTTCGGAATCCTGCGGCAAGGCAAAGTTGACGTAGATCGGATCGAGCTGGGTCAGCTGGGTGAGCAGGCTGGCCTGCGGATCACCGGCGATCACCAGGCTGCCTTCGGAACGCGCTTCACGGCTGGTCATGCCACTGATCGGCGCCCTGACCGTGGTGTAATCGAGGTCGATCTGCCGCGATTGCAGCTCCGCTTCGGCGGCCTGCAGATTGGCCTTGCTCTGTTCGTAGGCAGATATCGAATTGTCCAGCTCACGCTCACTGGCAAAGCCTTTCTTCGACAGCGTACGCACCCGTTTGACATCCCGTTCGGTCTGCCGCAAGCGTGCCTGCTCCTGCGCCACTGCGGCCTTGGCCCGAGCCACCGCGGCCTGATACTGGCGCGAATCGATACGGAACATCACCTGGCCTTTTTCGACCCGTGCGCCCTCCTCGTAGGTACGCTCCTGCAGAATCCCGCTGACCTGCGCGCGCACTTCCACCTCGCGATAACCGGCCGTGCGCCCCGGATATTCCAGCAGGATCGGAATATCCTGTGGTTCGACCACTTCCACCTGCACCTGGGTTTGCGCAGCGGAGGACTCGTCAGCCTGACTCACGGAAACAGCGGCAAGCAGGCCGAAGAACAAGCCCGACGCAAACCTCAAGCAACGCATGCAACACTCCCGCTGGCCGAATTAGCGCAAAGCCATAGTCTAAAGCATCCGGTTGACGCCCGGTTACCGGCTGACGGCTGCGCCGGGAATGGCTCAGGCCTTGACGACGGTCGCCGGGTAGCCCTCTTCTGCCAGCACCCGCAACAACTCGGCTGCCGCTGCCGCACTGTTTACCCGTACCAGCCCAGCCGGTAGATCCACATCGATTCTGGCCAGTTGATCCCGGGCCTGCAGCGCGCGCGTGATGGCCGCCACACAATGCTGGCAGGTCATTCCCTCAACCCTGAACAACTGCTCGGTAGGCTTTTCCACTGCGATTTCCTCTTTTCGGGTAAACAGGTGACAAAGACTTGACCTTCCCATAAGGTCAAGGTTGATCCTGAAATCTGCCGTTCATAGCCAGGACAAGCCCGCATGCCTGCCAGTAACCAGCAAACCTACAATCTGCCCATCAGCGGCATGACCTGTGCCAGCTGTGCCGGGCGCGTCGAGCGCACACTTGCCAAAGTGCCGGGGGTGCAATCGGCACAGGTCAACCTGGCCAGCGAAATGGCCCGGATCGAAGGCCTGGATGCCACACTGCCGAGCCTGATTGAAGCGGTCCAGCAAGCCGGCTATCAGGTATCCAGCCAACGCCTGGAGCTGAGTATAGGCGGCATGACCTGCGCCAGCTGTGCCGGCCGCGTCGAGCGCGCCTTGCTCAAACAGCCCGGGGTGATCAGCGTCAGCGTCAACCTGGCCAGCGAGAAAGCCAGCCTGCAAGTGCTGGCCGGCAGCGACAGCGCAGCACTGATCGCCGCCGTGGAAGCCGCCGGTTACCACGCCAGCCTGCCGGAGCAGGAAACCAAAGCTGCGCCATCAAACTACACCCGCGAGCACTGGCTGCTGCTCGCCGCCGTGTTGCTGACCCTGCCGCTGGCGCTGCCGATGTTCGCCGACTGGCTGGGCTGGCACTGGATGCTGCCGGCCTGGCTGCAGTTCGCTCTGGCCACGCCGGTGCAGTTTGTCATCGGCGCACGTTTTTACCGCGCCGCCTGGAATGCCCTGCGCGCCGGCACCGGCAACATGGACCTGCTGGTGGCCATCGGCACCAGCGCAGCCTACGGCCTGAGCATTTACCTGTGGTGGACTGCTGGCGACGGGCAGATGGCCCATCTGTATTTCGAGTCCTCGGCCACGGTGATCACCCTGGTGCTGCTCGGCAAATTTCTCGAAAGCCGCGCCAAGCGCCAGACCGGTGCTGCGATCCAGGCCCTGCAGGCGCTGCGCCCGGAGCAGGCGGTGCGTATCGTCGATGGGCGCGACGAGCAGATCAGCATTGCCCGGCTGCAGGTTGGCGACCTGTTGCGCGTGCGCCCCGGCGAGCGCTTTGCGGCGGATGGCGAGGTGGTCGAAGGCCAGAGTCAGGCCGATGAATCGCTGATCACCGGCGAGAGCCTGCCGCTGGACAAGGCGCCCGGCGACCGGGTCACCGGCGGTGCGATCAACGGCGCCGGCCAGCTGCTGGTCAAGACCACGGCGCTGGGTGCCGAAAGCGTGCTGGCACGGATCATTCGTCTGGTCGAGGACGCCCAGGCGGCCAAGGCACCGATCCAGAAACTGGTCGACCGCATCAGTGCGGTGTTCGTGCCAGTGGTGCTGCTGATTGCTGCGCTGACCTTCGCCGGCTGGCTGCTGGCCGGCAGCGGCATGGAACAGGCACTGATCAATGCGGTATCGGTGCTGGTGATCGCCTGCCCCTGTGCACTGGGTCTGGCCACACCGGCGGCGATCATGGCCGGCACCGGGGTGGCGGCAAAACACGGCATTCTGATCAAGGATGCGCAGGCGCTGGAAATCGTTCACAAGGTCACCGACGTGGCTTTCGACAAGACCGGCACGCTGACCTCCGGCAAGCCGCAACTGCTGCACTGGCAGGCTGTGCCGGGCACCAGTGAAGAAGACCTGCTGGGTCTGGCCGGCGCCCTGCAACAAGGCAGCGAGCATCCGCTGGCCAAGGCCGTGCTGCGTACCTGCAGCGAACGCAACCTGCGCCTGCCGGCAGTCAACGCCAGCCACAGCCTGCCGGGACGTGGCACCCGTGGCCAGGTCGGGGAGCTTGAACTGGCGCTGGGCAATCAGCGCCTGCTGGAAGAGCAACAGCTCAGCACCGGCGAACTGCAGCAGCAGGCCGCTGCCTGGCAGAACGAGGGCCGTACCTTGTCCTGGCTGCTGCAGCTCGCTCCGCAAGCAAAAGTCCTCGGCCTGCTGGCCTTTGGCGACGAACTCAAAGCCGGCGCTGCCGCTGCGGTGGCGAGCCTGCAACAGCGCGGGGTGACCTGCCATCTTATCAGCGGTGACAACCCGGGCAGTGCCGGCGTGGTCGCCCGCCAACTGGGTATCCAGCAGGTGCACGCCAACGTGCTGCCGGAGGACAAGGCCGCCCACGTCGCCGCACTGAAACAGGCCGGGCATGTGGTGGCGATGGTCGGTGACGGCATCAACGATGCTCCGGCACTGGCCGCCGCCGATGTCGGCATTGCCATGGGCGGCGGCACCGATGTGGCGATGGCGGCGGCCGGCATCAGCCTGATGCGTGGTGACCCGCAACTGGTACCGGCCGCGCTGGAGATCAGCCGGCGCACCTACGCCAAGATCCGCCAGAATCTGTTCTGGGCCTTCGTCTACAACCTGGTGGGCATCCCGCTGGCCGCCGCCGGCCTGCTCAACCCGGTACTGGCCGGCGCTGCCATGGCGCTGTCGAGTGTCAGCGTGGTGAGCAATGCGCTGCTGCTCGGCTACTGGAAGCCGGCCAGGCAAAGCTCCACCGTCGAGCACCCTCCCGCAGACGGGAAAGGGGTAACAACCACAACGCCCGGGGGCGTCACACCATGAACATCGGCCAGGCTGCCAGTAAAACCGGACTCAGTGCCAAGATGATCCGCTACTACGAAAGCATCGGCTTGCTGCCGATTGCTGGCCGCACGGAAAGTGGCTATCGCCATTACGCCGCGAAAGATCTGGATCGTCTGGCCTTTATCAAGCGCGCCCGCGATCTGGGTTTCTCGCTGGAAGAAGTCGGCAAGCTGCTGGCGCTGTGGCAGGACCGCCAGCGCGCCAGCGCCGAAGTGAAAGCACTGGCCGCCAGTCATATCGAAGAACTCAACCGCAAGATCAGCGAGATGACCAGCCTGCGCGACACCCTTGCCGGGCTGGCAGCCAGCTGCCATGGCGATGACCGCCCGGACTGCCCGATCCTCAAGGAGTTAGCCTCTGGTGACCGGACACCGTAGGGCGGGCAGCATTCACCGTCCGGGCGGGCTGAAACCCACCCTACGGATTTTGGCCACCGCCCTGCCTGTCTCCGGCCAGCGTTGCCTGCTCTGCGGCCGTTTTCAGCGCATACCTCACCCTGCTCTGCATCTGGTAGGCCGGCGATTCCAGCGCCACATAGTCACGCACATACAGTTGCGTGAAGCCGTCGATACCGAGTTCGCGGTATTGCTCGACATGGGTCAGTTCGTGCGCCCACAACGCAGTGTTGTGCTGCGCATCCCCGGCATTGCGGAAGACAATCAGATCAACCAGCGTCACCGCGCTGACATCCGGATTCTGCAACAGGCCGTGGCTGAGATTGGCCGGAATGTCATCGCCGACCCGATAGCGCACCGCATCCAGGGTCTGCGCAGCGAAGTAACTTTGCAGCTGCTCGCGAATGGCCGGCGGAATCGGGCTGGCGCCGCTGGCCAGCGCACGCTGGCGTGATTCGACAACCCAGTTGCGCAGGCCGTAACCGAGCACGCGATTGGCCTGTTGCAGCACCAGCGAATCGCCGGGCGCACAGAAGCAGACACCCACACACAGGCGCTGCTGCCCGTCCGGGCACTGCTCAGCGGCGCCTGAAACGCCTGCAACGCCCAGGCCGGCCACAACCAGCAGCGCGGGCGGGCCATTGCGGAACATTCTCGACAGCCGCTGGCGGACCTCAGCGATCAGCGCATCCACGGCGGTATCGGCGGCTCGTCATTCGGCGCATCTTCGGCGTTGAGCATGGCTTCGCGGCGTGCCTGTTCGGCCAGCGCGTCCTTGATCTCGCGCAGCACGGCATCCACGTCGGCACTGTCTTCCGGCTCGGCGAACTCGCCGCTCAGCTTGCTTTCCGGGGTCAGCTTGCCGTCTTCGAACAGCGCCCACATTTCCTTGGCGAATTTGGTGTAGCGCAATTCCGGGGCAAACTGGCCGAAGTACTCGGCCATGTTGCCCACATCGCGTTCCAGCATGCTGAAGGCATGGTTGTTCGCCACCGCATTCACCGCCTGCGGCAGATCGATGATCACCGGGCCTTCCGGGCCGAGCAGCACGTTGAATTCGGACAAATCACCATGTACCAGACCGGCGCAGAGCATCTTGACGATTTCACTGACCATGAACGCGTGAAATTCACGGGCATCCGCCGGTTCCAGGTCGACATCGTTCAGGCGTGGCGCCACACCGCCGAGGCCATCGCCGACCAGTTCCATCAGCAGCACACCGTCCTGGAAGTCGAAAGGCTTGGGCACCCGCACGCCAGCCGCTGCCAGCTGGAACAGCGCAGTGACTTCGGCATTCTGCCAGCTTTCTTCCTGCTCCTTGCGGCCGTGCTTGCTGCCCTTGGCCATGGCGCGGGCATCACGGGTATTGCGGGTAGTACGACCCTCCTGATATTCGGACGCGTGGCGGAAACTGCGGCGGTTGGCCTCTTTGTAAACCTTGGCGCAACGCAGTTCGGTGCCACAGCGCACCACATACACCGAGGCTTCCTTGCCGCTCATCAGCGGACGGACCACCTCATCAATCAAACCATCTTCCAGCAGTGACTCAAGGCGCTTCGGGGTTTTCATCGGAACTGGAATGGGCCTCGCCAGGTGGGAATCGGATTGTTACAGGGTAATGGCCAGGGCAGTAATAGTCACCAACGCCGGCCAGTTTGAAAGTCAGTTACGCATTGGCAGCTTGCCGGCAGTGGCCGACAATCCATGTAACCTGTTGCAGGAGCACACCATGCTTGATTCACAACGCTGCTGGCAAGCCGTCTGTGCCCGTGATGCCACAGAAGATGACAACTTTGTGTTTGCCGTGCATAGCACCGGCATCTATTGCCGCCCCAGTTGCCCGGCGCGGCGGCCGCTGGCGAAAAATATCAGCTATTTTGCCGATGCCGCCAGCGCCGAATCTGCAGGCTTTCGCCCCTGCCAGCGCTGTGCGCCGCACGGCAAAAGCCCCGCGGCATTGCTCGACGAACTGGTCGCTGCGGCCTGCCGCCTGCTGCAGGACAGTCCCGAGCCGCTGACCCTGGCCCAGCTATCCACGCGCATTGGCGTATCCGCCTCGCACCTGACCCGCGCCTTCAAGACCCGCATCGGCATGACACCCAGGGCCTGGAGCCTGGCCCAGGCGCAAACCGGCCCGACCCTGCGCGCCGGCAAAGGCGCCGGCCTGCACCTGCGTTATGCCATCAGCGCCTGTGCGCTGGGTTTTCTGCTGCTGGCAACCACCGACAAAGGCATCTGCGCCCTGCTCTTCGCGGATAACCCGGCAGCGCTGGAAAGCGAACTGGCCGGGCGTTTCCCTGCTGCACAACGCCGCGTCGATCAGCACGGACTCGGCGCAATGCTGCAGCAGGTACTGGCCCAACTGCAGGAACCGGCGCGCGCCGCCCAACTGCCGCTGGATTTGCAGGGCACGGCCTTCCAGCAACGTGTCTGGCAAGCCTTGCAACGGATTCCGGCGGGGGAAACACGCAACTACGGGCAGCTGGCCGCCGAACTGGACAGCCATCCGCGCGCGGTCGCCAGTGCCTGTGCACGCAATCCCGTGGGCCTGCTGGTGCCCTGTCACCGGGTCATCGCCGGCAACGGCGCCCTCAGCGGCTATCGCTGGGGGCTACAGCGCAAGGCGGCGCTACTGCGGGCCGAAGCTGGAAATAGCGCCGTGCTGGCCGATCAAGCCGACGGCCTGGCGAGTCTGCCCTGAACCCTGCAAAGTCGCCCGGCAGGGTGCAGGGTAAGCTGCGCGAACCGCAGCTGGATGAGTTCGTTATCAACGGATGACGGCAAGATCGGGCCGATGCGTTGGCAACCTGTACCGATTTCCAGGCGGATCTGCGGCTGCGCCTTGCCTTTCCACCGGCCGAACCGGAAGCTATGCCAATGCCTGATGGAAACTGCCGATGAACATCACCGAACTCACCACGCGGTTGCACCACATCCGCGACAACAATGACTGGCGCGGCTTTCACAGCCCGAAAAACCTGGCCATGGCCGCCAGCGTGGAAATGGCCGAGCTGGTGGAGATATTCCAGTGGCTGAGCGAGGAGCAATCGCGCCAACTGCCTGCCGCTGCGCTCAGCCACGCCGGCGAAGAGGTCGGTGATATCGTGCTCTACCTGTTGCTGCTGTGCGCCGAACTGGGCATCGACATGGAACAGGCGGTGCGCGCCAAACTGGCCGACAACGAGAGGCGTTTTGCCTGATGCAGGATCGTCACTTCGATGCACTGGCCAGCCGTTTTGCCGAAAAAATCTATGGCGGCGCCAAGGGGGCCATCCGCCTGGCCGTGCTGCAGGCCGATCTGGCTGAAGTGCTGCCCGCGAAGCCGCTACGGATACTGGATATCGGTGCCGGCCTCGGCCATATGGCGCTGTGGCTGGCCGAACGCGGCCACGCTGTGACCCTCGCCGAACCGGCCGCGCCGATGCTCGATGCTGCACGGGAACGCTTTGCCCTGGCCGGCCAGAACGCCACCTTTATCCAGGCCCCGTGGCAGGAACTGGCGGGGCAAATACAGCAGCCCTACGATCTGGTGCTCTGCCATGCCGTGCTCGAATGGCTGGCCGAACCGCAGCAGATCCTGCCGCTGCTGCATCAGCTCACGGCAACCGATGGCTGGCTGTCACTGGCTTTCTACAACCGCGACGCACTGGTCTATCGCAACCTGCTCAAGGGGCATTTCCGCAAACTGCGCGGCGACACCCTGGCCGGAGAGAAGCAGAGCCTGACGCCACAACGGCCAATTGATCCGCGCCAACTGGAACAGCAAATGGGTGCACACTGGCAGATCGGGAAACGTAGCGGCGTACGGGTGTTTCACGACTACATGCCGTCAGAATTTCAGGCCCGCGCCGAACTCGCCGAACTGCTGGAAATGGAGCTGGCCTATCGTCGTCACCCGGCCTATGCCGGCCTGGGCCGCTACCTGCACTGGCTGTGCCGGCCGCAAGGAGGTAACTGATGAAGATATTGCCCGGACTGATGCTCTGTGCGCTGTTGGCGGCCTGCCAGCAGACGCCCAATCCCTATAAAGAGGAATCCATCCCCTACCCGCCGGCACCCGCCGCTGCAGCGGATAATTTCGACCGCAGCAATTATCCACCGCCACAACGTGACTTTGGCCTCTACCACAGCTGGGCCTGGCGCAACGATGTGTTGCCCGCCGGCAGTGGCTGGGTCAGCACCCAGCTGTTCATTGACAGCATCAGTGCCAGCCTTGACCAGAGCGGCCTGCGCCCGGTGCAGGGCAAGGCCAGCCCCGATCTGCTGGTCAGCGCCAGCGTGCTGACCCGGCAAGTGGAAATCCGCGAGCCACCACGGGTCGGCGGCTTCTACGGGAACGGCCCTTATGGTGATGGCTATGGCGTGGGGGTTGGTGGAGCCATCAACAGCACACAACAGGTGCTGCGCGTACAGATCGACATGTACGACGCGCGCAGCGGGCAACTGGTCTGGTCCGGCGACTCGGCAGAGATAAGCGGCTACGGCGATGCGGCACAACCGGAGAAGCTGCGTGAAGCGGTTACCCGGGCCATGCAGAGTTTTCCCGTGCAATGAATACGCTCAATCACGCAATGCGCGGCTATGCTTAGCTGCTCACCAGGCGAAACCGACCTATGACGGCGAACTCTCCACCGGCTGACCCCGAGACTTTCGCGCTATGGCGTGAAGCCAGCGACATGAGCCGCCGGACACGGATGGGCGGCAGTTTCTATCTGGTTGCCTGGCTGATGATCTGGCTGTCGATGTCAGACCCGCAGCAGATATTCGGCTACGGGGTACTTGGCAGCATTTTTTTTGCCGTCATGCTGATCAGCCGCTGGCTGCACCAGCTGCCCGCTGATCCCGATCCACCAGCCCTGCAACGCTGGATCAACCAGCATTGGGCACTGATCATCATCACTACCGGGATCTGGGGTCTGGTCAATGGCCTGGTTCTGCATCAGGCGATTTTCCAGATTTCCCATCTGGTTGCGATCATCGGCACCATCGCCTTCAGTACGGCCTTTGCCTTTACCTTTGCCATGCGCCTGCCGCGCTGCGTCGGCGTGCTTTTCCTGCTCAATCTGCCGGGTCTGCTGGCACTGGCCCGGGGCACTGCCGAACAGCAACCCGCCTTCATCTGCCTGGCCATCTACATGGTGTATTTGCTGCTTGCCTGCCGGCGCAGCCATATCGACTACCACAACACCCTGGGCAATGAATTGCTGCTGTTGCGCCAGCGCAACGATCTGGAAGAGCTGAGCCGCACCGACAGTCTGACCCAGCTGGGTAATCGCTATCAGTTCAACGATCTTTTCCAGACCATGGTTGCCACCGCCCAGCGCCAGCGCAGCCCGTTGTCACTGGTGCTGCTCGATATAGATCATTTCAAACGGATCAATGATGCCTATGGTCATGTGGCGGGAGATCAGTGCCTGCAGCAGTTTTCCGAGCTGATGCGCCAGGTGTTCCGGCGTGACAGTGATGTGCCTTTACGGCTGGGCGGTGAAGAGTTCGGCGTGATCATGCCCGGCACCACGCTGGATCAGGCCATCCAGCTGGCGGAACAGTTTCGCACCACCCTGGCAGCCACCCAGCTGAGGATCGAAGACCAGAGCGTGGTGATCACCACCAGCCTCGGCGCCGGTGCCTATATCCCCGAAGTGGACCGCAATGGCGATGGCCTGTACCGGCGCGTCGATGCCGCCCTGTATCAGGCCAAACACGACGGTCGCAACTGCCTGCGGCTGGCCCAGACCCGGGGCTGACCGGCGCCACAGGAAAATCTCGCCCCGGGCGGGTCCTGCATACTGCAACTGCACCCAATAGTCCGGCGTTCCTGAGGAGCACGCAAATGTCATGGCTAGGCGATTCCTGGCGGCACCGGCCGACCCAGCAAAGGGTCTGGGCGCTGGCGGCGCCAATGATCCTGTGCAATCTGTCGGTCCCGCTGGTGACGCTGGTCGACAGCGCGGTGGTCGGGCACCTGCCGCACGCCCACCAGCTGGGTGCCGTAGCCCTGGGCGGCAGTCTGTACACCCTGCTGGTGTGGGCCATGGGCTTCCTGCGCATGGGTGCCAGCGGCTTCAGCGCGCAGGCCTGCGGCAGTGGTGATGGCGCATTGCTCAGACAGGTTCTCCTGCAAGGGCTGCTGCTGGCCGGCGCCCTGGCGCTGTTGCTCGGGCTGCTCAGCCTGACCTTCACCGACCTGGCACTGCGCCTGATGAATCCGTCGGCAGAGCTCGACCTGCTGACCCGCAGCTACTTCCATATCCGCCTGCTCGGTCTGCCGGCGGCCCTGGCCAACTACGCACTGGTCGGCTGGTTGCTGGGCACACAGAATGCCCGCGCGCCGATGGCGATCCTGTTGACCACCAATCTGCTCAACGTACCGCTGACCCTGCTGTTCGTACTTGGTTTCGACTGGGGGGTGGCCGGCGCGGCACAGGCATCCATAGTCGCCGAGTGGAGCGGCGCGCTGCTCGGGCTGTTCCTCGCACGCCATGCCCTGCGCCGCTTCCCCGACCAGATCAACTGGCCGGCGCTGCGCCGCTGGGTTAACTGGCAACCCTTGCTGGCGGTCAACCGGGACATCTTTATCCGCACCCTGGCGCTGGAGCTGGTGTTCTTTCTGATCACCGTACAAGGCACGCGACTGGGGGTTGCCACGCTGGCGGCCAACGCCCTGCTGCTCAACGGCCTGCTGCTTACCGCACACGCCCTGGATGGTCTGGCCAACGCCGTGGAAGCACTCTGCGGGCATGCCATCGGTGCCCGCGACAAGCTGGCGCTGCGCCGCACCCTGGTGGTCGCCACGGGCTGGTCGCTGTTGTTCAGCCTGGCCTTTGCACTGCTGTTCTGGCTCGGCGGGCAGGCTTTCATCAACCTGCAAAGCGACATCGACACGGTACGGGCGGTAGCCTATGCCTACCTGCCCTATCTGGCTTTATTGCCGCTGGTATCAGTCTGGAGTTATCTGCTCGACGGCCTGTTCGTCGGCGCCACCCGCGCCCGCGAAATGCGTGACGCCATGCTGCTGGCCGTCGCCCTCAGCGTCCCGCTGGCCTTCGCCCTCAAGGGTTATGGCAATCACGGCCTGTGGATCGCCCTGCTGAGCTTCATGCTGCTGCGCAGTCTGATCCTTGGTGGCTATGCCTGGCGCCTGACCTACAGACACGGCTGGATGACGGCGTCCCGGCCCGGGTATTGAGCGGTACCCGGCCCCTGTTTGCCCGAATCGGCTGCGACTTGAACGACAAAGGCCCGACAGTCAGCTGCCGGGCCTCTGGCTTTACTCTCCCGGGATCAGGGCAGCAAGGCGTTGCCAATGGCCTGATCGCGCACCAGCTTGTTCAGGGCGTCACTGAGCACTTCGGTAACCAGCTGGTTGTTCGTCTCTTCATTCGGTGCCATGCCCGAACGCTGGTTCATCGAGGCTGAATAGCGGCCGTTATAACGACGGTTGCCGTTCAGTACATCGACACTGAGCACCGTGGCGATATCCGCCTCGGTGACGTAGGCCTCATCCTTGGGCGACTGATAGGTCAGCTGGCTGAGGGTCACACTCAGTTGCGGCGCGTTCATCGCGCCGGCAGTCGGGGTAAAGCCCATCAAACGCACTGCGGCCTCAACCTGCGCCTGCAGCTTGGGCAGAATGGTTGCGCCGGCGACACTGATGGTGCTGGTCTCCGGATACATGCCACCACGGGTGCCGAGCACGGGCGAAGAGCGGCCATCGACAACCCGCACCTGCACCGGCTGCCCCTGGCCTACCGCGACGATCCCGCCGCTAAACACCGGATTGGGATTGAGCTGCTGCGGACTAAGGCCACAACCGGCAAGGGACAGGCCGGACAAAAGAATCAGCGCGGTAAACAGGCGTTGCCACATGCAAAAATCTCCAGAAAAGCCATAGATACCCCGTCAGTATAACCATCCACGGCCACGGACTGACAGCAAGCCGATGCCAGACCCTACAGCTGAGACAGACAGGGCCGGAAGCATGGAGACTCCCGGTAGCACATCCGACGAAAGATTAACGTCTGACACGGCGAAATTTAGTTTTTTCACCGTTATAATCGCCTTCCGACTGACAGAACGATTTCCACTCGAGCCAGCCCGACGCTTAGGTCACTGGCTCGAGTACCGCAGACAGGCTCCTGTGCCGATGCCACGCCACCCGCGGATCGCCAGTAGCAGCCAGCCTGCAGCAGTATCTGATTTCACGTCTCCACAAACAGCGTGAAATAACGGTTTTACACAACTTCAAAAGAGTGTGACGGGCAAATGGCACAAGACAACGAAACAGTCGATGTATTACTGGTAGGCGCAGGCATCATGAGCGCAACTCTCGGGGCATTGCTCCGGGAGCTGGACCCCGGGCTCAAGATCGAATTGGTCGAACTGCTCGATCGAGGCGCTGCGGAGAGTTCCAACCCCTGGAACAATGCCGGCACCGGACATGCCGGGCTCTGCGAGCTGAACTACACGCCGCAGGCCGACGACGGCTCCGTGCCGATCGGCAAGGCCGTCAGCATCCACAGCATGTTCGAGGTATCCAAGCAGTTCTGGGGGCATCTGGTCGAACAGGAAACCTTTGGCGACCCGAAGGTGTTCATCAACCCGGTTCCGCACATGAGTTTCGTGCGCGGCAGTGCCGGCATTGCCTTTCTCAAGAAGCGTTTTGAAGCACTCAAGGCTCACCACTGCTTCAGCAACATGGAATACAGCGAGGAGCGCAGCACGATTGCCGGCTGGGCGCCCCTGCTGGTTCCCGGACGTGACGACGCCGAGCCGGTTGCCTGCACACGTGTCAGCAACGGGACCGACCTGAATTTCGGCGCCCTGACCGGCCAGTTACTGCGCCATCTGGCGCAAAAACCTGACACCACGATTGACTACAGCCAGCGCGTCACCGGCCTGGAACACAGCCAGAAGGGCTGGATTGTCGAGATCAAGGATCTGGAAACCGGCAAGCAGCGCTCGGTTACCGCGCGCTTCGTGTTTCTCGGTGCCGGTGGTGCCGCACTGCCCTTGCTGCAGAAGTCCGACATTCCCGAAGGCAAAGGCTATGGCGGCTTCCCGGTCAGCGGCCAATGGCTGCGTTGCGACAATCCGGAGGTGGTCGCACGGCATCAGGCCAAGGTCTACAGCCAGGCAGATGTGGGCGCTCCACCCATGTCGGTGCCGCATCTGGATACGCGCATGGTGGATGGCCAGAAGGCCCTGCTGTTCGGCCCCTACGCCGGTTTCTCGACCAAGTTCCTGCGCCACGGCTCGTACATGGATCTGCCCAAGTCGATTCGCCCGGGCAACATCATGCCGATGCTGGCAGTCGCCCGCGACAACATGGATCTGACCCGCTACCTGATCAAGGAAGTCATGCAGTCAACCGACTCGCGGCTGGATGCCCTGCGCAAGTTCTATCCGGAAGCCAGGGACGCTGACTGGCGCCTGGAGACCGCCGGCCAGCGCGTACAGATCATCAAGAAAGACCAGAAAAGCGGCGGCAAACTGGAGTTCGGCACCGAGATCGTCGCCTCTTCCGATGGCAGTCTTGCGGCGCTGCTGGGCGCTTCTCCGGGTGCTTCGGTATCGGTATCGGCAATGCTCGATGTACTGTACCGCTGCTTCCCCGAGAAGATGGCTTCGGCCGACTGGACAGCGCGGCTGCGGCAGATCTTCCCGGCAACGGCCAAGGAACTGCAGGATGATGCGGAGTTGTATCGCACGGTTCGCGCGCAATCCGACCAGCGCTTGCAGCTGACCACGGCCAGCTGATCCCGCGGCAGTATCCGGAAGCGCCCTGCGGGGCGCTTTTTTTTGGCCCGGTGCCCGTTACAGCTTGTTTGTGCCATTTACCTGCCGTCTGGAATCAGCTTGCAGGCGCTGATTGCATGAATGCAGGTGGCAGCGCGCGACTGGTGGGCCGATCCTGATTACCAGGCCCGCAGTGAACAGCATCAGGCCGCTGCGAGAGCGGCCTGATGGTTTGCGCTTTAAGGCTTACTGGGCGCCAGGCAGTGGCGTCAGATTGATTTCCACCCGGCGGTTCAACGCACGACCGTCAGCGGTGTCGTTGCTGGCAATCGGATTGCTCGGGCCGGCACCGTATGAAGAAATGCGGCTGGATGGCACGCCATTGGCCACCAGATAGGAGGCCACGCTCTGCGCGCGCTGGTTCGACAGATTCTGGTTCAGCTGCTGCGAACCTGTGCTGTCGGTGTAGCCGACGATAGCCACGCCATTCTTGTCGAATTCCTTGAACACCAGCACCAGCGAGTTGAGGGTCTGGTAGAAGCCGCTGGAAATATCCGACGAGTTGCTGGCAAAGGTGATGTTGCCGGGCATGATCAGTTTGAGATTGTCGCCATTGCGCTGTACCTGCACACCGGTTCCCACCAGCGTCTGGCGCAGCTTGGCCTCCTGGGTATCGACGTAGTAGCCATAGCCGCCACCGGCAGCACCGCCTACGGCGGCACCAATCAGCGCACCCTTGGTGCGATCTTTCTTGCTCGACGTTGCCGCCCCGATCACCGCCCCGGTCACCGCGCCAATACCACCATAAACGCCAGCCTTGCCGGCTTCCTGCTCACCGGTATAGGGGTTGGTGGTGCAACCGGCGAGCAACGCCAGGCAGGCAGCGCCGGCGATCAGTGTTTTGCTTTGCTTCATGGGAAGTTCCTTGGCTGTGGGAAATGGATTCGTTAATTGAGCGGACGGCGCGTTGGACCCGGACAGCAGCGCCGTGGTTCCGCCGCTTTCCGGCTGTTTTTATTCATGCAGCACTTCAAGCCCGGACAAAGGGATTGTTGCGCATCTCGTCACCCAGCCGGGTATCCGGGCCGTGACCGGTGACCACAGTGGCCTCCTCGTCCAGGGTGTACAACCTTTGTTTGATCGAACGCTGGATAGTCGGGAAGTCACCACCCCACAGATCGGTACGCCCGATGGCGCCACGGAACAGCGTGTCGCCGGCAATCAGCAACTTTGCATCGGCAAACCAGAAACTCATCGAACCCGGCGTATGCCCCGGCGTGTGCAGTGCCACGCCGCAGCCGCAGGCCAGTTCCTCGTCATCGGCCAGCCACCTGTCCGGGGCCGGCACCGGCACATAGGGCACACCGAACATGCCGCACTGCATTTCCAGGTTGTCCCAGAGAAACTGGTCTTCCTTGTGCAGGTGCAAGGTGGCGCCGGTCTTCTCCTTCATCTGCCCGGAGGCAAGGAAGTGGTCCAGATGCGCGTGGGTATGAATGATGCTCACCACTTTCAGCCCGTGGGCCTCCAGTTTGGCCATGATCAGATCGGGGTTGCCGCCCGGATCGACCACTATGGCCTTTTTGCTCAGCGGATCGCCGATGATGGTGCAGTTGCACTGCAACGGACCGACGGGGAAGGTTTCGCGAATAAGCACGGGTTTGGCATCTTGCATGGGTATTCCTTGTGTAAGGCCGGTGCATCCGGATGTCAGGAGCAAAGTGGAAAGTTCACCCCATCAGCTACTTGCTTTCAACACCTGCGCGTGACTTTCCTGCAATGGCTGCAAATTTCAGCACTGTAGCGGAGCGGAGCGGGCGAATGTATTTAAAAACTTGCTACCGGTTAGCCGTCAAAGCCTGCTTTCCCTAGTGCCTGATCAGCCCCATGTGCTTGAAATTGCTTGAACATGCCTGTTCAATAGTAATCACAATTTTCATTCCGAGTTCTTGCGCCTATGACCCCTGTTCGAAAACGCCTGCACCTGGCCGCCCTGCAACTCTTCGCCGAAAAGGGCGTCAGCGAGATCAGCGTCAGCGAGCTGGCGCAGGTGGCGGGCGTGGCGCGCGGCACTGTCTACAACAACCTCGAATCCCTCGAGTCGCTGTTTACTGACGTGGCCAATGAACTCAGTGCGGAAATGAACCAGCGCGTGGTGAAAAGCGCCGATCCCCAGCTTGATCCGGCCCAGCGCCTGGCCAACGGTATCCGCTTCTATATCCGCCGCGCCCATGAGGAACCGCAGTGGGGCGCGTTCATCATCCGTTATGCAACCAATACGGAATCCCTTCAGGATCTCTGGACCGGGCCACCGGTCCAGGATGTATTGGCCGGCCTGGCGCGCTCACGCTACAGCTTTGATCAGTCGATGCTGACCAGCGTCATGTCATTGATCGGCGGCGCGGTGCTGGGAGCCATCATGCTGGTTCTGGATGGCCGCAAGACCTGGCGTGACGCCGGCAGTGAAACCGCCGAACTGGTGCTGCGCGCCCTGGGCGTTGCCACCGACGAGGCACACCGCCTGGCACGGCTGGATCTGCCAGCACTGGCCACCCTCGACTAACACCTTCTGCCCGCCCGGCAGTGCCCGCCGGCGGTTGCCGGACTCGCATCCCGCCCCGGGTGCGCCGGGCTTTTACGCCGTCATTTCAGTGGATTGCCAGACCCGCCGCCGGGCTGGACTGCAGCCATTACCGCAACGTCCCCCAGCAATCCTGCATCGGCCCAGCGCTGTGTGCGGGTCGGCTGTGGTTTTTTATTTTGATTGAACACTTGTGTTCATTTTTGATCGTGCTAGTATTTTTTAAACCATTCGCGTCAATCAGACTTCTATACAGCCCAGCAACCGCACCACCCCGCCCGCCATCGCAACACTGGAGAGCCACCGATGAACCAAGCCGTAACCCATCCGGGGATGACGTCACGCACCGTCACCGTCGGCAAACGCAAGATATTCATCAGCGAAACCGGTACGGGGTATCCGTTGCTCATGCTGCATGGCGGCGGTGCTGGCGCCTCCGGGTTGTCCAATTATTCGCGCAACATCGCGGCACTGGCGCGGCACTTCCGCGTACTGGTGGCCGACATGCCCGGCTACGGCCAGTCGAGCAAGGGCGTCGACCGCAATGACACCTTCGGCGATCTGGCGCAGTCGATGCTCGGCCTGCTCGATCAGCTGCACATCCAGCAGGCCCATGTGGTGGGCAACTCACTGGGAGGTGCCTGCGCGTTGCGCATGGCGCTGGAAGCGCCGCAGCGTGTTTCCGCACTGGTACTCATGGGACCGGGCGGCGTCGGCACTACGCGCGGCTTGCCGACAGCCGGACTGAAGCAACTGCTGAACTACTACAAGGGCAGCGGACCATCACGGGAAAAAATCACCCGTTTTATCCGCGACTACCTGGTGTACGACGCCAGCCAGGTCACCGATGCCATGATCGAGGAACGCTACCGCGCCAGCATCGACCCGGAAGTGATCGCGGCACCGCCCCTGCGCGGGCCCAACAGCCTGAAGACGGCCATCCGCATGGACTTCACCCGCGATCCGCGGCTCTCCAGCTGCCCGGTGCCGACGCTGGTGCTGTGGGGCATCGAAGACAAGGTCAATCGCCCCAGCGGCGGAGCGGCCCTGCAAAAAACCATGCCGGCCTGCGATCTGTATTTGTTCTGCAAGACCGGCCACTGGGTGCAGTGGGAACGCGCAGAAGAGTTCAACGCGGTGGTCACCAGCTATCTGGCCGTGCGCACGCCCGTCAGTGCCTCGCCCCGGTCGGGAGCATGATCAGCATGGCAACCGCACCAGAAACCCGGACCAGCCTGTTTGGCAAGGTACGCATGGGCTATGCCCTGGTCGAATCAGAAAAACACCAGGACTGGCTGCGCTTTACCCGCGACGCACTCGGCCTCGACGTTCATCGGGAGGACGACACGCTGATCTGCCGCCTGGACAACCACGCCCGGCGGCTGCTGATCTGCCAGGGGCCACAGGAGGATATGCTGGCGCTGGGCTATGAGCTCGCCGACCAGGCCAGCCTGGACACCGTACTGCAACGGTTGCGGGACAAGGGCGTAGCGGTGGAAGCCGGGGATGCCTGCGGGGCAGCGCTGCGCGGTGTCGAGCAGTACTGGCGTTGCCGTGGGCCCAAGGCGCTGGCCATCGAGTTCTATGTCACACCGCTGCTGAGCGACAAACCGCTGTCGATGCTGGCCAGCGGTTACGTCACCGGCGAAGCCGGCATGGGCCATGTAGCGATCACCTCGCGGCGCCCGGAAGCCGTGCAGGCGTTCTGGCAGGAAATTCTCGATGCCCGGCACAGTGACGACATCGAACAGCGCATCGGCGGCCTGATGCTCGACATCCGCTTTCTGCGCCTCAACCCGCGACACCACTCGGTGGCCATCGCCTGTACCCGTGGCCGGCGCATGGACCCGATCCGCACGCGCATCCAGCACATGAATGTCCAGTGCGCGACGCTGGAAGACATGACCGCCGCTTTCCAGCGCTGCCGCCGGCTCGGTTACCGGATCATGATGGGCGTCGGCCAGCACACCAATGACCGCGAGCTGTCGTTCTATGTGCAGAGCCCGTCCGGCTTCGAGATCGAATACGGCTGGGACCCGATCGCGGTGGACGAAAGCAGCTGGCAACCGACCCTGCACCAGGGCATCAGCACCTGGGGCCACCAGCCGCTGGACCACAACCTGATGGATGAACTGCGCCAGATAACCCGCGCCGCACGCTCGCTGTTGCGCAGCGAGTACATCCCCTTCGAACCCGGACATTGAGGCTGCAGCCGATGAGCAAGAAAACTACCGAACCACAGGTTGATGTGGTCATTTCCGGACTGGGCCCCACCGGCCTCACCCTGGCCAACCTGCTCGGCAAGCGCGGCTTGTCGGTGGTCGTGCTCGAACGCGAGCCGCAGTTCTACGGCAATGCCCGCGCCGTCTACACCGATGATGAATGCCTGCGCATCTTCCAGGCCGCCGGCATGGCCGAAGAACTGACCAGGGACATGCTGCTCAATGCCACCTTCCAGTGGCTGCTGCCCGATGGTCAGGTGCTGCACCAACTGATCCAGAACGCCCGCCCCAATGGCTGGCCGGTCAACAACCTGTTCTACCAGCCGCTGCTGGAAACCAGCCTGGCCGAAGGGCTGGCGCGCTACCCGCAGGTCAGTGTGCGCCGCGGACGTGAGTTCACCCGCTTCATTCAGGATGATCAGGGTGTCACGGTGATGCATAGCGAAAGTCGCGGCGCGAATTACAGCAAGCCGGCGGCGGACCAGACCCCGGCAGCAAAAAATGGCGAAGAAGCGCTTCGCGCTCGCTATCTTGTCGCCTGTGATGGCGGCCGCAGCGCGGTGCGCACCCAGCTGGGGATCAAGATGACCGGCCAGAGTTTCCCCAACCCGTGGATCGTGGTCGACATCAAACAGAAGGAAGGCGAGAACTGTCTGCGCCACCTGCCCTACTTCAGCTTTATTTGTGATCCCGAGTGCCCCACTGTCAGCTGCCGCCAGCCCTACGGTCATCACCGCTTCGAATTCATGCTGATGCCCGGCCAGACCAGGGAGCACATGGAGAACCCGGAAACCGTACGCGCCTATCTGGGCAAGTACGTGGATGTGAGCAAGGTCGAGATCCTCCGCAGTCTGGTCTACACCTTCAACGCACTGGTGGCCGAAAGCTGGCGCAGTGGAAGGGTATTGCTCGCCGGCGATGCCGCGCACATGACCCCGCAATTCGTTGGCCAGGGCATGAATGCCGGCGTGCGCGATGCCTACAATCTGGCCTGGAAACTGGAAGCCGTCATCAAGGGGCGCGCTCGCGACAGCCTGCTGGACAGTTACCAGAGTGAACGCCGGCCACACGCCAAGGCGATGATCGACCTGTCGATCCACATGAAGAACTTTGTTTCCACCTCCAATCCGCTGCTCGGTGCGCTGCGCAATGTCGCCACCCGCACGGCACGGTCCACCCCCGGCATCCGCGAATACCTGGCCGAACAGAAGTTCAAGCCACGCCCACGCTACGAGTCCGGCGCCTACTTCGGCCTGCCGCGCACGCGCCGCAACGGCGTGGAAGGCGAGCAATTACCGCAGCCGCAACTGGCCGACTTTGACTGCCGGCAGGCGCTGCTGGATGAGGTGCTGGGTGAGGGCTATGCCCTGATCGGTTATGGCGTCGATCCGCGCGCACAACTCACTACTGCCGACCAGCAAGTGCTGGCAGCCCTGGACGTCCGTTATTTGACCCTGTATCCGGCCGGCGGCCGCCCCCAGGGCACGCTCTCGACCTGCATCGCCGGGGCGGCCGACGAGTGGGAGGATATGAGCGGTGAGTGCATCCGCCGCTTCCGCGAAGCCGGCCATGTGCCCGGCGCAGTGGCCATCGTCCGCCCCGACCGCTTCGTTTTCGCCATGAGCAAGCCCGGGCAATTGCAAGCGGCGATTGACGCGCTGATCGAACAGCTCGGCATGCACAGCTCCGGCCAGCAGCAGGTGGCCTCATGAGTTCGCACCCTTCCGCAGGCAAGGAAATAATCCAGGCCGCCGCGCTCGCCCTGCGCACCGCGCGCGCCACGCAGGCAGCGATTGCACCGGTATCCAGCCAGTTCGGCATCACCCGTCTGGCCGATGCCTATGCCGTGCAGGAAATCAACACCCGTGCGGCACTCGACCAGGGCCGCCGGCTGGTCGGACGCAAGATCGGCCTGACCTCGACGGCCGTGCAACAGCAACTGGGCGTCGATCAGCCGGACTTCGGCATGCTGTTTGCCGATATGGAAATTGCCGATGGCGGTGAAATCGACTGCAGCCGGCTGATCCAGCCCAAGGCCGAGGGCGAGATTGCCTTCGTGCTGGGCCGCGACCTGCCCCACGTGGACTGCACCCTGGCCGAACTGATGAGCGCGGTGGAGTACCTGCTGCCGGCGCTGGAAATCGTCGATTCGGCGATTGCCGACTGGAAGATCAGTCTGGCCGATACCGTGGCCGACAACGCCTCCTCGGCGCTCTACGTGCTGGGCAAGCAGCCGACCCGTCTGGCGGGGCTGGACCTGCGTCTGGAAGGCATGCTGCTGGAGAAGAACGGCGCGCAGGCCGCGATCGGCGTCGGCGCCGCCTGCCTGGGCAACCCGCTGGATGCCTGCCTGTGGCTGGCCCGCACCATGGCCAGGGCCGGCCGCCCGCTGATGGCCGGTGACGTACTGCTGTCCGGCGCGCTCGGCCCGATGACCCCGGTGATGGCGGGCGACCGCTTGCAACTGCGCCTGACCCGTCTCGGCGAAGTCGGCTGCCGCTTCGTCTGACCCCTTACCTTTTTGCCTGGCAGCGTGGCCCGCACTCGCTGCCCGTACTGGAGGCTCACTGATGAGCAGTCACCGCAAACTGAAAGTCGCCATCATCGGCTCCGGCAATATCGGCACCGATCTTATGATCAAGATCATGCGCAACGGCAAACACGTGGAAATGGGTGCCATGGTCGGCATCGACCCGGCCTCCGACGGTCTGGCCCGCGCCGCCCGCCTCGGCGTGGCGACCACCCACGAGGGCGTTGAAGGCCTGACCCGGCTGCCGGTATTCGACGACATCGACTTTGTCTTCGACGCCACCTCGGCCACCGCCCACGTCAGCAATGACGCCCTGCTGCGCCAGCTGAAGCCGGGCCTGCGGCTGATCGACCTGACCCCGGCGGCGATCGGCCCGTACTGTGTGCCGGTGGTCAACCTGCACGCCCACCTCGAGAAGCCCAACGTCAACATGGTCACCTGCGGCGGTCAGGCCACCATTCCGGTTGTGGCGGCCGTGTCGCGGGTAGCCCGGGTGCACTACGCCGAAATCATCGCCACCATCAGCAGCAAATCGGCCGGGCCCGGCACCCGCGCCAATATCGACGAATTCACCGAAACCACTGCCCGGGCCATCGAGCAGGTCGGCGGTGCGGCCAGGGGCAAGGCGATGATCGTGCTCAATCCGGCGGAACCGCCGCTGATCATGCGCGACACGGTTTTCGTGCTGTCGGAATTGGCAGACCAGGCTGAAATCGCCGCTTCCATCGAGGCCATGGTGCAAGCGGTGCACCGCTATGTGCCGGGCTATCGCCTGAAGCAGCAGGTGCAGTTCGACGTGATTCCGCAAGCGGCGCCGCTGCACATTCCCGGCGTGGGTACCTTCGCCGGGCTGAAGACCTCGGTCTTCCTCGAAGTCGAAGGCGCTGCACATTACCTGCCGGCCTACGCCGGCAACCTCGACATCATGACCTCCGCCGCGCTGGCCACTGCCGAGCGCATGGCCGAGTCGATCATCACCCCGGCCAGCGGCCAGGCCTGCGCCCAAGGAGAGCTGTCATGACGTTTAACCCCGGCAAAAAACTATATATCTCCGACGTCACCCTGCGCGATGGCAGTCATGCCATCCGCCACCAGTACTCGATCCGCAACGTGCAGGACATCGCCCGCGCGCTGGACAAGGCCAAAGTCGACTCCATCGAAGTCGCCCATGGTGATGGCCTGCAGGGCTCCAGCTTCAACTACGGCTTTGCCGCGCACACCGATCTGGAGTGGATCGAAGCGGCTGCCGATGTGATCAGCCACGCCAGGATCGCCACCCTGCTGTTGCCCGGCATCGGCACCATCCACGACCTCAAGGCCGCCTATGACGCCGGCGCGCGCGTGGTGCGCGTAGCCACCCACTGCACCGAGGCGGACATCTCGCGCCAGCACATCGACTACGCCCGCGGGCTGGGCATGGACACCGTCGGCTTTTTGATGATGAGCCACATGCTGCCGGCCGAAGAACTGGCCCGCCAGGGCCAGCTGATGGAGAGCTACGGTGCCCAGTGCATCTACATGGCCGACTCCGGCGGCGCGATGAACATGCAGGACATCCGCGAGCGCATGCGCGCGTTCAAGGCCGTGCTCCAGCCCGAGACCCAGACCGGCATGCACGCCCACCATAACCTTTCGCTCGGCGTAGCCAATTCCATTACCGCCGTCGAGGAAGGCTGCGACCGCATCGACGCCAGCCTCGCCGGCATGGGTGCCGGCGCCGGCAATGCGCCGCTGGAAGTGTTCATCGCCGCCGCCGAGCGCATGGGCTGGAACCACGGCACCGACCTCTACACCCTGATGGACGCGGCCGATGACCTCGTGCGCCCGTTGCAGGACCGGCCGGTGCGGGTTGACCGCGAAACCCTCGGGCTGGGCTATGCCGGGGTCTATTCCAGCTTCCTGCGCCATGCGGAAGCCGCCTCGGCCAAGTACGGCGTGAAGACCCTCGACATCCTTGTCGAACTGGGCAAGCGGCGCATGGTCGGTGGTCAGGAAGACATGATCGTCGACGTCGCCCTGGATCTGCTGGCACGGCGCTAGATCAGTGCCCAGCCAGCACAGCAAACCTCGCAAAGGAGTCCCCATGCACAAGTCCGACGCAGCCTTGCCGGATATTCCCGGCGTCACCGATTTCCAGCCACCAGCGGTCAAGTCCATGCAGCGCACCCTTCGCGTGGCCAACGCTTACTTCAAGCCGCAATTCTTCGGCCTGGACCAGCTCGACTTGAGCAAGCCGGCGCTGTGGGTGGGCAACCACACGCTCTATGGCCTGCTCGATGTACCGCTGATGAACGAGCACCTGTACCGCGAGCACGCTGTGTTCCTGCGCGGACTGGGTGACCGCGGGCATTTCGCCGTACCCGGCTGGAGCAAGCTGCTGGTCAGCGCCGGCATGGTGCTGGGCACTCCGGAAAACTGTGCCGCGCTGATGCAGACCGGCCAGCACGTACTGGTATTTCCCGGCGGCGGCCGCGAGGTGATGCGGCGCAAGGGCGAGGATTATCAGCTGATCTGGAAGAAGCGCACTGGTTTTGCCCGCATGGCCATCGAGCATGGCTACGACATCATTCCGTTCGGCTCGCTGGGTGCAGACGAGAATTTTGACATTCTTCTGGATGCCAATGACGTCAGCAGTTCGAAGCTGTGGAAGCTGCTCGACGGCTATCTCAAGCTCAGCGAGCGCACCCGCAATGGCGACATGATTCCGCCGCTGGCACGCGGCATTGGCCTGAGCGTGATGCCACGGCCGCAGCGCTATTACTTCGGCTTCGGCAAACGCATAGCCACTGCGCGCCTGCGCGGCAAAGCGGACGACGCACAACGCGTATGGGTGCTGCGCGAGAAGGTGGCCAAAGCCATCGAGGAGCAGCTGCAGATGCTGACCGCCTACCGCGCGGAAGACCGCACGCAGAACTGGAGTGCCCTGCGCCGTTTCCTCGCACCGGTCCGCAAATAATCCGCCATCGACCAGACACAGCAGCCGCAAGCGCGGCCTGCTGCAGCTTGGCGGGTCACTCCAAGTTTGAGCCGAATCTGCCGGCGCACTGATAGCGACCGCTGAGCCGCTGCGCTAGATACTCAAACCCAGACTGAACAACAGGAAATCCCGGTCAGTCTGGCTGTTGAAATCGCCACCGAAGAAACTGCTGTAGTGCAGACCGACGCGATAGATGTTCTGGTATTCGGCATCCAGGCCGATGCTGGCGGCCTTGGCGCCTTCACTGAACAGGCCGTCCGCCGCATAACCGGCAACATCCTGCGACCACGCCAGTGTCGGCTTGAGGGTCAGGTGCGGCAAAACCTGCGGGTATTCCCAGACGGCGCGGGTACGGTAGCCCCAGGCGGTGGAAGTGACGAAGCCATCACCCGAACAGTAGCGTGCAACATTGTCCAGCGCGGCACCGGCAGCATTCAGCTGCTCGGCATTGCGCGTCACGCAGGCATTGCCCGGCAGGCTACCGGAGCCGTACAGCGGATCGCGGCCATAGCGCGCCGCATTGCGGCTCTCCAGCCCGCCTACCTGCACCAGCGCCACTTCACCCTGCAAGAGCATCTGACTGGCGCCGAGCACCTGATCAACCGTCTGGCTCAGTGAGGTCTGCAGCTGGGTGATGTCCTTGCGCCGGTAACCGGACAGGGATTGCCCGGGGGCCAGTTGCAACGGCGACTGGCTGGCATCCAGCGGGGTCTGCGGTGCGGCGAGCAGGTCGACGCTGCTCAACTGCAGCGGCGCATTGGGCCGGTAGCTCAACTCGCCGGCCCAGGTCGTGCCATTGCGCAGCAGGCTGGAAAAACTCAGGCCGTAAGTCTGCAGATCTTCCGGATAGGTCATGAAGTACTGGCTGTTACCCGCCACCACCAGCGGCGCCAGAGCACCCTGCGTCAGGGCGGCGTCATAGGCTGCCTGGTCCGGCGCCTGGATGCCCAGATAGGCCTGGCGACTGTGGATATGCAGGGCATACAGGCCGAAACGGGTGTCCAGCGGCACGGCAAAATAATGCAGGGCCACACCGAACTGGCCACCGTCCGAGGCATCGCGATCGGCACCACGGCGCACCAGCACGCCCTCATCCGGGACATTCCAGCCGACCCCAAGCCCTTGCAGGCCGGTCAGCGCCGCCTGGCCATACTGATCGACTACCTGCTGCCGGGTACGCAACACCGCCAGATTGTCGCTGCAACCCGGCGCCTGATAATCCGCCGGAGAAAAGAAGGTGCTGCAGTTTTCCGCCACATCGGCATCCCAGTTCAACTGATAGAAACCTTGCAGCTCCCAGCGCTCACTCAGTGCTTGTGACAGATGCAGCAGATTGCTCGGCAAGAAGCCCTCACCGAGCGCTGTCACCGGCTGGCGATAGGCCGAGGCCTGCTGCGGGTTCAGGTCATTCAGGGCATTGCCGATAAACAGCCCTTCGCCCCAGTTCAGCGTCTGCCGGCCCAGCCGCGCTTCCCCGGGCTGCTGGTCCAGCTGGTAACGCTGATAAACGAAGGCCTCAAGGAATTCTCCGCCGGAAGACTTGGCGCCCTGCTGACGACCGCCATCATCAATCTGGCGAAACGGCAGGTGGTCGTCCTGCAGGGCGAAGTCATACCAGTAGCGGCCGCTGAGATAGGCACCGCTGTCCTGGTAGCGCAATTCCAGTGCATTGAAGCCGCTCAAACGCCGGCTGACGCTATCGCCACGGCCATAATTCAGCCGTGCATCGTCGGTTGCCGTGGACAGCCCACGGCCGCCGTTGTTGGCGCCGATCAGGTCGCTATGCGGATTTTCCGTGGCCCACAGCAGCGAGTAATCCAGCGCGCTATCCAGCTGCGCCTCGACCACACCGATATTGAACGGCAAGCCGGCCAGAGCCGGGCGTGCACAACCCAGAAGCAGGAACAGGGGGAGTAGCTGGCGCAGAGAAAGGAAAGGAATCATCACAACCAGAAAGGAAACCGGTCACACCACCATGATGCGACCGGCCGAGTTTACAACGAAGAGATGATCGAACTCCCTTCTGTCTGCCATTGGGCGATCTGCAGACGAATAACCTTCTTGTCCAGCTTGCCGACGCTGGTCTTGGGAATCTCGCTGACCAGCGCGATCTGCCGTGGAATACCCCATTTGTTGATGCGGCCCTGTTCGACAAACGGCAGCATGTGCGCTTGCAAAGCGGCAGCGTCGAGACTCTGGCTGTCACGCAGCACCACCAGGGCAAACGGCGACTCGCCCCAGCGCTCGTCCGGCATGCCGACCACCGCCACTTCACGCACCGCCGGATGGCGGCTGACCAGGTCTTCCAGTTCCAGCGAGGAAATCCACTCCCCACCGGTCTTGATAACATCCTTGATGCGGTCACGAATTTCTATGCCGCCGTTGTGGTCGATCGCCGCAACGTCGCCAGTGTGCAGCCAGCCGCCTTCCCAGAGTTCGGTGCTCTTCTGCGGTTCGTTGAAATAGGCCTGGGTAAGCCAGGGTGCACGCAGCACCAGCTCGCCCTGGGCCTGACCGTCCTGCGGTAGCGATTTGCCTTCGGCATCGACAATGCGCGCCTGCACCAGCGGCACGCTGACCCCCGCACGGATGCGATGTTTGACCTGCAACTCCTCGCTGGCCATGTCCTCGTCGTTGAGATAGGCACAGGAGATGATCGGCCCGGTTTCCGACATGCCGTAGGCGGCAGTCAGCTGCATGCCACGCTCCTTCGCCGCCAGATACAGCGAGCGGTTCAGCGCGGAGCCGCCGATGATCAGCTTCCAGCCTTTGAAGTCCACACCCTCTGCGGCCTTGGCGTTCATCACCATCTGCAGGATGGTCGGCACGCAATGGGAGAAAGTGACTTTTTCGGTTTTCCACAGCTCGACCAGGTACTCCGGCTCGTAGCGACCCGGATAGACCTGCTTGAGACCGAGCATGGTCGCCACCAGCGGCATGCCCCAGGCATGCACGTGGAACATCGGCGTGATCGGCATGTACACGTCGTTGTTGCCCAGCAGCCGAATGCTGTCCAGCGAGCCCATGGTAGTGCCCAGGGTCAGGGTGTGCAGCACCAGCTGGCGGTGGGTGAAATACACGCCTTTCGGATTGCCGGTGGTGCCACTGGTATAGAAGGTGGTGGCGACCGAGTTTTCGTCGAAGTCCTCGAAGTCGTAGCTGGTACTGGCAGCACTCAGCAGCTCCTCGTACTCGCCAACCAGGTTGAACAGGTTGGCGGTTTTTTCTTCGCCATCGGTCAACAGGATGGTCTTGCGCACGCTGTTCAGATGCGGCGCTACATCATTGAACACCTGGATGAAGTCACTGTTGATCAGCACGAACTTCGCTTCCGCGTGATTCATGGTGTAAAGCATCTGCTCGGGCGACAGACGGACATTGATAGTTTGCAGAACTGCGCCGAGCATGGGGATGGCAAACATGCATTCCAGATAACGGTGGCTGTCCCAGTCCATCACCCCGACTGTATCGCCGGCCTTGACTCCGGCTTCGCTGAGTACGTTGGCCAGACGTGCGATCCGCTCGAGCAGGGTTGGATAGGTGTAGCGCACCTTGTCGCGGTAGACGATCTCGCGGGTTCGCTCATAGCGGCCGGCGGTGAGCAGCAGGCTCTTGATCAGCAATGGGTACTGGTAGGCGTTTTCGGCTGGCGGAATAACACGAGTCTGGAGCATGGCGATTACCTGAAAGGCTCTTGTGATTGGCATGAGTTGCAGAATACTGATGCTAGACCAGATTTCCGCAAGCAGAAAACCATTCATCACTGTGACTATTTTACGCATTCTAGTCACATGTTAGAATAAATTCACAATTCCGTTCACACCCACTTCTATTGAAAGGTGCATATACCATGTCCGATATCGTAATCGTCAGCGCTGTGCGCACCCCCATGGGCGGCTTCCAGGGCAGCCTGGCCGCAGTGCCGGCCGTTGATCTGGGTGCCGTCGCCATTCGCGAAGCCGTTGCCCGCGCCGGCATCCAGCCTGCCGATGTGCAGGAAGTGATCATGGGCTGCGTACTGCCCGCCGGTCTCAAGCAGGGCCCGGCCCGTCAGGCTTCGCTGAACGCCGGTCTGCCTGCCGCCACCGGCTGCACCACCATCAACAAGCTCTGCGGTTCGGGCATGAAAGCCGTGATGCAGGCCCACGATGCGCTCAAGGCCGGCAGCAACGAGGTAATGGTCGCCGGCGGCATGGAAAGCATGTCCAACGCACCCTACATCCTGCCAAAAGGCCGCGGCGGTCTGCGCATGGGGCATGGCGAAGTCAAGGACCACATGTTCCTCGACGGTCTGGAAGATGCCCGCACTGGCCGTCTGATGGGTTCCTTTGCCCAGGACACCGCCGACCAGTACGGCATCACCCGCGAGGACATGGACGCCTACGCCATCGAATCGCTCAAGCGCGCCCAGGCGGCAATTGCCGACGGTTCGCTGGCCAGTGAAATCGTTCCGGTCACCGTGGCCGGACGCAAGGGCGATGTAGTGGTCAAGGACGACGAGCAGCCGTTCAACGCCAATCTGGAAAAGATCCCGACGCTCAAACCGGCGTTCAAGAAAGACGGCACCGTGACTGCAGCCAACGCCAGCTCGATCTCCGATGGCGCCAGCGCTCTGGTCCTGATGACTGCCGAAGAAGCAGCCAGGCGCGGCCTCAAGCCACTGGCGAAAATCGTTGGTCACGCCACCCAGAGCCAGGACCCGAGCGAATTCACCATCGCCCCGGTCGGCGCGCTGACCAACCTGTTCAACAAGACCGGCTGGAGCAAGGATGACGTCGATCTGTTCGAGATCAACGAAGCCTTCGCCATGGTCACCATGCTGGCCATGCGCGAGCACGGCCTGGATCACGCCAAGGTCAATGTGTTCGGCGGTGCCTGCGCCCAGGGCCACCCGGTTGGTTCTACCGGCTCGCGACTGATCGTCACCCTGATCAACGCCCTGCAACGCAAGGGCGGCAAGCGTGGTGTGGCCTCGCTGTGCATCGGTGGCGGTGAAGCAACGGCAGTGGCGATCGAACTGCTGTAAGCCCCGACCGTTCAAAGCAAAGCCCGGCCAAGTGCCGGGCTTTGTCGTTTCAGCGTCAGCGGCTCGACAGCGCAGGGATGCCGTAAGGTGTTTACGGATTGGTAATCCGCTTTGATTTTTTGGTTGGCTTAGGCTTCGAGTTAGCCCGTAGCGCTTTCCTCGGCACTCGGCTTCAGGTTGCGCCTTGCACGGCGCCTCACTTTCTCTTTGCGCGCGCAAAGAGAAAGTAAGCAAAGAGAAAGCGCGCCCGGCATCCGGCCCGGTTCTTCGCTGCGCTACGTACCGGGTTCGTTCGCTGCATCGCTGCTCCAGGGGCCCGCTTCCACACCGATTCCGCTCACCCTCCTGACGGGACTGCTAGTCCGTGCAAACAGGTAGCTCCTTGATTGGTTAAACGCAGATGATGCGGTGGGCACCCAACCGCCCCTTCAGAAGGCCGAGTGCAGGTGTTGCGCAGCAGGTTTCGAGGCAGGACGCCGAGAAAGCCCCGATGGGCCATGGACGGCCCTTCGGGGCGTGCCTGCGGAGCGGCACCGGAGCGAGGGAACCCGGAGCGCAGCGCAGGGCCGGATGCAGGGGCAAGCGTTTTTGCTTACTTTTGCCGGGCGACTGGCAAAAGTGAGACGCCCAGCAGGGCGGAACCAATGCCTCAGACATGCACGCTAATCGGCAATAGAAATGCAGTGAAATCCCCTGCGGATTACCAATCCGCATCTCAACGCATCTCGCTGAACACCAGCCGCACCGCCAGACCGACCAGTACCACACCCATCAGACGATCAAACCAGTGGCCCATGCGCGCAAAGCCGCTGCGCACTCGTGCTTGACTGAACAGCAGCGCCACCAGCGAAAACCAGGCTGCCGTGGCACAAGCCAGATACAGGCCATAACCGGCCTGAATCAGCAACGGCGTCTGCGGGTTGATCACCAGGGTGAACAGCGAAAGAAAGAACAGCGTGGCCTTGGGGTTCAGCCCATTGGTGATAAAGCCACTGGCAAAGGCACCGTGTGCCGTGCGGACTTTCTGTGCCAGCGGATCCACAGCCTGCACCACCAGCGGCCGACTGCGCAGCGCCTTGATCCCCAGATACAACAGATAAGCCGCCGCGGCCCATTTCAGCAGATTGAACAGAACCGCTGACTGCGCCACCACCAGACCGATGCCCAGTAACGAATAGGTGACGTGCAGCAGAATACCGACGCCCACGCCGAGCGCCGTCCAGGTGCCCGCGGTACGGCCGTGACTCACGCTCTCCCTGATCACGATGGCAAAATCCGGCCCCGGGCTGGCCACCGCCAGCAGATGCACCAGCGCCACGGTAAGAAACTCTTGCCAATAAAGATCTGTCCAGTGCACGCAAGGCTCCCGCAAAATAGTCAAAACTGGCCGGCTAACCTACTTGATCAACCCTGTGCAGGTAAAACCCTTGAGCAATAAATTGCATGCCGTATTTCTTGACCATGCCTCCCTCGACCTCGGCGACCTGGATCTGGATCTGTTACGCGCCGGTTTCGCCAGCCTGCAACTGCATGCACAGACCAGCCCTGACGAGGTCAGCGCGCGCTTGCAAGGCGCGCAGGTGGCGATCAGCAACAAGGTGCCGCTAACCGCCGCAACCTTTGCCGCCAACCCGCAATTGCAACTGGTTCTGGTTGCCGCGACCGGCACCAACAACGTCGACCTGCAGGCGGCCAGGGCCAGTGGCGTGACAGTCTGTAACTGCCGCGCCTACGGCACGCCCTCGGTCGCCCAGCACACGCTGCTGCTGTTGCTGGCGCTGGCCACGCGTCTGAGTGACTACCAGCAGGCCGTGCGCGGCGGTGCCTGGCAACAGGCCCAGCAGTTCTGTTTGCTGGATTTTCCGATCATGGAACTGGACGGCAAGACCATCGGCCTGCTCGGTCATGGCGAGCTGGGCAGCGCCGTCGCCAGGCTGGCCGAAGCCTTCGGCATGCGCGTGCTGCTCGGCCAGCTGCCTGGACGGCCTGCCCAGCCGGGGCGCCTGCCGCTGGATGAGCTGCTGCCGCAAGTGGATGCCCTGAGCCTGCACTGCCCGCTGACCGAACAGACGCGCAACCTGATTGGCGCCCGCGAGCTGGCGTTGATGCAGCCGCAGGCACTGCTGATCAACACCGCTCGCGGCGGGCTGGTCGATGAACAGGCACTGGCCGACGCCCTGCGCGCCGGGCATCTGGGCGGCGCCGCGTTCGATGTACTCAGCGAAGAGCCGCCACGGCATGGCAATCCGTTACTGGCGGCCGATATTCCGCGCCTGATCATCACCCCGCACAACGCCTGGGGCAGCCGCGAGGCGCGGCAGCGGATCGTTGGCCAGCTGGCGGAGAATGCCGCAGCCTTCGCCGCGGGTGCGCCGCAAAGGGTGGTCGGTTAATCTAGCCACCCCCAATTCCCCCGCGCTAAAGGATCAGGCCCATGGACCCGCGAAGTGAAGTGCTGCTGCGTCAGGCCCGGCTGTTCGAGGGCCCTGTGCTGCTGGCCGGGCTGCCGGCCGACGACCTGCTCGGCCAGCTGCCGGCAGCCCATGGCTGGAGCTGGCATGCCGGCGAACAGGCGCAGCTGGACGCGCGCTTTGCCGGGCGTTGCCATTACGGTACTGAGCCAGGCGCAGCGCGCTTCGATAGTGCTGTGCTGTTCCTGCCCAAATCCCGCGAACTCACCGACTACCTGCTGCAGGCACTGGCGGCGCATCTTGCTGGCGGCATGCTCTACCTGGTCGGCGAAAAACGCGCCGGCATCGAGCGCGCCAGCAAGCAGCTGGCGGCTTTCGGCAAGCCGCGCAAGCTGGATAGCGCCCGACATTGCCAGTTGTGGCAGGTGCAGGTCGCGCAGGTGCCGCTGGTGCCGCAACTGGAGGAGCTGGCGCAGCAGTTCAGTCTGCAGCTGGACGACGGCCCGCTGCAGGTAATCAGCCTGCCCGGGGTGTTCAGCCACGGCCGGCTGGATCGCGGCACTGCACTGCTGCTGCAACATCTGGATCGCTTGCCCGCAGGCCATCTGCTGGATTTCGGCTGCGGTGCCGGGGTGCTGGGTGCCGTACTCAAGCGCCGTTATCCGCAGAGCCGGATCAGCTTGCTCGATGTAGATGCCTTTGCCGTGGCCAGCAGTCGCCTGACCCTCGCGGCCAACGGCCTGCAAGCCGAAGTACTGGCCGGCGACGGCATCCATGCCGCGCCCCTCGGGCTGGCAGCGATCCTCAGTAATCCCCCCTTTCATCAGGGGGTACATACCAGCTACGCCGCCACCGAACAGTTGCTGCGTGAAGCCAGCGGGCATCTGCAGCCCGGTGGTGAACTGCGGCTGGTAGCCAACAGCTTCCTGCAATACAAGCCACTGATCGAGCAGCATCTGGGCAGCTGCCAGACACTGGCCGATGCCGAAGGTTTTCGTATCTATCAGGCCAGCAAGCGCTGACCAAATTCTGGAGGAGTGATCGTAGGGTGGGCTTCAGCCCACCAAGACTCTGATTCGGCGATGGCGGGCTGAAGTCCGCCCTGCTTTTTACCCCCCTTACTGCACCACCTGAACAATAATCTCTCAGAGAAAAATCATGCTCGAATCCCTGCTGATCCCCACCGGTATCGTTGCCCTGGCCGAAATCGGCGACAAGACCCAGCTGCTGGCTCTGCTGCTGGCAGCGCGCTTTCGCCGGCCCTGGCCGATTATCTGGGGCATCGTCATCGCCACCCTGGCCAACCATTTCGCTGCCGGCGCTTTGGGCAACTGGGTGGGCAGCCTGTTCTCTGCCGCCACACTGGCCTGGCTGCTGGCCATCAGCTTTGCTGCCGTGGCGCTGTGGACACTGGTGCCGGACAAACTGGACGAGGACGACGAGTCCGGGCTGAAACGCTACGGCCCGTTTGTCACCACGCTGATTGCCTTCTTCCTCGCCGAGATGGGCGACAAGACGCAGATCGCCACGGTCATGCTGGCCGCACAGTACCCGCATCTGTTGCTGGTGGTGATCGGCACCACGCTGGGCATGCTGCTGGCCAACGTGCCGGTGGTGCTGGCCGGCAACTTCGCCGCCGAGCGCCTGCCGCTGACGCTGATCCGCCGCATCGCCGCCAGCGCCTTTGCCGTGCTGGCGCTGTATGCGGTCTGGCAAGCCGTGCAACTAAGCGGACCGGGCTAACGACTGCTGCAACCCCTCGCACCCACGCGGCATAAGCCATGTACTCCGCTCCGGGCCTGACAGCACAACCGGTGCCCGGCAGCTATCGCAACCGGGCCGGTTAGATCGGGGTCAGGCACTCCGGGCCATCCACCCGCGGATCATTAACGATAGTTGCCAGCGCGCGCTCGAATAAGGCTGGCCGGGTCTCCTGCAGTAATTCCTGCAAGCGCTCCACAGGCGCGTGCGGATCCAGCCACTGCTGCTGCTCAGACGCGTTGAGCAAAATCGGCCGGCGCTGCGCGCCAGCCTCGCGGGTGATCATGGCGAAACTCAGGTACTCGATAGCACCGGACGGATAGGCTTCCCAGATTCCGGCAAAGTACAGCAGCGGTTCGGCAATGCTCATCCAGTAAGGCTGTTTGCGTACACCGCGCCACTCGAAGAAACCGTTGGCCGGCAGCAGACAGCGGCGCTGCTGGAAAGGCTGACGAAACATCGGCTGGGTAGCGATGCTTTCCAGCCGCGCATGGGCCGGGGTCCGCGAAAAATCGGTGAACCAGGCCGGGGTCAGGCCCCAGCGCGCCAGATCCATACGTTGCTGACCGTCCTGCTCGCGCAGGATCAGGGCCTGGGCGCCAGGCAGCAGATTCCAGCAGGGTTGAAACTCGCCGGGAAAACCGGGTAGCGCGGCAAGCTGGGCAGACCAGCGAAACAGGGCATAGCGTGCAGACATGCGGAAGTGAACTCGAAGGAAATCTATTCAGCGAAATGCACCGCGGATTGCAGCATCAGCACAGCAGGCTGCCTTCGGTGTCCATCGGCGCTTCGCCCGGCAAAGGTTGCGCCGCATTGTACGCAGCGATCAACTCGCTGGCGCGTTCGGCCTGATCTTCCAGCACCAGCAAGCCAAGCAGCCCGGCAGCCGGCAACTCACCGATGGCGCCGAGCAAATGCTCACCGGTCAGACGTGCCGTCACCCCTTCGCTGGCGAGCATGCCCAGCAGCATCTCGGCTTCCAGCAGATTTTCCGGCTCGTAAATTCGCTGCATCAGTCATCCTCCCGCTGTACCTGCAGATCCCAGCTGTCGCCATCGGTGTGCAGCTGGAAAACCATAGGCCGGCAACAGACCGAACAATCCTCGATGTATTGCTGGTCACCAGCGGAAAGATCAAGCAATGCGCTGATCCTTTCGCCACAGTAGGGACAGTGAAAATCCTCGCGTTCCAGCATGAACTTATCTCCGGCCACTTGCGCTTATAATTGCAACTTGGGCACGGGTTTTCCAGCCGACGTTTTTTTCCGTGCAGCCAGCCTCCAGCCATACCGAGATGATGATGGGCGAATTCGACAGTATCCGACCTTACCAAGATGATGAAGTTGCCGCCGTACTGACGCGACTGACCAGCGACCGGACCCTGCTGGGCATGCTCACGCGCTTCCGCTTTCCGCATCTGGCCGGCCCCCTTGGCTGGCTGTTGCGTCCGCTGATTGCCTGGCGTCTGCGCCGCGAATGTGCCGGCATCGATTGCGTGGCCAAATTGCAGGACAAGGTCGAGCCCTACGTCGATCGCACCATCGAGAAAGCCACCGACGGTGTCACCTATTCAGGGCTCGAGCAATTGCCGGCAGGCAAGCCGTGCCTGTTCATCGCCAATCACCGTGACATCGTCATGGACCCGGCCTTCGTCAACTACGCGCTGTACCACAGCAAGCACCCGACTGTGCGCATTGCCATTGGCGACAACCTGCTGCAGAAACCCTTTGTCGGCGACCTGATGCGCCTGAACAAGAGTTTCATCGTGCCGCGCTCGATTACCGGCCGCCGCGAAAAACTGGCCGCTTTTCAGTTGCTCTCGGCCTATATCAATCACTCGATCCGCAACGACCGCGAATCGGTATGGATCGCCCAGGCCGAGGGCCGTGCCAAGGACGGCAATGACCGTACCGATCCGGCGATCCTCAAGATGTTCCACATGAGCCGCAAGGATCAGCCCTTCGCCGAAGTGATCAGCCAGCTGCACATCATTCCGGTATCGATCAGCTACGAATACGACCCCTGCGATCAGGCCAAGGCCCGCGAACTGTCGATCCGTGCCAGCAGTGGCAGCTACACCAAGGCACAGGGCGAGGACGACGCCAGCATTGCCCTGGGCATCACCGGCTACAAAGGCCGTGTACACCTGCATTTCGGCAACGAAATGAGTGCGCCCTGCGAGGATGCCAAACAGCTGGCAACGGCGCTGGATCAGGTAATCCTGACCCATTACCGGCTATTCCCGGTGCACTACCTGGCCTATGCCATGTGGGATCAGCAGGATGCGCAGATACAGGTACCGCAGATCAGCGAACTGTTCCCGGCAGATGACCTGCGCCGCGCCGAAGGTGAATGGCAGCGGCGGCTGGAGCATTGCCCGGCCGAATATCGGGATTGCCTGATCCTGCAGTATGCCAATCCGGTACGTAGCCATTACCGGGTCAAGGCTGGCCTGCCGCTCTGAGCAGCAGCTGGAATCAATGCCTGAAGGTCAGGATTCCCGGGCGGTAGCGCGGGAATCCTCTGGCACCCTCAGTTCTGGCTCTGCAGCGCCTGCAGCTGCACGATCAGCTCATCTAGCCATGGCTCGGCATCGCCTTGCGGGTCCGCGCTTTCGCTGGCATCCAGGCGCAGCATCGGCAACACCTGATGGATGCCCAGCTCTTCGTAGAGTTCGTTGACCAGTTCGCCACCACCGCAGAAGGTATCGGCATAACTGGAGTCGCCCAGCGCCAGTATGGCACCGGGCAGACCGCGCCAATTGGGCAGGCGATCACGCAGGGCAAAATACAGCGGCTGCAGATTGTCCGGCAGCTCGCCCATCCCGGTGGTGGCGGTGATACACAGCAGTGCCTGCGGGGCGAAGGCCTGCAACTCTTCCAGAGTCAATGCAGACTTGTGCCAGGCCTCCAGCCCGGCAGCCTTGAGCCGGCTTTCCGCGTACCGCGCCAGCTCTTCGGCTGTTCCGTAAACCGAGCCGGATAAAATCGCTACCTTCATGCAAACTCCTGAAACAGAACACAGAGACAGGCATTATGCCGCAAGTGGACGGCCCGTCCTGATACCTTAGAATGCCTTGCATAACCGCAATCCAGAAGCTGACGCGCTCCTGCAACTACCAACCCGGATGCCAGACCATGATCAATGCCAAACTGTTGCAACTGGTAGTCAATGCCTCCAATGACGGAATAGTCGTAGCCGAACAGGAAGGCGAAGACAACATCCTGATCTATGCCAACGCCGCCTTCGAGCGCCTGACCGGTTACAGCACCGAGGAAATCCTCTACCAGGATTGCCGTTTTCTGCAGAGCGGTGACCGTGACCAGCCCGGCCTGCACGCAATCCATCAGGCGATTGTCGACAACCAGCCCTGCCGGCAGATCATTCGCAACTACCGCAAGGACGGCAGCGCCTTCTGGAACGAGCTATCAATCACCCCGGTATTCAATGAAGCCGATCAGTTGACCTACTACATCGGCATCCAGAAGGATGTCAGCGATACCGTCGAGGCGCGCCAGCGCGTGATCGAACTGGAAGCCGAAGTGGCCGCACTCAAGGCACGCCTGGGCGAATAGCCCGGATTCAGGCTTCGGGCCAGAACGCGCGGATTCCCGCCACTCCCTGCGCCCCCGCCTGCCAGGCCTGCTCCCGCTGATCCGGGCCTACGCCGCCAAGCAGATACACCGGCTGGTTGAACCCTTCCAGCAATCTGGCAGCCACATCCCAACCCAGCGCTGCAGTTTCGGGGTGACTACGGGTCGGCTGCACTGGCGACAGGGTGACGAAATCCACCCCCATCTGCTGCGCCAGCTGCAACTCTTCAGCGCCGTGACAGGAGGCCGCCAGCCAGCGCTCACGGGGGAACGGTCGCCCGGCAGCGGCATACTTGCGCAACTGCTCGGCAGTCAGATGCCAGCCGGCCGCCGGAAAGTCACCCAGCCATTCCAGCGGGCCCTTGAGCATCAGCTGTGCCTTGCCGGCACACAGACCCTGGGCATCCAGCGCCAGATCACGATAGGCCGGGCTGTACATGTTCGGCGCACGCAACTGCACCAGCTTGATACCGCGGGCCAGGGCTTCACGCAGACCAACCAGCACTTCGTCGTGGCTCAAGTCATCAGGCGTAATCAGGTAGCTGTCCGGCAGGCGCGCTGCGGCAATGATCGGCTGATTCGCCGCCGGGAAGTCATACTCCGGCAATTGTCGCGGCGACACCCAGGCCAGCGGCTGGCCTTCGGCGCCATGGGGCTCGCCACTGAACTGCGTGACCTCCCAGACATCCAGCAGCACCTGCTTGTCCGGGTAGTCATGACTGACCTTGAGCAACGGTCGCGCACGACCGACGCGAATCCCCAACTCCTCGTGCAACTCACGATCAAGGGCGGCCAGCACTGTTTCACCGGCCTCGACCTTGCCACCGGGAAACTCCCACAGCCCGCCCTGATGCAAGTGCTCGGGGCGCCGGGCCAGCAGGATGCAGCCATCGGCGCGGCGAATCACTGCAGCCGCCACATGCACCCGTTTCAAGCCGTTACTTCCTGCCTGGCGGCCAGCAGCCAGCGCTGGAACGGTGGCCACTGATAGATGCTCTCGACATAAGCTGCTGCCACTTCCGGCAACTCGATACGGTAACTGCGCAGGCGGCTGGCCACCGGCGCATAAAAAGCGTCGGCGATGCTCGCATGACCAAACAGAAAAGGGCCGTCCTGACCAAACTGTGCGCGGCACCCGGCCCACAGCGTGCAAATACGCTGGATGTCCGCCTGCGCCTCGTCCGGCACAACAGTCAGGGCCTGATCGCGGCACAGGTCCATCGGCAGATGGGTACGCAGGGCGACGAAACCGCTGTGCATCTCCGCGCAGACACTGCGCGCGACTGCCCGGGCATATTCACCGCGCGGCCACAGATGTGCTTCGGGGTAGGTTTCCGCCAGGTATTCGGCAATCGCCAGCGAATCCCAGATCGGGCCTTCTGCGGTTTTCAGCAAAGGTACCTTGCCGGTCGGCGAATGTTCGAGGATGCGCGCCCGCGTGTCCGGCTGATACAGCCTTACCAGTATCTCCGCGTAGGGTTCAGCGGTCAGTTCCAGTACCAGTGCTGCACGCAGCGACCAGGAGGAAATGTTCTTGTCACCTATCACCAGCTGCATGTTTCGACCCTCGCATTGGTTGGGTGGAAAACTCGCTCCGCGATTTTCCACCATTGCTTTGCTGGTCAGCGAAGCGCCGATTGGCATCCGGCTCCGGCAGCCTCAGCTGCGGTACTCCGCATTGATCCGCACATACTCGTGGGACAGGTCGGTGGTCCAGATGGTTTCACTACAAGTGCCGCGACCCAGTTCGATACGGATGCTGATTTCTTCCTGCTGCATCACCGCCGCGCCCTGCGCTTCAGTGTAGCTGGCAGCACGCCCGCCCTGGCTGGCGATGCAGACATCGCCGAGGAACACGTCGATTTTGCTCACATCCAGATCCGGCACGCCGGCATAACCCACTGCCGCGAGAATTCGCCCCCAGTTCGGATCGGAGGCAAACAGTGCGGTCTTGATCAGCGGCGAATGCGCCACCGCATAGCCAACGTCCAGACACTCCTGATGGTTGCCCCCGCCGTTGACCTGCACGGTGACGAACTTGGTGGCACCCTCACCGTCGCGGACGATGGCCTGGGCGACTTCCATGCACACCTCGAACACCGCCTGCCGGAGCTGTGTGTACAGCTCGCCGCTGGCCTCGGTGATTTCCGCAAGGTTGGTCTGGCCGGTGGCTATGAGCAGGCAGCAGTCGTTGGTCGAGGTATCGCCGTCGATGGTGATGCGGTTGAACGATTTGTTCGCCGCATCCAGCACCAGATTCTGCAGGACGTCACGGGCCACTTTGGCATCGGTGGCAATGTAGCCGAGCATGGTCGCCATGTTCGGCCGGATCATGCCGGCGCCTTTGCTGATGCCGGTTACGGTGATGGTCTCACCGGCATGGCGGAACTGGCGACTGGCACCCTTGGGCAGGGTGTCGGTGGTCATGATGCCGGTGGCGGCTTCAGCCCAGTGCTCCGGCGCCAGATCGTCGAGCGCTGCCTGCAGGGCGGACTCGATCTTTTCTACCGGCAGCGGCTCACCGATCACGCCGGTGGAAAACGGCAGGATGGCGGTCTCCGGCACACCGGTCAGCCCGGCCAGCGCAGCACAGGTACGCCGGGCGTTGGCCAGCCCCTCGGCACCGGTGCCGGCGTTGGCGTTGCCGGTATTGGTCAGCAGGTAGCGCACATCACCTTGCACGCGCTCGCGGGTGACGAGCACCGGTGCGGCACAGAAGGCATTGGTGGTGGTGACTGCAGCTACGCGGGAACCTTCGGCGCAGCGCATCACCACCACGTCCTTGCGGCCCGGCCGCTTGATGCCCGCCGAGGCAATACCGAGCTCGAATCCCGCAACCGGGTGCAGGGTGGGTAAGGGACCAAGACCAACAGCCATGTGTAAGCTCCTTATTTAGGCAATCTGTTCTATTAGCCGAGTCAGCTTCGGCCAGTTATCCGAGGTCAACAAAATACGCTGTAACCTTTACTCCAGCGAGCGCTGTTCAACCAACAAGCCATCAAGCACCAGCTCGGTGTAACCAACTGATCCGATCACTTCGCCATTATCTATGACCGGAGCGATGGACAGGCCGAACTGGTCGAATAGTCGCGCACAATAGCGCACGTCCATGTCGGGAGAGACGCCAATCACGGGCTTCGACATGATTTCGTAAAGGTTGACACGTTCGGGCGAGCGGTCTTTTGCCAGCACTTTTTTGGCGATATCCGAGAGCAGCACCAGACCGTACTCATCCTGGTCACTCCGCTTGTTGATCAGCACCATGGTCGCGTCATATTCCTTCATCCGCACCAGTGCTTCTTTCACCGTCATCAAGCCATCCATCAGGATGTAGCGCTTTTGCATGACGTCCCGGGTTTTGACTACCTGACGCTTTGGCTCACTCATAGCTTTTCCTCCACCTTGGTCGCCAGGGATTGAATCTGGTGGGAGACGCCGACGGCATCTTCCACGTCGATCTGCACGGCGATACCGGTGCCGGCGCTGGTATCAAGCTCGCCGACGATACCTATGGTTTCCAGGATGTGACGACTCAGGTGCTCTTCTACCAGAAACAGCAGTACATCCCGGGTGGTTTCCAGCGACAGGCCAAAAAAGGTCTTGCTTTGCTCCATACCCTCACCCCGGGCGTTGGTAATGACCGTTGCACCGGTTGCGCCAGCATCACGTGCGGCTTTCATGACTTTGTCTGTTTTGTCCAGATCGACAAAAACCAGCAGCAATTTGAAGTGCATAGACCTTTCCTCGTTAAAAACCCATGTGTACTGGCCGGATTCAATCCCGCTTGGCTCTGGCCCTTTTATTCATATATTCCGACAACTGTGCATAGGCCATTACCGACATGATCGGGAACAGGCTGGCAAAGGCGATCAGGCCAAAGCCATCGATCAGGGTGCTGCGCCCCGGTACCGTACCGGCCAGCCCCAAGCCCAGGGCTGCGACCAGAGGCACCGTCACGGTGGAGGTTGTGACGCCGCCGGAGTCGTAAGCCAGTGGCACGATCATCTTCGGAGCGAAAAAGGTCTGGATCAGCACCACGATATACCCGCAGATAATGAAGTAATGGATCGGCACGCCGGAAACAATCCGATAAGTCCCCAGGGCAATGCCGACCGCGACACCCAGCGCCACAGCAATGCGCAGTCCCAGAACACCTATCGCGCCACCGGAAACAACGTTGGCCTTCATCGCAACAGCGATCAAAGATGGCTCGGCAATAGTCGTACTGAAGCCTATCGCCAAGGCGAAGATATATACCCAGTAGTAATCGAACCACTGCAAGCCGTTCGCGGAAAATGCCTTTCCCTGGGAAATAAATTCAGGCTTGGTCAATTGCTCGGCCATGAGTTTGCCAACGGGGAACAGTGCCTTTTCCAGACCCAACAGAAATAGTGACAAGCCGAGCAGAACGTAGACGAAACCGATCGCCACTTTCTTCAGACTGGGTATCGGTTTGCGAATCACCAGCAACTGAAAGCCCACCAAAACACAGAGGATGGGCAAGACATCCGTGACCGTCACCATCAGCACTGCGAATAGTTCTGCGAAAAAATCGATCAAATCACTAGGCTCCCGTGAACAACATGCCGTAGGCCATGACAAAAATCATCGGCGTCAGCGAAGCAAAGGCAATCAGACCGAAACCATCCGTTAGTGGGTTGCGCCCCTTGATCGACGAAGCAAGCCCAACGCCGAGCGCGGTAACCAGGGGAACGGTGATGGTCGATGTCGTCACCCCTCCAGAGTCATAGGCGATGCCAATGATTTCCCTGGGAGCAAAGAAGGTCATTATCACGACCAGCAGATAGCCCCCCATAATCATCCACTGGATCGACCAGCCAAACAGTATCCGCAACACCCCCAATATGATGGCCAAACCCACCGACAATGCCACCGTAAACCTCAGACCCCACGCGTAGGACGCCTTGGCCGAGTCATCGCCCGCAATTATTCCGCCATCTGCAGCAACCGAGGCGGCTTCGGCGGCAACCGCTATCAATGCAGGCTCGGCAATGGTGGTGCCAAAACCCAGGGCAAAGGAAAAGGCGATCAACCAGGACACACTGCCTTTGCGCGCCAGGGCGTGAGCCATCGACTCACCGATGGGAAACAGGCCCATTTCCAGGCCAAAGATAAAGAAGGTCAGCCCCAGCAAGACACAGACAAAACCGACGAACAAATCACCAGGATCGGGAACAGGTTGTTGCAGCACGACAAGCTGAAAAAATCCAATGACGAGAATAATCGGCAGCAGATCCCGAAAGCTCCCGAGCATGGAACGCAATATGGCCAACAGTCCTTTCAGCAAACCAACGCTCCAGATGCCTTCGTTGAAGATGGGTTATGGGAAAGCCTTACTGCACCGCACTTGCCTGACCGGTCTGTCGTCCACCAACCCTGCAGGGTCTTTTCTCAATCATCCCTAAGTCTCGCGAGTACCGGTCAGCTCAAGGATATTTCTGACAAAGCCGCCCTTCTCTTCGAGGGTACTTGCAGCAACATAATCATCGCGAACTTCTTTAGCAGAAAGCTGGCTGCAACAACGTTGCTCATGGCGATATAGCCATAGGCGCTGCGCAAGTTGGCAAAACGCCGCGAGCGGCTGGGCCGGTCGCGGCGTTGTCAGTTCACGGCAAGCCGGTTCAGCTCAGCTGGCCGTGACAATGCTTGTACTTCTTGCCGGAGCCACAGGGGCAAGGCTCGTTACGGCCAATCTTCGGCTCGCTACGCACCGGTACGGCCGCTGCTTCCTGGCCTTCCGCAGGTGCCGGCTGGGGTTCGTTGCCCAGAGCAGAAGCGGCTTCGGCATGCTGGAACTGCATGCGCTTGGCCATTTCCTCGGCTTCGTGGCGCAGACGCGCCTCTTCCTCGGCAGGATCCTCACGACGCACCTGGACGAACGACAGTACCCGGATGGTGTCATTCTTGATCGAGTCGAGCAGTTCCTGGAACAGCGTGAATGACTCACGCTTGTACTCCTGCTTGGGGTTCTTCTGCGCATAACCGCGCAGGTGGATACCATGCCGCAGGTGATCCATGGTCGACAGGTGATCCTTCCACAGATCATCCAGCACGCGCAGCAAAATCTGCTTCTCGAAGGTACGCAGGCCTTCGGCGCCAGCCTGTTCTTCCTTCTCCTTGTAGGCATCCACCAGCGTTTGCAGGATGCGCTCACGCAGCGGCTCTTCGTAGAGCTTGTCGTCTTCGTCAAGCCATTGCTGTACCGGAATCTTGCTGCCAAAGTCGCTGAACAGTGCCGCTTCCAGCCCGGCGATATCCCACTGCTCGGGCAACGACTGCGGCGGAATGTGCGCGTCGATGGCGTTCTTCAGTGCCTCTTCGCGGAACTCGGCGATGGTTTCACCGACATCCTGCGCCGCCAGCAGGCTGTTGCGCATGTGGTAGATCACCTTGCGCTGCTCGTTGGCTACGTCATCGAATTCCAGCAACTGCTTGCGCATGTCAAAGTTGCGCCCTTCCACCTTGCGCTGGGCCTTCTCGATGGCATTCGACACCATGCGATGCTCGATAGCCTCGCCGGCCTGCATGCCAAGCGCCTTCATGAAGTTTTTAACCCGGTCAGAGGCGAAAATACGCATCAGGTTGTCTTCCAGCGACAGGTAGAAACGGCTGGAGCCCGGATCACCCTGACGACCCGCACGGCCACGCAACTGGTTGTCGATACGCCTTGATTCGTGCCGCTCGCAGGCAATCACGTGCAGACCGCCAGCCTGGATAACCTGTTGATGGCGCTTCTGCCATTCGCTCTTGATCTGGGCAACCTGTTCCGATCCGGCCTGCTCCTGGCTGGCCAGTTCAAGGGCAGCCACTTCGGCTTCCCAATTGCCACCGAGCAGAATATCGGTACCGCGACCAGCCATGTTGGTGGCGATGGTCACCGCGCCCGGACGTCCGGCCTGGGCAATGATCTCGGCTTCCTTGTCATGGTATTTGGCGTTCAGCACCTTGTGCTCGATACCCGCCTTGACCAGCAACTGCGCGACCGTCTCGGAGCTTTCGATCGAGGCGGTACCCACCAGCATCGGCCGGCCCTTGGCCTGGCAATCCTTGATATCGGCAATGATCGCCTGGAACTTCTCTTCCTGGGTCAGGTACACCAGGTCGTTGTAATCGGTACGCGCCACCGCCTTGTGCGTGGGAATCACCACCACATCCAGACCATAGATCTGGCGGAACTCGAAGGCTTCGGTATCTGCCGTACCGGTCATGCCGGAGAGCTTCTTGTACAGGCGGAAATAATTCTGGAAGGTGGTTGAAGCCAGAGTCTGGCTCTCGGCCTGAATCGGCAACCCTTCCTTGGCCTCGATGGCCTGGTGCAGACCTTCGGAGAGACGACGGCCCGGCATGGTACGCCCGGTGTGCTCGTCGACCAGCAGCACCTGGTTGTCCTGCACGATGTACTCGACATTGCGCTGGAACAGCTTGTGCGCGCGCAGCCCGGAATACACATGGGTCAGCAGTCCGAGGTTGTGTGCCGAGTAGAGACTTTCACCCTCGGCCAGCAAACCGGCCTTGGTCAGCAGCTCTTCGATGTACTGGTGACCCTGCTCATTGAGTTCAACCTGACGGGTTTTCTCGTCGACGCTGAAATGACCTTCCTGTGTGACTTCGCCTTCGACTTCTTCGATGTGTTGCTTCAGCTTCGGAATCAGCTTGTTGATTTCGATATACAGCTTCGAGCTGTCTTCCGCCTGACCGGAGATGATCAGCGGTGTACGCGCTTCATCGATGAGGATCGAGTCAACCTCATCGACCACGGCAAAATTCAGCCCGCGCTGGAATTTTTCCTCGAGGGAAAATGCCATGTTGTCGCGCAGGTAATCAAAACCGAATTCGTTGTTGGTGCCATAGGTGATGTCAGCGGCATAGGCTGCGCGCTTTTCTTCCGGCGCGGCAAATGGCGTGACTACGCCTACGGTAAGACCAAGAGCTTCATACAGCGGGCGCATCCAGTTGGCATCACGGCGCGCCAGATAATCGTTCACCGTGACCACATGCACGCCATCACCGGACAGGGCGTTCAGATACACCGCCAGCGTCGCGACCAGGGTCTTGCCTTCACCGGTGCGCATCTCGGCAATCTTGCCCTCATGCAGCACCATGCCGCCGATCAACTGCACATCGAAATGGCGCATGCCGAGGATCCGCTTACCGGCCTCGCGGGCCACGGCAAAGGCTTCCGGCAAGAGCTGGTCGAGTGTTTCACCCTTGGCTATGCGCCCCTTGAACTCTGCTGTCTTGTCCCTTAACTGCTCATCGGAAAGCCCGAGCATCTGCTCTTCGAGGGCGCTGACCGCCTGCACCGCCTTGTGCATGCGCTTGACTTCGCGATCGTTCTTGCTTCCAAAGATTTTCTTCAACAGGGGGGCAAACATAGGAGTTGTATCTTCCAGTTTTCAGAGGGGGCTACGCGCCAGCTGGCACAGCCTTGCGGCCTGCAGGCCGAATGCAAGGGGCGCATTCTACCCTGAATCGCGAATCAGGAAAGCAGCCAAGCGTCTCGAACGAGCTATCTGCCGCCAGACGGCGAAGCAAGAAGCAATGGCAGATTGCTGAAATCCGCAGAAATTCCAGCATGCTGTTAGCATGAGCAATCCCGACCGAGGTCTGCCTGCATGAGTTTCCGCCCCTTACCTGCCAAGGCACCGTCTGCCTTGCTACGCGAAGCAAGGCCACTGCAGTCATTGTTCAGCGAGGCGCAGCGACTGTCGCTACTGCAGCAGTTAGTTGAAGGCCAGCTGGAACCTGCCGCGCGCGAGCATTGCAAGGTAGCTACCTGGCGCGAAGGTCATCTCGTACTGATTGTCAGCGATGGCCAGTGGGCCACCCGCTTGCGCTATCGGGAAAAGCGCCTGTTGAAACAGCTGGGCGAACTGGCCGAATTCTCCGGCTTGCAACGCATCAGCCTCAAGGTGCGGCCACCTGTCAGTGCGCCGCAAGCCGCCGCCCGCCAGGTCAGCCTGTCTGCCGATGCCGCGCGATCCATCCAGGCCAGTGCCGAAGGCATCAGTGATCCGCAGCTGCGAGCAGCCCTGGAGCGTCTTGCCAGTCATGCCAAGCCAGCCGGGTAACATTCGCACATCAGCTCAAGCCGCCACGGCCCTGTGACAGGCTGAACATCAACAACAAAAAATCCTCATTGACTTGCTGGTCCTCCAGACGCAAATCCTGCGCAGGAACAGGGCAATAACCCAGGCCGTTTTCCGCAGTAAGAACCTTCAACGCAGGCTCGCTCCAGGCCACGCTGGCGAGAGCGCATACCACAACGGCTGCGCACACTGCAAAAGCTCTAGTAATTTCTAGTTTCATTAACTTAACTCCATGACACACATACAAATTAACTACCTATGAAGCTAGTCAAGAGACGCTATATGTGCCACCGCCTTGCGACGAGCGGCAACATTGTCCACCTGCCTTCAGTAACCGGCCGGGCAGGCTATGCCCCGACGCGTGATGATCAGGTCAGGAAAAAGTGAAAAAAGCATCAAGCCGGCTGCAACGTGATCGCAAACCGGCAGCCCTGCGGCTGCACCGCAGTCAGGTCGATCTTCCAGCCCTGCAAAAGACAAATGCGCCGTACCAGTGACAAACCCACACCGCTACCCTGCTCAACATCCGTATGGCGGACAAATGGCTGGAACACTTCTGCGCGTAGTTCGGAGGGAATCCCCTTGCCGGTATCACTCACGCTAAAGCCCGTGGCATCCAGTTCCAGGGTAATGGTGCCGCTCATGGTGTAGTGCAGGGCATTGCGCAACAGGTTGACCATGATGGTACGCAGAAATACCTCATCGAAAATGCCATCCGGCTGGCAATCCGCCAGATAGACAAAGGACAGTCCTTTGCCCTCGATCTGCTCACGCCAGACCTGCACCTGATCATCGGCCACCGCGCGCAAGCTCTTTTGTGCGCAGACATCCGGCCGCCCGTGCTCGGCGCGCGCCAGCAACAGAAAGGTTTCTGCCAACTCCTTCATCTCGGCACTCGCCCTGGCAATGCGGTGTACTTGCTGCAGCGTCTGCGGCGGCAATCCCGGCTGCTCCTCGAGCAGTTCACAGGAGGTGGAAATCACCATCAGCGGCGTACGCAACTCATGGCTGACATCACTGGTAAACATCCGCTCGCGGCCCAGTGCGTTGTGCAACTGCTCCATGGCGTAGTCAAAGGCGGCGGCCAATTCACCCACCTCATCCTTGGCATAGTCGAGTGCCAGCGACGGGGTCACGTTGAGCAACTGTTCACGGTTGCGCACCTGTCCGGCCAACCGGCCCAACGGCTCGAGCACCCTGCGCGCCAGCAACCAGCCAAGCAGCCCGGCAAGCAGGCTGCTGAGGACGAAACCGCTGAGCACTACCAGAAACAGCTGGTTCTCGCGATCCTCGAAATCACTCTGGTCCTGCAACAGGTAATAGCGGCGCCCATCCACCTCCCGCACCACCATGTGATACGACAAGCGGCCACGGAAAACTTCATGAAAGCCCGGCGAGAAGCCGGCCAGATCTTCCGGCATGGCCAGCTCGCCGTGGCCGTCGCTGTAATAGAAGAGTTGATCCGGGGTGGGTTTCAGGCGCCACTCTTCCATGGTTTCCATACGTAGCAGACCGTCCAGCTCGCTGCCCAGATCGTCGGCAATCAGGCTGCCTTCCAGCATATACACGGTGCCCACGATGCCCAGCGCAAAGACGCCTGCAACCACCACCGTCATGCCGAAGAAGGCAATGACGATCCGCCGCGCCAGACTGCGCTTAAACCGCATCGGGCTTTTCCAGCAGACGGTAACCAAGCCCATGCTGGGTATGCAGCAAAGGGCTGGCAAAAGGCTTGTCTATCGCCTGGCGCAATTGATGGATATGGCTGCGCAGGCTGTCACTGTCCGGACAGTCATCGCCCCAGAGCGCATGCTCCAGCGTTTCACGACGAATCAGGTGCGGGCTGCGCTGCATCAGCAGGGCCAGCAACTTCAGGCCGATCGGATTGAGTTTGATGGCCTGACCGCCACGCCGGACTTCCAGCGTATCCAGGTCATAGGTCAGATCGCCGACCTGCAGCAAGCGCTGGCTGCTGCCAAGACTGCGGCGCAGCACAGCCTCGATGCGCGCAGCCAGTTCCGACAGGGCAAACGGCTTGACCAGGTAATCATCGGCACCACTCTTGAAACCGAGCAGGCGGTCGTCGAGGGTGTCACGCGCCGTCAGCATGATCACCGGCGTTGCAATACGCGCCTCGTCGCGCAAACGGCGACAGACGCCATAGCCATCCAGCCCGGGCAACATCACGTCCAGCACGATCAGGTCAAAGGGCTGGGAAACTGCCAGATGAAAACCGGAAAGACCGTCCTGGGCACAATCCACCGTATAGCCTTTGAGCTGCAGATAATCGGCCAGATTGGCCAGAATGTCCCGATTGTCTTCCACCAGCAGAATGCGCATCCATCATCTCCTCAGAACTCGTTAATCAGGCAGCCGGACCACTAATAGCGCATCCATGCGTGATTCATCTACACCCGGCGCCAGGTCAGAAGCACCGCTATGACAGTCAATCGGTTTATTAATTGCTTTACGCCGGCATTTATTTTCGCTTCAGCAGAGCAACCTTGCAGCGGCGGGAGCAGTTTGAGCGCATTCGCAGCCCATACAGCTGCACGCCACAAGCCGAGCATAGGCAATTAGCCCGGGCACTGGCATACTGTACAAACGAACAGCAGTTTTATTGATAAAAGGTATGGGGTGATGAATGGCCGTCGAAGTGGTGTACCGCAGCAGTCGCGATCCGGAGCAACTGTTCATGGATAAAGCGGAAGCCGACCGGCATGACAAGATGCTCGAGCTGGCGGAAAACCTCGCGCAAGTCCTGCAGCAGGCCGTGCCCTCGCTGAACGAGGAGCAACTTGAAGAACTGGGCATCTATATGGCCCGCCACCGCGAAATTTTCGCCCGGGCATTCAAGAACCAGCCTGACGCACTGACAGAACTGGGTACAGACAAGCCGCAATAGAGGCCGCCAAAAAATTCCTGCCTGTTAAAATCTGTAGCGCTCGGAAAGCCAACCGCGGACTGCCGGATAGCAGTCTGCGGCACTGCAATTGCAGGGGGTCTGCAGGCTTTCCTTACGCCGCAAACTCATCATCCTCAAAAGCCATCAACGTGGCCTTGCCCGCCAGCACTTCAGCAAGCAGCGTGTCGTTTTCAAGCAGAATGCGCGCCATGAAGAAGTCCGCTGATTTCAGTTTTGCGCTGTAAAAACTCTTCTCCGTGCTTCCCTGCACAAGCTGCGCACTGGCTACGGCGGCCATGCGCGCCCACATCCAGGCCAGACTGGTCAGAGCAAACAGACGCAGATAAGGTGTAGCGGCAGCGCCGGCCTGCTCCGGATCTTTCATACCTTCGCTGGCAACCCACACGGTTGCTCGCTGCAACTGCTGCAAAGCCTTGCCCACTGCCGCTACATGGGGGGACGAAGGATTGGCCCTGAGCCAAGTCTCAACCAGCGCAAAGAAGGTACGAACAGCCCGGCCGCCGCCCAAACCGAGCTTTCTTCCGACAAGGTCAAGCGCCTGGATACCATTGGTACCTTCATAGATGCGGGTAATCCGCACATCACGCACCAATTGTTCGATGCCCCAGTCTTCGGTAAAGCCGGAACCACCCATTACCTGCAGCCCGTCGTTGGCACAGCTGAAGCCCTCATCCGTCAAAAAGGCTTTAACGACCGGCGTGAGCAACTGCACCAGATCGTCCGCCTGCTGTCGCACAGACGCATCCTCATGCCCATGCGCCACGTCGACCTGTACTCCGGTGAAATATGCCAGCGCACGACCGCCTTCGATCATCACTTTCTGGCGCAACAGATTACGCCGTACATCCGGATGAACAGTGATTGGATCGGCCGGTTTGTCGGCTGCCCTCGGACCTGAGAGCGAACGACTTTGCAGCCGCTCCCGGGCGAAGCCGAAACTGATCTGATACGCGGCCTCAGCAATACCCAGCCCTTGCAGACCAACCATCAGACGTGCCGAGTTCATCATGGTGAACATGCAGCGCAAGCCTTCATTGGGCGCACCGACCAGCCACCCCTGGGCGCCCTCGAAGTTCATCACACAGGTCGAAGAGCCCTTGATACCCATCTTGTGCTCAAGCCCACCGCAAAACGCCGGATTCCGGGCGCCACTCTCAAGCACTTTGGGCACCACGAACAGGGAAATGCCCTTCACGCTGTCAGGCGCCTCCGGCAGCTTGGCGAGTACCAGATGCACAATGTTATCGACCAGATCGTGCTCTCCACCGGTAATCCAGATTTTGGTACCTGTAATCGCATAACTACCATCCGCCTGGGGCTCCGCGCGGGTACGAATCAAGCCGAGATCAGTACCACACTGCGGTTCGGTAAGGCACATGGTTCCGGTCCACTGGCCACTGATCAGGTTCGGTAAAAAACGCTCCTGTAGCTCTCTTGTGCCGTGCTGGGTCAGCGCATTGATCGCGCCATGGGTCAAACCCGGGTACATGCCCAGAGAAAGATTGGCCGAGCAGACCATCTCCTCCACCATCATATTCAAAACATGCGGCAGACCCTGGCCACCAAATTCGGTTGAGCAGGCAAGAGCTGTCCAGCCGCCACCGGCAAACTGGTCATAAGCAGCAGCAAATCCTTCGGGGGTTTTCACACTGTGCGTTTTGGCGTCGTAGCTGCAACCCTGCTTGTCACCTGAACTGTTGAGCGGTGCCAGTACGTTTTCTGCCAGTTTGGCAGCCTCATCCAGTATCGCCTCACCGAGATCTGCCGTGAAATCGGCATGCGCAGGTATTGCCTGCAACACCGGATAGGCATCCAGAACCTCATCAAAGACAAACTTCATGTCACGCAGGGGGGCACGGAAAGTTGGCATGGGAAAACCTCTTATCTATACATAAAAGTACTTGTGTATAGTTTTTGTATAGGTTTTAGCGAAAAGCTGCAAGCTTTATCGACAGGCCAGACTAACGCCAGCTCGACGCCCAAGTGGTGGAGGGGGGATGTAACGAACGAATAGGTAGCGAAAATCTGGAAGGTCTTAGGTATCCAGATGGCCGTCGAGGAACTGCTGCAGGCGGCGGCGCATGAGTACTGCTTCGCTGCCCAGGGAACCGATGGCCGTGCCCGCCAGTGACTCTGCGGCCAACTCTGCAGCCTCTCCGGCGAGCGCAACCGGACACTCCAGGCCCTGAGCCAGTCGCAACATATCGCGGTGCAACGTCTGATCGGGTGCGTGATTGGAAAATAGCACCAGCGCTTGTGGTTCGACTTTCTCGCACACCAGCGGCAGCTCCAGCAGTGGCTGACCAAGAGCAAGTACCTGGATCACGGTATCCTGACCGGCAATCAATAAACCGGCCACCAGCAACTCAAGCTCATGACAATGTCCCGGCATGGCTACCAGCAAAACCTTGCGGCCACTGGCCACCTGTCCTGACTGCAACCTTGCAAGCACCCGGCCCCGCAGGAAGCTGTCGAAAAACAGCCACTCACTGGTCTGGCCAAACTCATCCTGGCGAACCAGCAGCGCTTGCCAGAGTGGCAGCATGATTTGCTCAAACACCACAGCCAGCGGGTAGGTGGAAAATACATGGCCATACAACCGCGCCAGGGCGGGCTCATCAAAAGCACTGACCGCTCTGCGCAGCTGTTCTTGCCACTCGTCCCACTCAGTGCTGGCGGCATCCGTATCGCGCGGCACGACAACCGCTTTGGCGGCATCGGTACGGGCCAGAATCTTGCCAACCTTGCTTACCGAAACACCGCGATCAATCCACGCCAGTATGCTGCGCACGGTCTCGATATCGACCTGGGAATAAAGCCGGTGCCCACTGTCGGTGCGGGTTGGTTCGATCAAGCCGTAGCGTCGCTCCCAGGCCCGCAAGGTCACAGGGTTGACCCCTGTCAGCCGGGAAACTTCCCGAATCGGAAACAGCTCTTCCTGTTTGAAAGATGCCGAAGCAAAACCGGGAGTTCTGTTCACGTCAGTCATGGCAGCACGTCAGCAAGGAGGGATGGTCAAATTGTAACCCAGGCACACCCGGCTTACATTCGACAAATCCTGTACAAGATCAATCAGTACTGCAAGGGCTAGTTGCTGCGCCACCCGAATCAGGTCGTACGAACGTTCGCCGGTTTGCCACTACACTTTTTAACGGGTGGACAGTGCGTCCCGCCCCTGTCCAGAATTAACCGGGCAATTCACCTGTAAAACAGGGGCTGCCACAGCCTCCCGAACAATTTCTCTGTAAGCATTGAAAATATGCACGCCTGCTAAAACTTATGCAAAATATGTGTTTAGTTGTACAAATACTCCATTCGGTATAACTTGTTCTCCCGAATCGACAATCAGTCCTCGCAGAATTTCATCTGGAACATTTGATGACCGCATTTCAAGCTCCCGTACTGATTACCGGCGCCAGCCAGCGCATCGGACTGCACTGCGCCAAGCGCCTGATCGCTGATGGACATCCGGTGATTGCCAGCTATCGCACCGATCGTCCGGGAGTGAGTGAGCTGCGGGATATGGGCGCGACCATGCTGTTTGCCGACTTCTCCAGCGAAGCGGGCATCCTTGAATTCATCGACCAAGTACGGAACACAACCGGCAGCCTGCGCGCCATCGTGCACAATGCTTCCGTCTGGCTGCCCGAACAGGACGGCAAGGAAGCCGAAGCATTCCGGCAACTGGTCAATGTCCATATGCTCGCGCCGTATCTGATCAACCTGCAGTGTGCCGACCTGCTCGAGCAATCCTCGCCCGCCGACATCGTGCATATAAGTGATGACGTGGTGCGCAAAGGCAGCGTTCGCCACATGGCCTATGCGGCGAGCAAGGCCGGCATGGAAAACCTGACCCTGTCGTTTGCCGCACGCCTGGCGCCACAGATCAAAGTCAACGGCATTGCACCGGCGCTGATCCAGTTTCAACCCGCTGACACTGATGCTTACCGGGCAAATACCCTGGCCAAGTCGGCACTCGGCCTCGAGCCGGGCGCTGAAGTTATCTACCAGAGCCTGCGCTATCTGCTCGACAATCCCTACCTGACAGGCACCACCCTTAACGTCAATGGCGGGCGCCACCTCAAGTAAGGCGTCTTGCGAGGAATTAAAAATGAATACGCAACTTTCCGATCATTACCAGCAGATACTGGTCGGCCTGGGCGAGAATCCAAGTCGTGAAGGGCTGATCGACACCCCCATGCGCGCTGCAAAAGCCATGCAGTACCTCTGCAACGGCTACAGCAAGAGTCTGGAAGAAGTCGTGAATGGCGCGCTGTTCGAATCAGACAACGACGAGATGGTGATTGTCCGCGATATCGAGCTGTATTCGCTATGCGAGCACCACCTGCTGCCGTTCATCGGCAAGGCGCACGTGGCCTATATACCCACCGGCAAAGTACTCGGATTGTCGAAAGTGGCACGCATCGTCGACATGTTCGCCCGTCGCCTGCAGATACAGGAAAACCTTACCCGGCAGATCGCCGAGGCCATTCAACAGGTTACCAATGCGGCCGGCGTTGCGGTGGTGATTGAAGCCAAGCACATGTGCATGATGATGCGCGGCGTGGAGAAGCAGAATTCGGTCATGAGCTCATCAGTTATGCTTGGCGCATTCCGCGAGTCCTGCAACACTCGCCATGAATTCCTCCAACTGATCGGCAGAGGCCGCTAAATGCCAAGACTTGAACCTGGAATGGCGCGCATCCGCGTCAAGGATCTGCGCCTGCGAACCTTTATCGGGATCAAGGAAGAAGAAATCCTCAATCAGCAGGATGTTCTGATCAACCTGACGATTCTGTATCCTTCGGTTGAAGCCGTGCGTGACAACGACATCGAACATGCCCTGAATTACCGCACCATCACCAAGGCGATCATTCGGCATGTGGAAGACCATCGTTTTGCCTTGCTGGAACGCCTGACCCAGGAAATTCTCGATCTGGTCATGCAAAACGAGTCTGTCAGTTATGCCGAAGTGGAAGTCGACAAACCGCATGCCCTGCGCTTTGCCGAGTCGGTTTCAATTACCCTGGCCAGCCATCGTTAATCTGGAAAAGGCGTCCCGACATGAATGAGAAAGATCGCGTAAACCTCGATGCCGCCGCGTTTCGTCGGCTGGTGCAGCACCTGCGCTCACGCCCTGACGTGCAGAACATCGACCTGATGAATCTGGCCGGCTTCTGCCGCAACTGCCTGGGCAAATGGTACAAGGCCGCAGCCGATGATCTGGACATCGAACTCAGTGCCGAACAGGCCCGCGAACAGATTTACGGCATGCCTTACCACGAATGGAAATCGCGCTATCAGAAAGAGGCCTCTGCGGCACAGCTGACGGCGTTCGAAAAGAACAAACCCGATGACTGAGTTGCAGAAATTCCGCGCGCGCCTGCATGAGCGAGACTATCCATTTGCCGATACCCTGCAGTTCATTGCCGAGCATTACGTTTACAGCCCCAGCCAATTCGACAATGGCGACCTGCACAATCCGGCCGGCCAGAACGAGGGCGCCTGCCGGCTGATCGGACTGGCCCAACTCGAAGGCCTGAGCCTGGAAGAAACCCTGCTGGCCTTCGGCGAGCACTATCGCAGTGTCCTCGCCAGCCCTGACGCCCTGGACCACGGCAACATCCGGGCGCTTATCCGCAGCGGCCTGGCTGGCGTACGCTTTGCGACACCACCACTGCAGCGCCGCACGGTTTAAGCCCGTTCAAGCATCCCATTCATTGCAGACTTCACGCAGGAGCCAACCATGCAGCCACCCGCCATCCGTGGCCCGGATTACTTTACCGCCGGCTTGCGGCTGGTTTTACAACCGGGTTTGCGCCGCTTTGTAATCCTGCCGCTGACCATCAACCTGCTACTGTTTATCGGCCTCATCAGCGTGGCGGCACAGCAATTCAATATGCTGCTGGATGCATTCATGCCCTCGCTGCCGGACTGGCTGGACTTTCTCGAATTCCTGCTCTGGCCGCTTTTCACCCTGCTGGTGCTGGTGATCATGTTCTTCACATTCACCATGGTCGCCAATTTGCTGGCTGCACCCTTCAACGGCTTTCTCTCGGAAAAGGTTGAAAGCGTTGTACGCGGTACCGATGTATCACCGCCGTTCTACTGGAGTGAACTGCTGGCGATGGTGCCGAGAACCATAGGCCGCGAATTGCGCAAACTGGTCTACTTCCTGCCCCGGGCCATCGGCCTGCTGATTCTGTCGCTGATTCCCGGGGTCAACCTGATCGCCACACCCCTATGGGTGCTCTTTGGCGTATGGATGATGGCGGTGCAGTACATTGACTATCCGGCCGACAATCACCAACTGGGCTGGAACGAGATGCTTGCATGGCTGCGTGAAAGGCGCTGGCAAAGCCTCGGCTTTGGCGGCATGACCTATCTGGTGCTGCTGGTGCCGGTGGTCAACATACTCGCCATGCCGGCGGCCGTCGCCGGTGCCACCCTGTTCTGGGTGCGCGAAGGAAATCCGCTTGACAACAAACCCAACTCATAAAAAAGGCCACCCAAGGGTGGCCTGAAAATTGAAACGAGAGGGTATTACCTGAAAAGCCTGCCGCTTAACCTGCGGCCAGAGGTCTTACATAGGAAATCGGCGCCAGACTGGCGTCGTCAAAAGTAACCACTTCCCATGCATCCTCTTGCTCTATCAGCAAACGCAACAGCCGGTTATTCAGTTCGTGCCCGGATTTAACTCCGCGAAACTCACCGATCAGGCTATTGCCCAGCAGATAAAGATCACCGATTGCATCAAGAATCTTGTGCTTGACGAACTCGTCTTCATAACGCAAACCGTCTTCATTGAGCACGGTCAACTCGTCGACCACAATCGCATTGTCCATGCTGCCGCCCAGTGCCATGTTCTGTGAACGCAGGTACTGGATGTCGCGCATAAAACCAAAGGTACGCGCGCGGCTGACTTCCTTGACAAAAGACGTGCTGGAGAAATCGACGCTGGCTGTCTGCGTTCTGCCGGCAAACGCCGGATGATCGAAGTCGATGGTAAAGCTCACCTTGAAACCATCAAAGGGCACGAAGGTGGCGCTTTTATCACCGTCAGTAATGCTCACTTCACGCAGCACGCGGATGAACTTCTTTGGCACATCCTGCTCTTCCAGTCCGGCAGACTGGATGAGAAACACGAATGGCCCGGCGCTGCCATCCATGATCGGCACTTCCGGTGCCGAAAGCTCGACATACGCGTTATCAATCCCCAGACCGGCCATCGCGGAAAGCAGGTGTTCGACGGTATCCACCTTGACGTCGCCCTTGACCAGGGTTGTCGACATGGTGGTTTTGCCGACATTTCCAGCCAGCGCCGGAATCTGCACGACAGGATCCAGATCGGTGCGGCAGAAAACTATTCCGCTATCGGCAGGGGCCGGCTTGAGGGTCAGGTATACCTTTTCCCCCGAATGCAAGCCAACGCCGGTAGCCCGGATCGTGTTCTTCAGTGTGCGCTGTTTGATCATGTTTTGGTCGCTTCAAGGCGAGTTGAGAAAAGTTATCAACAATCACTGGAAATATAGCAGACCCAGCCCTTGCTGAACATCGCTACAACTTTAACTCGCCTCATAGAAGAGACTAATCAGCCTGCCTCCGTAGAAAAGCCGGAATATCCAGATAATCCATATCGTCCTGCGGATTGAGCTTGGCTGCAGTAGCCGCGCCGGCATGACTCTGCCGCTGAACTGTCGGGCGATCATAGTCCTTGTAGTTGACGCTGCCATCCTGACGCGTGCTTGGCTGCGCAGCTGGCTGGACCGCACTCAACGGGGCAACATGCACCGTATTGTCGACCACCTTGACCGGCTTGTCCTGACGCGAGCCAAGCCCCGTCGCAACCACGGTCACATGCAGCTCGTCACCCATGTCCGGATCGATTACTGCACCCACCTTGACGGTTGCATGCTCCGAGGCAAAGGCCTCGATGATCTCGCCTACCGCACCATACTCACCGAGCGACAGATCCAGACCGGCAGTGATGTTGACCAGAATGCCGCGAGCGCCCTGCAGGTTGACATCTTCCAGCAGCGGGTTGCGGATAGCTTCTTCAGTGGCTTCACGCGCACGGTTGGTACCGCTGGCGCAGCCGGTACCCATCATCGCCATGCCCATTTCACCCATCACTGTCTTGACGTCGGCAAAGTCGACGTTCATCAGGCCCGGACGCTGCATGATGTCGGAGATGCCGCGGACCGCACCGGACAGAACATCGTCAGCCTTGGCAAAGGCGGACAGCAGACTGGCATCCTTGCCCAGAATGGTCAGCAGCTTTTCATTGGGAATGGTGATCAGCGAGTCAACGCACTCGGCCAGCATGCGAATGCCTTCGTCGGCCACTTGCATGCGCTTTTTGCCCTCGAAAGGGAATGGTCGGGTGACAATGGCCACGGTCAGGATGCCCATTTCCTTGGCAACCTGAGCAATGATCGGGGCTGCACCGGTGCCGGTACCGCCACCCATGCCGGTAGCGATAAACACCATGTCGGCACCCTGGAGAATTTCCTGGATACGGTCACGGTCTTCCATGGCGGCCTGGCGACCGATTTCGGGGTTGGTACCCGCTCCCAGCCCCTTGGTTACGCCGGTACCCAGTTGCAGTACGCGTTGCGCACCGACGTTCTTCAACGCCTGGGCATCGGTATTGGCACAAATGAACTCCACACCCTCAATGTTGCTTCGCATCATGTGATTGACAGCATTACCGCCACCGCCACCCACGCCGATTACCTTGATGACTGCATTTTGTGGTTGATTGTCTACGAGTTCGAACATGGCCCCTCTCCTTTCTTCTAGTTTTATAGCCTTACTGCACCGCGGTTAAAAATTGCCCTGAACCCAGCGTTTAAGCCGATCCAGAACAGGTGTCTTGGGTTCTTCGGAAAACGATCCAACCGTGCCGGTACCTCCTGCGGCTTGCTTTTGCAGGCCGTACAACAGAAGTCCAACGCTGGTTGAATAGATTGGATTGCGCACGACATCGGCCAGTCCCTTGACCCCATGCGGAATTCCCAAGCGCACCGGCATGTGAAAGATCTCTTCGGCCAACTCGACAGCACCTTCCATTTTGGCGGTGCCACCGGTAAGGACGATCCCGGCAGGAATCAGATCCTCATAGCCGCTGCGCCGCAGCTCGCCCTGAATGAGGGTAAAAAGCTCGTCGTAACGAGGCTCTACTACCTCTGCCAGAGCCTGACGGGACAGCTCCCGCGGTGGCCGGTCACCGACGAAAGGAACCTTGATGGTCTCTCCGGCGCCGGCCAGTTTGGCTAGGGCGCAAGCATACCTAATCTTGATCTCTTCGGCATACTGGGTTGGCGTACGAAGTGCGTGGGCAATATCGCTGGTGACCTGGTCTCCAGCTATCGGAATTACTGCGGTGTGGCGAATTGCACCTTCGGTGAAGATGGCGATGTCGGTGGTGCCGCCGCCTATGTCGATCAGGCACACGCCGAGCTCTTTTTCATCATCCGTCAGCACCGAATACGAAGACGCCAGCTGCTCCAGAATGATGTCATCCACTTCGAGTCCGCAACGCCGCACACACTTCTCGATGTTCTGCGCCGCGTTGACCGCACAGGTAACCACATGCACCTGTGCCTCAAGGCGCACACCGGACATGCCCAGAGGTTCACGAATGCCCTCCTGGTTATCGATCACATAATCCTGCGGCAAGGTGTGCAGGACACGCTGGTCGGCCGGAATCACCACCGCCTGAGCGGCTTCAAGGACCCGCTCGAGGTCAGCAAAGCTCACCTCGCGATCGCGAATCGCCACGCTGCCGTCCGAATTCATGCTGCGGATATGGCTTCCTGCGATACCGACAAAAGCAGAGTGAATGCGGCAACCGGCCATTTGCTGCGCTTCATCAATCGCCCGCTGAATCGACTGCACGGTTGATTCGATATTGACCACAACGCCTTTTTTCAGGCCGCGCGAAGGGTGGCTGCCGATACCGACCACTTCCAGCTCGCCATCGGCATTCAACTCGCCGACCAGGGCCACCACTTTCGATGTGCCGATATCCAGACCGACGATCATCTTGTTGCTGTGCTCGGTTGCCATGGCTTTCACTCTCCTCAATTCACTGCGGCAGCAGGTGCGGCGGCGGGCACTACGGCCTCACGCCAGGCAACTGCCAAGCCATTCGGGTAACGCAAATCAACACTGGCAATGTTGGCCGTCTTGTCTTTCAGCGCCTTGTTATAGATGGCGACGAATCGTTGAACCTTTTCCACCAGATGATCCCGCCCGAGCAGCAGTTCAATACCCTGCGCCGTGGATACGAACCAGCTGCCGCGCTCACGCAGTTCAAGCCGGGTGATGGAAAAACCAAGCGGTCGCAGTATCTGGCTCAGCATCTGGTATTGCTGCATGACTTGCTGCTGGGCCCGTTGCGGCCCCTGCAACAGCGGCAAATGCTGATATTTCTCGCGATCACGTGGGGTAAATGCCGTCCCGCTGTTGTTCAACAGGGCAGCCTCGCCCCAGCGCGCCACCGGCAACTGCTCCTCAAGACTTATGCGGATCTGGTCGGGCCAGACACGCCGCACTTCAACCTCGGACAGCCAGGGCAACTGCTTCAGCTCGGCGCGTAACTGGGACATGTCGGCAGCAAAAAAACTGCTACCGGAATAAGGTGCCACCAGCTGTTCCACCAGTTGCTGATTGGCCTGACTGAGTTCACCACGCACCATGATCTTGCTGATCGGACGATCGAGCAGCGGCAGTACCTGGTCACCCATAGACAGCCCGCCAGCCACCAGCAACACCAGCAACACTGGCCAGATCAGACGCTTGATTACCACGAAGTCGGGCTTGGGTAGCTGCACCTTGCGCGGCTCTTTAACCACTACCCGGCTCGCCCCGCGCGGCGCAGGCTTGCTGCGTGCCGGAGCACGCACTGGTGAGGATGGATAACGCAGGGTTGCGCTGCTCATGCCATCAGCCCCTCGTCTCTACGCTGTCGGCCAGAATCGACAGCACCAATTGCTGGAAATCCAGACCGGCAGCACGTGCCGCCATGGGCACCAGACTGTGATCGGTCATCCCCGGAACGGTATTCACCTCAAGCAACCAGAAGCGCCCATCGGCGTCCTGCATCACATCAGCCCGCGCCCAGCCGCGGGTACCTACCGCTTCACAGGCGCGGCGGGTCAATTCGATCAGTTCCGCTTCCTTGACTGCATCCAGACCGCAGGGAATCTGGTAGCGGGTATCGTTGTCGACATACTTGGCTTCGTAGTCGTAAAAGAGTTTTGACGTGCCTACGCGGATGGGCGGCAATACCTGCCCGCGCAACATGGCGATGGTGAACTCCGGACCGCTGATCCACTGTTCGACCAGCACCTGGGCGTCATAGCGCGCGGCGTCCTGCCAGGCCCGGATCAGTTCCTCGACATTACTTACCTTGGCCATGCCGATACTCGAGCCTTCGTGGGCCGGCTTGACGATCAACGGGAAGCCCAGTGCACTGGCGGCGGCATGGCAATCTTCCGCGCTGGCCAACACGGCATGTCTGGGCGTAGACAGGCCCAGGCTGTGCCAGACCTGCTTGGTCCGCAGCTTGTCCATCGCCAGTGCCGAAGCCAGCACCCCGCTGCCGGTATAGGGAATCTCCAGACACTCCAGCAGGCCCTGCATGGCGCCGTCCTCGCCACCGCGACCGTGCAGGACGATAAAGGCCCGATCGATCTTTTCACTGGCCAGACGCTGCAGCAGGTCAGCGCCGACATCAATGCCGAATGCATTTACACCTGCGCCCAGCAAGGCATCCAGTACTGCCTGACCCGACTTGAGCGACACCGCACGCTCGGCACTCTTGCCACCGAACAACACGGCAACCCGGCCGAAGGCACTCACCGGCAGCATCGATTTCAATCCGTTACTCATTACGACTGCCCCCCGGCTTGCGCCTTGAACAAGTCGCTTTGCAACAACTGCGGTGCCACCCCGCCAATATCCCCCGCGCCCTGGCACAGCAGGATGTCACCGGCACGCAGCAAAGGCTTGAGCACCGGCGCCAGGTCGATGCCACGCTCGACATAGATCGGATCCAGCTGGCCGCGCTGGCGAATGCTGTGGCACAGGTGCCGGCTGTCGGCGCCCGGTACCGGTTCTTCACCTGCCGGATAGACTTCCATCAGCAGCAGCACATTGGCATCACCGAGTACCTGCACGAAGTCATCGTAGAGGTCGCGGGTACGACTGAAGCGGTGCGGCTGATACACCATCACCAGACGCCGCTCGGGCCAGCCACCGCGCACCGCCTTGATTACCGCCGCCACTTCACGCGGATGATGGCCATAGTCATCCACCAGCATCACGCTGCCGTTTTCGACTTCCAGTTCGCCGTACACCTGGAAGCGCCGCCCGACACCCTGGAATCCGGAAAGACCGGCCACGATCGCCTGGTCGGAAATACCTTCGTCGCTGGCAATCGCGATGGTCGCCAGGGCATTCAGGACGTTGTGATTGCCCGGCATGTTCACCGACACATCCAGCGCTTCGCAATCGCGGCGCAGTACCGTGAAGTAGGTCTGCATGCCTTGCTGGCGTACGTTGATCGCGCGCACATCAGCCTCTTCGGAGAAGCCGTAGGTCACCGTGGGACGGCCCACTTGCGGCAGGATTTCACCTACCACCGGATCATCCACGCAGAGCACCGCCAGACCATAGAACGGCAGGTTGTGCAGAAATTCGATGAAGGTTTTCTTCAGCACATTGAAGTCGCCGCCATAGGTACTCATATGGTCGGCATCGATGTTGGTTACCACTGCCACCATCGGCTGCAAATGCAGAAAGCTGGCGTCGCTCTCGTCGGCCTCGGCGATCAGGTAACGGCTGTCACCGAGCTGGGCGTTGGTACCTGCAGCATTCAGCCGGCCACCGATGACAAAGGTCGGATCCAGCCCGCCGGCGGCAAACACCGAAGCCAGCAGGCTGGTGGTGGTGGTCTTGCCGTGCGTGCCGGCAACTGCAATGCCGTGCCGGTAGCGCATCAGTTCGGCCAGCATTTCGGCACGTGGTACTACCGGGATGCGGCGCTCCAGCGCACTGGCTACTTCCGGATTGGCCTTGTTCACCGCGCTGGAGACCACCAGTACGTCCACATTCGCGACATTCGCGGCACTGTGGCCAATACAGATCTGCGCGCCAAACTGCTCCAGCCGCTCGGTGACCGGCGAAGCCTTGAGGTCGGAACCGGAAACCGCATAGCCCATGTTCAACAACACTTCGGCAATCCCGCACATACCCGATCCGCCGATACCGACGAAGTGGATATTGCGGATGCGGCGCATCTCGGGTTGCTGATAGGTCGCAGGCTGCTTAAACATGCGCCACCTCCAGGCAGATATTGACCACGCTACGGGTCGCGTCCGGCTTTGCCAGACGGCGCGCAGTGCCGCCCATGGCCTTGAGTTTTCCCGGCTGCATGAGCACCTCTGTCAGCTTCGCGGCCAGTTGTGCCGCATCGGTCTTGTGTTGTGGCAGCAATACGGCTGCGCCGGCATCGGCCAGGTAACCTGCATTCTGCGTCTGGTGATCGTCGATGGCATGCGGCAAGGGAATCAGCAACGATGGCAGGCCGGCGGCCGCCAGCTCGCTAACGGTCAGGGCACCGGCGCGGCAGATAACCAGGTCAGCCCTGGCGTAGGCTGCTGCCATGTCCGCAATGAACGGCACAACCTCGGCCTCGACCTGCACCTCCCGGTAACGCCGGGCGGTGATCTCGGCATGCTGCTTGCCAGCCTGATGGAATACCTGCGGACGCAGTGCCGCGTCCAGTTGCGCCAGTGCCAGCGGCAACAGCTGATTCAGCGGCTCCGCGCCCAGGCTGCCGCCCAGTACCAGCAGCCGTGGCTGGCGACCGGACAGTGGCTGTCGCGGGGTTTCCAGAAACAGTTCTTCGCGCACCGGGTTTCCCGTGGTGCACAGCTTGGAGCTGCTGGCAAAGGTATTGGGGAACGCCTCGCAAATACGCCTGGCGAACAGGGCAAGACTGCGATTGGCCGTACCGGCAACTGCATTCTGTTCATGGATGATCAGCGGCGAACCATTCAGCCAGGCGGCCAGTCCGCCCGGGCCGGTGACATATCCGCCCATGCCCAGGACACAAACCGGCTGCAGCTCACGCACAATGCGCCGCGCTTGCATCAGGGCACGCAGCAATTGCACGGGGGCCTTGAGCAGAGCCAGCAGGCCCTTGCCACGCAGACCACTGATACTGATGTTGTGCAATGGCAGGCCGGCAGCCGGTACCAGCTCATTCTCGATGCCGCGCGGTGTACCCAGCCAGTGCACGCTATAGCCACGGGCCTTGAACTCGCGCGCGCAGGCCAGCGCCGGGAATACATGTCCGCCGGTGCCACCGGCCATGATCAGGATATTACCGGGCATGTTTCAGCTCCTCGAAGGCAAAGTCTTCTTCACTGAATTCCACTTCGGCGCTACCCAGACAGGTGCGTGTCTCCCACTCGATGCGCAATAACATGCCCAGACTGGCGCAACAGATGATCAGCGAGCTTCCGCCATAACTGAGGAACGGCAGGGTCAGACCCTTGGTCGGCAGCAAACCGACATTCACGCCGATATTGATCAGGATCTGGCCAACCCACAGAATCGCCAGCCCGTAAGCCACATAGGCAGAGAAGAACTGTCTTGCGCGCTCGGCCCACAGACCGACATACAGTGAGCGCACTGCGACAAAGACGAACAAGGCCAGGGTCAGCAAGGCACCCACCAGCCCCAGCTCCTCGGCGAGGATCGAGAACACGAAATCGGTATGCGCTTCGGGCAGATAGAACTGTTTCTGCACGCTGTTGCCCAGCCCCACACCCAGCCACTCGCCACGACCGAAGGCGATCAGCGCCTGGCTCAGCTGATAACCCGCACCGAACTGGTCGGCCCAGGGGTCGGAAAAGTTGGTGATCCGCGCCCAGCGATAGGGGTCCTGCACCAGCGCATAGACGGCCCCCAGTCCCAGCAGCACCATCAGGCCAAAGCGGAACAGACCGACACCACCAAGGAACAACATGCCGGCGGCCGCGCCCAGCATCACCACCGTCGCGCCGAAGTCAGGTTCCAGCAACAGCAGACCGGCGATCGGCAACAGCACCACAAGCGGCTTGAAGAAGCCCTTCCAGCTAGCGCGAACTTCCTGCTGCCGGCGCACCAGATAACCGGCAAGGAAGATCACCGCAGCCACCTTGGCCACCTCGGAAGGCTGCACATTGAACAGGCCGACGCCGATCCAGCGCTTGGCTCCGTTGACCTCGCGGCCAATCCCCGGCAGCAGGACAAGTATCAGCAGTACCACGGCAATCAGCAGCAGGTGCCCGCTGTATTTCTGCACATCAGCCATGGGCACCATCAAGGTCACACCACAGGCGATCATGCCCATAGCCAGGTAGATCAGATGGCGAATGGTGTTGTAGTGGGTGTTGCCCAGATTGACGGCGGCAATCTCCGAAGAGGATGAGGCGATCATCACCAGGCCGAGACCGAGCAATGCCAGGCAACCGGCCAGCAGCGGGAAATCCAGATCGACACCGCGCGAACTGAAGAGTGGCGAAGGCGCATTGAACAGGGATGGCAGCATCAGTTCAGCCCTCCCACGGCTTGCGCGAACAAGCGGCCGCGCTCTTCGAAATTCCTGAACATGTCCAGGCTGGCGCAGGCTGGCGAGAGCAGCACGGCATCGCCTGGCTGGGCCAGATTTGCGCTCGCCTGCACCGCTTCATCCAGACTGTTGACGCGGATCTGCGGAGCCGTCGACTCCAGTGTTTCCGCGAGCCGGCCGGCATCCCGGCCGAGCAGCACCACGGCACGGCAGAAGCGCTGCACCGGTGCGCGCAGTGCCGAGAAATCCGCCCCCTTGCCGTCACCACCGGCAATCAGCAGCAGCTTGCCCGGGATATCTGCACCCAGACCCTCGATGGCAGCCAGTGCAGCCCCCACATTGGTCGCCTTGGAATCGTCGTAGTAGCTGGTACCACGTACCTCGCCAACCCATTGGCAGCGGTGGGCCAGTCCGGTGAAGCTTTTCAATGCCTCGAGCATGGGCGCAAACGGCAAACCGGCGGCATGCCCCAGGGCCAGGGCGGCCAGTGCATTGCTCTGGTTGTGCGCACCGCGAATCTTGAGCTCGCGTACCGGCAGCAGCGGCTCGAACTCGAACGCCAGCCACTTTTCGCCATCCGCTTCGATCAGGCCAAAACCGTTGAAGTCCGGCTTGTCCAGACCAAAGCTCCAGCGCGGCAACTGATCGGCCACCAATGGCCGCGACAGGGCATCATCACGATTGATCACTACCTGACGGGCGCCGCGGAAGATGCGGTGCTTGGCCAGATGGTAGGCCTGCATATCGGCGTAGCGATCCATATGGTCTTCGCTGACATTCAGGCAGGTGGCCACCTCGGCATTCAGCGCTTCGGTGGTTTCCAGCTGGAAGCTGGACAGTTCGATGACATACAGCTCGACGTCGTCGGCCAGCAGATCCAGTGCCGGCAGCCCCAGATTGCCACCCACTGCCACACGCTTGCCGGCGGCTCTGGCCATTTCGCCGACCAGCGTGGTCACGGTGCTCTTCGCATTGGAACCGGTAATGGCAATGATCGGCGCCCTGGCATGCCGGGCAAACAGGTCGATATCGCCGGACATCTTCACCCCGCGCGCGGCTGCTTCGCGCAGAGCCGGTGTGCTCAGGGCCAGACCCGGACTGACGAACAGTTCGCTGGCACGGCAGAGGAAATCCACATCCAGTTCACCACAGCGGACTTCCACTTGCGGATAGTCGCGCTGCAGGGTCGCCAATTCCGGCGGGTTCGCGCGCGTATCGGCCACGGCAAAGCGTACGCCCTGCTGCGCAAGGAAGCGCACCAGCGACATACCGCTCTTGCCGAGACCGACAACGATGCGGAACTGATCGGAAGTAATCAGCGACACTCTTTATTACCTCAACTTCAGGGTGGCCAGGCCAACCAGGACGAGAATTACCGTAATGATCCAGAAGCGCACGATCACCCGTGGTTCCGGCCAGCCTTTGAGTTCGAAGTGGTGATGGATCGGTGCCATGCGGAACACGCGCTTGCCGGTCAGCTTGAACGAGGCGACCTGGATCATTACCGACAGGGTTTCCATGACGAACACGCCGCCCATGATGAACAGCACGATTTCCTGACGTACGATCACCGCAATGGTTCCCAGTGCAGCGCCCAGGGCCAGTGCACCGACATCACCCATGAAGACCTGGGCCGGATAGGTGTTGAACCAGAGGAAACCGAGCCCGGCACCGACCATCGCCGCGCAGAACACGATCAACTCACCGGCACCCGGCACATAGGGAATCAGCAGGTATTCGGCAAACTTCACGTTGCCCGACAGATAGCAGAAGATGCCCAGCGCACCACCGACCATCACCGTCGGCATGATCGCCAGACCATCGAGGCCATCGGTCAGGTTGACGGCGTTGCTGGTTCCGACAATCACGAAGTAAGTCAGCACGATGAACCCGATGCCCAGCGGAATGCTTACGTCCTTGAGCATCGGCACGATCAGCGTGGTTTCCACCGGGCTCTGGGCTGTCACGAACAGAAAGATTGCCGCGCCCAGACCAAACACCGACTGCCAGAAATACTTCCAGCGGCTGGGCAGGCCGCGCGAATTCTTTTCAATGACCTTGCGATAGTCATCCACCCAGCCGACTGCACCAAACAGCAGGGTGACAGCCAGCACCACCCACACATAGCGGTTGCTCAGGTCAGCCCAGAGCAGCGTGCTGATGGCGATTGCCGAGATAATCAGCGCACCGCCCATGGTCGGTGTGCCCTTCTTCGACAGATGCGATTGCGGCCCGTCATTGCGTACCGCCTGGCCGATCTGGCGGATCTGCAGGGTGCGGATCATCCACGGACCCAGCCACAGCGACAGTGCCAATGCCGTCAGCACGCCAAGGATGCCGCGCAGGGTCAGGTACTGGAAGACCCCGAAGCCCTTGTAGAACTGTTGCAGATACTCCGCTAGCAGCAGCAGCATTAGTGAGACTCCTCAGTGGTTGCGCAAAGTGCAGCGACGACCTTGTCCATGGCCGCACTGCGCGAGCCTTTGATCAATAGCGTGGTTGAGGGTCCCTGCTCTTCGGTCAAAGCGTCGATCAGGCTGGCCTGATCGGCGAAATGACGGCCGCTGCCGCCGAACGCGGCCACGGCATGGCGCATCAGCGGACCAACGGCATATAGCGCACTGACTTTGCCGGCGGCATATTCACCGACTTCGCGATGCCCCTGCTCGGCCCACTCGCCCAGCTCGCCCATGTCTCCCAACACCAGAACGGTGCGGCCGGAGAAGGCGGCGAGTATATCAACCGCGGCACACATCGAAACCGGGTTGGCATTGTAGGTATCGTCGATAACCCGCATGCCACTGGCCGCCAACCGCGCTACGCCGCGGCCCTTGACCGGCTGCAGGCTTTCCAGCCCCTGACGGATTCCGACCAGCGGCACCTGCAGTGCATGGGCAGCCGCACAGGCGGCCAGGGCATTGGCCACATTGTGCTCACCGAGCAGGTTCAGCTGGATGCGTGCCTCGCCCGCCAGACCCTGCAGGGTAAAGGCCGGGCAGCCACGCGCATCCTGCTGGATGTCACGGGCAGAAAAGTCTGCCGCCGGATTGCGCAAGGCAAAGCTCAGGACCTTTCTGCCGCCGGCGCGTTGTTGCCAGATGCCGAAGGCCTTGTCGTCCCGATTCAGCACCGCCACACCGTCAGCAGCCAGACCATCGATGATCTCGCCCTTGGCCTCAACGATCTTTTCCGGGCCACCGAATTCGCCCACATGGGCGCTGCCGGCATTGTTCAGGATCGCCACCTGCGGACGGGTCAGGCCGACGGTATAGGCAATCTCGCCGAGATGATTGGCACCCAGCTCGATCACTGCCGCCACGTGCTGCGCGCCCAGTTCGAGCAGGGTCAAGGGTGCACCCAGATCGTTGTTCAGGTTGCCGCGGGTAGCCAGTACCTCTCCGCCCAGTCCGGCACGCAGGATACTGGCGAGCATTTCCTTGACCGTGGTCTTGCCACTGGAACCGGTGATTGCGACCAGCGGGCCCTGATAAGCCTGACGATTAAGCGCACCGAGCTGACCCAGCGCCAGACGGGTATCGGCTACCAGCAACTGTGGCAGCTGGCAGTTTGCTACCGCCCGCTCGACCAGTGCCGCCACCGCACCTTTGGCCGCCACATCCGCCAGGTAGTCATGGCCATCGAAATTCGGCCCGCTCAGGGCAATGAACAGCTGTCCCGGCACGATCTGCCGGCTGTCGGTGCAGACCGCAGCAAACTGCGCATCGGCACCCAGCAGACGACCGCCCAGCGGCGCCGCGATTTCACTCAGGGTCAGCGCCTTAAGCATGCGGCACCTCCCGCGCAGCCAACGCCCTGGCAGCTTCCTGCAAGTCGGAAAACGGCAGGCGCTGACCATTGATTTCCTGATAGTCCTCATGGCCTTTGCCGGCCAGCACCAGCACATCACCGGCTTTGGCAGCGGCAATCAGGCTGCTGATGGCCTGATCACGGCCATGCTTGAAGGTAACCCGCTCCGGATGGACAAAACCGGCACGTATATCGCTGAATATCTGCGCCGGATCTTCGCTGCGCGGATTGTCATCGGTGACCAGCACACGGTCGGCCAGCCGCTCGGCGACTTCGGCCATCAGCGCACGCTTGCCACGGTCACGGTCACCACCGCAACCGAACAGACACAACAGTTCGCCGCTGACTTGCGGGCGCAGTGCGGCAAGCACTTTTTCCAGTGCATCCGGGGTATGGGCGTAATCCACCACCACCAGCGGCTGTTGCTCGCCACCCAGACGCTGCATGCGCCCTGCCGGGCCTTGCAGGCGGGGAATCACCGCGAGAATCTCGTCTTGCGGATAACCCAGTGCCATCAGTGCACCGATGGCAGCCAGCAGATTGCTCAGATTGAACAGCCCGATCAACGAACTGCGCAGCAAACCATCCCCTTGCGGGGTGACTATGCGGGCCTGAATTCCCTGGTCACTGAACTGTGCGTCCAGGCAATAGAGATCTGCTCTCGGGTTATCCAGGCTATAGCCGATCAAGCGCGAAGGCAGGCGCTGTTTCGCCAGATCGCGACCGAAGGCATCATCCAGATTGATTACCCGGCACTTGAGCTGCGGCCAGGCAAACAGCCGCGCCTTGGCTGCGGCATAGCTATCCATGGAGCCGTGGTAGTCAAGGTGGTCGCGGGTCAGATTGGTGAACACCGCCACATCAAAATCCAGCGCTGCAACACGATCCTGATCCAGGCCGTGTGAGGACACTTCCATGGCCACCGCCCGGGCGCCGGTCTGTTTCAACCGGGCCAGCATGGCCTGCACAGCCAGTGCATCCGGCGTGGTATGCCGCCCTGCCTGCAAGGCACCATGAAAGCCGCAGCCCAGCGTGCCAACAATGCCGCAAGGCTCGCCCAGCAGATCCAGCGCCTGTGCCAGTAACTGCGTCACGCTGGTCTTGCCGTTGGTGCCGGTCACGCCGACCAGATGCATGGCCCGGCTCGGCTCGCCGTAGAAGCGGCCGGCAATCGCTGACAACTGGGCCGACAGCCCTTTGAGCGGAATCAGCGCTACGCCGGGATTGGCCAGTGCAAACGGCGCACCTTCGGCTTCGTAAACCACTGCTGCCGCACCGCGTGCAACAGCATCGGCAATATGATCGCGGGCATCCTGTTGGGCGCCGGGTATGGCCAGAAACATGTCGCCGGGCAGCACTTTGCGGCTATCCAGTGTCAGCTCGCGAATCAGCACCGAAGTTTCTGCCTGCGGCAGCAGCTGGTTAAGTGGCATAGGCATCAGATGCGCCCTCCACTGACGGGCTGCTGCACGGCTGCCTGGGCCGGGGCCGGGGCCGGGGCCGGCTCAGGCACTTCCGGAAGGTTGTCCGGAGCCACATTCATCAGACGCAATACGCTCGACATCACCCGGCTGAACACCGGCGCCGAAACCAGACCACCGTAATAACCAGCCTTGCTCGGTTCGTCGATCACCACCAGCATGGCATAGCGCGGATTGCTACTCGGCGCAAAGCCGGCAAACAGGGAGCGATAGGCATTTTCCCGGTAGCCCTTGCTGCCCACGCTGTTTTTCCGCGCGGTGCCGCTCTTGCCCGAGACGTGATAACCGGGCACTTGCGCACGGAACACACCGCGCGGCGCTTCGATCACCTGCTGCAACATGCCCTGCATGGTTTTTGCCACATCTTCGGACATCACCTGTGCGCCGGCTGGCTGTACATCGGCACGGGTCATGGTCATCGGCACGCTGCGGCCGTTGTTGGCCAGCACGGCATAGGCATGCACCAGCTGCACCGCGGTCACCGACAAGCCATAGCCATAAGACAGGGTGGCAGTTTCCGCCTGCGGCCACTTGCGGTGGTTGGGCAGGTTGCCAAGACGCTCGCCGGGAAAGCCCAGCCCGGTATCCTGGCCGAGTCCCAGTTGCTGCATCAGCTTGTAGATAGTCTCGCCGCCAATATCGAAGGCGACCTTGCTCATGCCGACGTTGCTCGAATTGATCAGGATGCCGGTCAGATCCAGCGTCCGCCCTTCGGTCTTGGAAACATCCTTGATGGTGTAGCGACCGATGCGCAGCGAACCCGGCCACACATCCACCGTATCCGAAGGCTTCCAGCGACCGCTCTGCAGGGCCGCGCTCATCGACAGCGGCTTGACCGTGGAGCCCGGCTCGAACACATCAATCAGCGCCCGATTGCGCATGGCCTGCGGATCCAGATTGCTGCGGTTGTTCGGGTTGTAGGTAGGCTGGTTGACCATGGCCAGCACTTCACCGGTTTTCACGTCCATGATCACCAGACTGCCGGCCTTGGCACCGTTCTCGATCAGGGCGTTACGCAACTCGCGATGGGCCATGTATTGCAGGCGCAGGTCAATCGACAGCGCCAGCGTCTTGCCCGGCTTGGCATTTTTCGTGACCTGCACATCCTTGATCATGCGGCCGCGCCGATCCTTGAGCACCTGGCGCTTGCCGGGTACACCGGCCAGCCATTGATCGAAGGCCAGCTCAACGCCCTCACGGCCGTGGTCATCCACGTCGGTAAAGCCGACCACTTGCGCGGTTACCTCACCTGCCGGATAAAAACGGCGGAATTCCTCGACGCCATACACGCCGGGAATCTTCAGATCCAGCACCTGCTGGCCCTGCTCGGGAATCAGCCCCCGGGCCAGGTACAAGAATTCGCGGTCCTTGTTCGCCCGCAGACGGGCACTCAAATCGGCCGGGTTCTGGCCCACGGCGTTGGCCAGCTCCGGCCAGCGCGACTCGACCGCAGCCAGTTCCTGCGGATTGATCCACAAGGTAATTACCGGCGTACTGACAGCCAGCGGCTCACCATTGCGGTCGGTGATCAGACCGCGATGGGCCGGAATCGGCATGTGCCGTACGCTGCGCGCATCACCCTGGCCCTGCAGGAACTCCCGGTCGATCACCTGCAGATCGACGATCCGCCAGGCTATGGCACACACCATCAGCCCCAGCAGCACCAGCACGATGCGGAAGCGCCATGGATAGACCGCGCCTTCGAGACGAATCATGGCTTCACCAACTGCACTTCGGCCGGCTCGGGGATACGCATGTGCAGCTGCGCAACTGCCAGATTCTCAATCCGGCTATGGGCAGTCCAGGTACTCTGCTCAAGGATCAGACGGCCCCACTCGGCTTGCAACTTGTCACGCGCGTTCAACTCGTCAAACAGACCATTGAGCAACTGGCGATGCACATGGGCGCTGTAGGAAACCGCCAGCGCCGAGCCCAGCACGCCAATAAACAGCAACAGCAACAGCAAGCTCCCGGCTGGCAATGGCTTGGCCTGATTGCGCTTCATCTCAGTTTCTCCGCAACACGCATCACCGCACTGCGCGAACGAGGGTTGGCACGGGTTTCTGCGTCACTGGCAAACTGCGGCTTACCCATCAGCTTCAGGCGCGGCTCGAACACTTTCGGGATGACCGGCAGGTTGCGCGGCAAGCGGTCGGCCTCGCCTTTGGCCTGCACGCGCATAAACTGCTTGACCATGCGATCTTCCAGCGAGTGGAAGCTGATCACTACCAGCCGCCCGCCGACTGCCAGCACCTCCAGCGCCGCCTGCAAACCGCTTTGCAGGTCTTCCAGCTCGCCATTGACCTGGATTCGCAGCCCCTGAAATGCGCGGGTTGCCGGATTCTTGCCTTTCTCCCAGGCCGGATTGGCAACAGTAAGCACCTTGGCCAGATCGGCCGTACGCTCGAAAGGCTGCTCGGCACGCCGCAACACCACGGCACGCGCCATGCGCCGGGAAAAGCGCTCCTCGCCGTACTCCTTGAAGGCGCGGGCGATGTCTTCTTCAGCAGCCGTATTGATCCACTGGGCAGCGCTCACTCCGCGCGACGGATCCATGCGCATGTCCAGCGGACCGTCCTGCATGAAACTGAAGCCGCGCTCGGGATCATCCAGCTGCGGAGACGACACCCCGAGATCCAGCAGAATGCCGTCCACTTTGCCGGCCAGATCCCGCTCGGCCAGAACTTCGGCCATCTCGGCAAAGCTGCGCTGCACAACGACAAAGCGGCCATCTTCGGCCGCCAGCTTTTGTCCCTCGGCAATCGCCAGAGGGTCCTTGTCAAAGCCAAGCAGCCTGCCGTCACCCCCCAATTGCTGGAGAATCAACCGGCTATGCCCGCCACGACCAAAGGTGCCATCCACGTAACAGCCAGCCGGACGCACCGCCAAGGCAGTTACAGCCTCGTCCAGCAATACGGTCACATGGTTATAGGCAGTGGTCATAATCACAGGATCAGATCGCGAAGTTCTTCCGGCAGGCTGCCGGATTGCTTGATTGCCGCCAGGTCCGCATCCGCAATCGCGTTCCAGGCAGCTTCGTCCCACAATTGAAACTTGTTCAACTGGCCCACCAGCATCGCGTGCTTGTCCAGCCGGGCATATTCGCGCAGACGCGGCGGCACCAGGAAGCGGCCATTGCCATCCAGCTCGATATCCACGGCGTTACCGATCAGCAGGCGCTGCAGGCGACGGCTCTCTTCGCGCAGGGAAGGCAGTTCGCGCAGCTTGGCTTCGATCAGCTCCCACTCGGCCAGGGGATAAACACACAAACAGGGGTCAATCGCGTCAATGGTCACGATGAGCTGGCCGGCACAACGCGCAACAAGCTCTTCACGATACCGGCTTGGCATCGCGAGGCGCCCTTTGGCGTCGAGACTGATGGCGTTGGCTCCACGAAACACTGCTGCATTTCCCCTTATTAATCGGCTTTCCTAGCCATAAAAAACCACTTCAACCCACTTTCTACCACTTGTGCACACTATAGGAACGCAGAGCACCCACCGTCAAGGCGCGCAAATAGGGAAAAATCCTTACGGGGCGGTGATTTAGCTGCGAAAGCGGAAGGATATGCAGTCTTTTGACGGATGAAAATTAACCAAAAACAAGCGAACACAGCGCCATGAATCACGAAGTTAAAGTGATTTATGAAGAGTAAGAATTTTTTGGTATTACCTGGGAGAATTTCGCGCAGGCTGGAAGTAAAAAGAGGAGAGTCGATCTGTAAGCCGGGTTCTGTCGAGGACAGTCATTCCTCTACGACGTACATCACTGCACGCCTTTAGCAACCTACCCGGTTCCAGCGCGGGCCACGCCAATGGAACCCTATTTGGTCTTGCTCCGAGCGGGGTTTGCCTAGCCACGGACTGTTACCAGCCGCGCGGTGCGCTCTTACCGCACCTTTTCACCCTTACCGGCACTTGCGTGCTTAGGCGGTTATTTTCTGTGGCACTTTCCGTAGGCTCACGCCTCCCAGGCGTTACCTGGCGCTCTGCCCTATGGAGCCCGGACTTTCCTCCCCCTTCTTGCGAAGGCAGCGACTGTCCGATCGACTCTCCGCCGGCAAGGTTAACCACCTGCCAGCCAGAGAACAAGCTCAAGCGCCCTTCTGCCGCTCCAGCGCCTGCTGATAAAGCAGATTCTTGCGTACCCCGGTAATCTCGGCCGCCAGCGCAGCTGCTCGCTTGAGCGGCAGTTCCGCCAGCAGCAGGTCAAGCACACGCATAACCCCTGCACTCACCTGCTCGTCCCCCGCCGGAGCCTCCCAGCCAGCCACCAGCAGCACACATTCGCCACGCTGCTGATTGCTGTCCGCCGCAACCCAGTCATACAGCTCGCCCAGGGGCAGACTCTTGAGCGTCTCGAAAGTCTTGGTCAACTCGCGCCCCAGCAAGGCCAGCCGTTCGGCACCGAAGACCAGGCGCATATCCTCGATACATTCAAGAATGCGATGGGGTGCCTCATAGAAAATCAACGTGCGAGGCTCTTCACGCAACAACTCCAGACGCGCACGCCGTGCGGCCATTTTCGCCGGCAGGAATCCCTCGAAGATAAACCGGTCGGATGGCAAGCCTGCCGCTGACAGTGCAGCGATCAGCGCACAGGCGCCCGGAACCGGCACCACCCGGATGCCCATAGCCCGCGCCTGGCGCACCAGATGATAGCCCGGATCCGAGATCAGCGGGGTACCGGCATCAGAAATCAGCGCCACATCATCTCCCGCCTGCAGCCGGCCGATGAAGCGTCCACCCTGTTCGCGCTCGTTATGCTCATGGCAGGCCTGCAACGGCGTGGCAATACCAAAATGCTGGAGCAGACGTGCGGAATGACGGGTGTCTTCGGCGGCGATCAAGGCCACCTCGGCCAGGATGCGCAGGGCCCTGGCACTGATATCTTCCAGATTTCCTATTGGTGTGGCGACCACATAAAGCGTACCGCTGGACTGGGTAGGTAGCTCTGGGACCTTCAACGGAAACCTCCGGAATGCAAATAATTTCGCCATTGTAGTCATAACTGGTACGGCAAGATCGCACCATGGGCAGGGCTTGGGTACAATCGCGGACTCTTGAACCGAGTATCGGAATAGCTCAATGAACGTCTGCCTGCGCCCACTCACAGTACTTTTCATGGCCTGCTTGCTGGCTGCCTGCGCCAGCAAGCAGGGTGGCTCCATTGGCGAGCTGCCGAGCGCTCCTGACGCCAGCATCGAGCAAATGCTTGAAGAAGCCAACGACAGCGATCCCGAAGAAGCCAATGCGCTGCGCCTTTCTGCTGCAGATCTTGCCTATCAGCAACAGGATTTCATGCGGTCCAGCAGCATCCTCCAGCAAGTCCCCCTGCAAAGCCTGCAGCCGGCGCAACAGGTCTACGCACAAACCCTGCAGGCCGAACTGGCGCTGCATCGCAACAAACCCAAGAGCGCGCTCAATGACCTGAACCACCCCAGCTTTCAGTACCTCGCACAGCTACCCGTCAAGCAGCAGGTGCGCAGCTCGCTGGTGCGTGCGGAAGCCCTCCAGGCCGACAACCAGACTCTGGCCGCTGCGCGCGAGCGCGTGTTCATTGCACCCCTGCTCAGCGGGGATACGGCAAGCAGTAATCACGAGATGATCTGGGAGCTGGTCGCCAGCCTGCCCAATGATCAGTTGCAAGCCGGCAACGATGCCGATCTGTCCGGATGGCTTGCGCTGGCACAAATTTCCCGCAGCGCCAGCAGCCTGGAGCAACAACAAGCGGCTATCGACGACTGGCGCAACAAAAACCCGCAACACCCGGCAGCACTCAAGCTGCCCAAGCCGCTGACCGAGATCAAGGCACTGGCCAGTCAGTCACCTAACAAGGTAGGCCTGCTGCTGCCTCAGCAAGGCCAGCTGGCCTCGGTGGCTGAAGCCCTGCGCAACGGTTTCATGGCTGCCTATTACCAGACGCTGGCGAGCGGCGCCTCGGCTCCGGAAATCATTCTCTATGACAGCAGCCAGCTGACCTCGATGGATCAGTTCTACCAGCAGGCCAAGCTGGATGGCATTGACCTTGTGGTTGGCCCGCTGGAAAAACCACTGGTCAGGCAGCTTAACGCCCAATCCCAGCTGCCGATCACAACTCTGGCACTGAACTATAGCGATACAACAGAACCCGGCCCGCCCCAACTGTTTCAATTCGGGCTTTCTGCCGAAGACGAAGCACGCGAAGTGGCACGCCGTGCATGGGCTGACGGCATGCGTCGCGCTGTAGCACTGGTACCTCGCGGCGAGTGGGGTGACAGAACACTGGCAGCTTTCCAGCAGAGCTGGCTGGCAGAAGGCGGCAGCCTGATCGCAGCTGAGCATGTCGAACAGCCGGTCGAGCTGGCCCAGCAAATAGCCAGCCTGTTTCAACTGCGCGACAGCGAAGCACGCGCCAAACGCCTGAAATCACTACTGGGTGTCGATATTGCCTCACAACCGGCGCGCCGCCAGGACATTGACTTCATTTTCCTCGCCGCCACACCGCAACAGGCACAACAGATCAAGCCCACCCTTGCCTTCCAGTACGCCGGTGACGTGCCGGTATATGCCACCTCGCACCTGCTTGGCGGTTCGATCAACCAGCCACAACCCGCAGACCTGAACGGCATCCTCTTCTGTGAAACCCCCTGGCTGCTGAATACTTCGGCCCCCCTGCAACAGCAGGTAATTGCACAATGGCCGCAAGCAGCGGGCAGCATGGGTCGCCTGTTCGCCATGGGCAACGATGCCTACCTGCTGACCTCGTATCTGGCCCAGCTGAAAGCGCTGCCTGACAGCAATACCCAGGGACTCTCCGGCCTGCTCAGCCTGAGCCCGACACAACGGGTGGTTCGCCAGTTGCCATGGGCCGAGTTTCGTGATGGATTTGTCCAGCCACTCTGATGGGGATTAGCCAGCACAGCGGGCAAACAGCAGAGAAGCTTGCCCGCCAGCATCTGGAACAAAACGGCCTTACGCTTGTCGCACAGAACTGGCGCTGCAAGCGTGGCGAGCTGGATCTGATAATGCTCGAAGGGAATACCCTGGTATTTGTCGAGGTGCGGTTTCGCAAGCACGCGGCCTGGGGAGGCGCCCTGGAAAGCGTGGACATGCGTAAACGTGGCAAACTGATACTGGCTGCACAACAGTATTTACAAAGCGAGCCGCGCTGGAGCAAGTCACCCTGCCGGTTTGATGTCATCGCCATCGAGCCGGGCAAACAGCCGGACTCACCACAGCTGAACTGGCTGAAAAGCGCATTTGAAAGCTGAACAAGGGCAATGTTTTACTTGCTGGCTAAAGGAACTACGCAGACAGGCAAGCACTGAGGCAGCCTGACCGATGCCGAATACATAACTTAGAAAGGTTAAACCCGATGGAAATGCAATCTCGCATTCGACAGCTTTTCCAGGCCAGCATAGAAACCAAACAGCTGGCTATCGATTCACTACCACCAAGCATCGCCGAGGCAAGCCTGCTGATGGTAAATGCGCTGCTCAATGAAGGAAAAATTCTCACCTGTGGCAATGGTGGTTCGGCTGGTGACGCCCAGCACTTTTCCTCGGAACTGCTTAATCGCTTCGAGCGCGAGCGCCCCAGCCTACCGGCAATTGCACTTACCACTGACAGTTCGACGATTACCTCGATCGCCAACGATTACAGCTATAACGAAGTCTTCTCGAAACAGATTCGTGCGCTCGGCCGTCCGGGAGACATTCTTCTGGCTATCTCCACCAGCGGAAATTCAGCAAACGTCATTCAGGCGATCCAGGCCGCACACGACCGGGAAATGCTGGTCGTCGCCCTGACCGGCCGAGATGGCGGCGGCATGGCCTCCCTGTTGCTGCCTGAAGATGTCGAAATTCGTGTACCGTCAAAAGTTACTGCTCGCATCCAGGAAGTTCACCTGCTGGCAATTCACTGCCTGTGCGACCTGATTGACCATCAACTATTTGGGAGTGAAGAATGACCCGCAATAGCCTTCTGGTTGCAGCACTCGCCTCGACTCTTTTGCTTGGAGCCTGCAGTAACCGCAGCATGGGCAACAAGATTGATGACCAGTTTCTCGACCCGGATGTGAATTCTGCCATCAGTGATGCAGCGCCCGACCTGAGCAGCCCGACCTCGCACATTGTCACCAGCAGTTATAACGGCGTCATTCTGATAGCCGGGCAGACTCCCAGAGCCGAGCTGAAGGATCGTGCCGGGCAAGCCGCACGCTCGGTACGCGGGGTCCGCACCGTGCATAACGAGCTGCAGATCATGGAGCCCACCTCGCTGCTGGTACGCAGCAATGACGCCTTGATCACCTCTAAAATCAAGACATTGATGCTCGCTGACTCAACAGTCCCGAGCGCCCGCATAAAGGTCATCACCGAAAACGGGGTGGTTTTCCTTATGGGCATAGTGACCCGTCAGGAAGGCGCAAGCGCCACAGCTGTCGTTTCAGGAGCTGCAGGCGTACAAAAGGTCGTCAAACTCTTCGAATACACCAATTAAACTAAACAGTCTGGCTGTAAATAAAAAGGCGACCTCGGGTCGCCTTTTTATTTACTTGACCACTTTCAGGCTCGGACGCCCGCCCGGATTGGGCGGCTGCACTTCTGGCGAAGCCTGATCAGCTGCAGAAACTTCCTGCTCGACTTCCGGCTGCTCCAGCTCGAAAACCATACCCTGACCGTTCTCTCTGGCATAAATCGCCAGGACTGCCATTGCCGGAATAAACAGGGTTTGTGGCACGCCACCAAAGCGCCCTTCGAAACTGACGGCATCATTATCCATCAACAAATGACGAACGGCCTGGGGCGAAACATTCAATACGATCTGCCCGTCACTCGCATAACCGGAGGGCACCTGAACGCCTTTGTAGTCAGCGTTAACCAGCAGATGAGGCGTGCAATCGTTATCTACGATCCACTCGTAAAGCGATCGAATCAGGTATGGACGGCTTGAGTTCATGGGCATCTCCTCAACGCATTGCCTGTTCTATGGAGGATAGGCTCTCCTGAAAGCCTGGCCGGGAAAAGTTTCGCGACATGTAATCGAGCAATGGCTTGGCCGGAGCCGGCAGCTCGACGCCCAATTGCGGCAAGCGCCAGAGGATCGGTAGCAGGCAACAATCCAGCAAGCTGAACTCGTTGCTCAGGAAGAAGGGCTTGTCATCAAACAACGGCGATATGCCCGTGAGGCTTTCACGCAGCTCTTTACGCGCCTTGGTGCGGGCAGACTCCTTGGTCTTGGGATCAAGAATCAGATCAACTGCCGAACACCAGTCACGCTGTATGCGGTGGATCAACAAACGACTATTCGCCCGGGCAACCGGATAAACCGGCAGCAACGGCGGATGCGGATAGCGCTCATCCAGATACTCCATCACCACCGTTGACTCGTACAACGCCAGATCACGATCTGCCAATGTCGGCAGGGTACCGTAAGGATTGAGCTCTGCCAGCTGCTCGGGACACTGTCCGCTGGCAACGTCAACATGCACACAGGCTACTGCTTTTTCAGCAAGCACCAGACGCACCCGGTGACTGTAATGATCCGCAGGATCGGAAAAACAGGTCAGTTTGTTAATGGCGCTCAAGACGCTCCTCCTCTAGTAGATAGCTTTTGGGAGGCAGAAAGACAAGCGCGCCCAAAAGGGCGCGCGCTTCGAACGGCCAGTAGGTCTTAGTGTACGTCTTTCCAGAACTCACGCTTGAGCAGATAAGCGAATACGAAGAAGAAGGCCAGGTACAACAGTACATAAACCCCAATTCGATGGCTTTCAAGCTTGACCGGGTTGGCCGAATAAGCGAGGAATCCAACGAGGTTCCTTACTTTCTCATCAAACTCCGCCTCATTCAGAGTGCCGGTATTTGGCAGAATGGTCAGCTGGTCGCAAGCCTCATGCGTAATCGGCGTACCGGTCAGCGGATCGTATTGCTTCTTGCCGTGCTCAACCACAGGGACCTGCTTGCAACCAAGCACCTGACGACCCTGCAACCCTACCAGCACATTGGGCATACCCACATTCGGGAAGGCCTTGTTGTTGACGCCCCACGGGCGTGCCGGATCTTCATAGAAGGTCCGCAGATAGGTATACAGCCATTCATTGCCACGCACGCGAGCCACCAGTGTCAGGTCAGGCGGCGCAGCACCAAACCAGACCTTGGCATCCTCCGGACGCATGCCGATCGACATATGCTCACCGATCTTGGCACCGGTAAACACCAGATTGTCGAGCATCAGCCCTTCGGGTATGCCGAGATCCTTGGCGACACGCTCGTAACGCTGGTACTTGGCGCTATGGCAGCCCATGCAGTAATTGACAAAGGTGCGAGCTCCATCCTGCAGGGAAGCCTTGTCCTTCAGGTCAATATCGACATGATCCATTGGGTATCCAGGCTCAGCACTGGCTGAAGCCAGGACTGGCAATGCTGCAAATATCAATGCAATAAGTTGCTTTTTCATCAGCCAGTCACCCTTTCCGGAACCGGTTTGGTCTTTTCCATCCGGGTGTAGAACGGCATCAGGATGAAAAAGGCAAAATACAAGATGGTGCAGGTACGCGACATCAGCGTGCCTATTTCTGAGGGCGCCTGAGAGCCGAAGTAGCCCAGAATCACGAAGGAAACCGTGAAAATGGTCAGCCAGACTTTGCTCATCCAGCCCTTGTAGCGGATCGACTTGACCGGACTGCGATCCAGCCAGGGCAGCACGAACAGGATGGCAATCGCCGCACCCATGGCAACAACACCCATCAGCTTGTCGGGAATGGCGCGCAGAATCGCGTAGTAAGGCGTGAAGTACCATACCGGAGCAATGTGCGCTGGTGTCTTGAACGGGTTCGCCGGCTCGAAGTTGGGCTTCTCGAGGAAATATCCGCCCATTTCGGGGAAGAAGAAAATCACCGCACAGAAGACGAAGAGGAACACGACAACACCGACAATATCTTTAACGGTGTAGTACGGGTGGAAGGCAATTCCGTCAAGCGGCACGCCATTCGCGTCTTTCTTCTTCTTGATATCCACACCATCCGGGTTGTTCGAACCGACTTCGTGCAACGCCAGAATATGCAGCACAACCAGACCGAGCAGAACAATCGGCAATGCAATCACATGCAAAGCGAAGAAACGGTTCAGGGTAATGCCGGATATCAGGTAATCACCACGAATCCACATGGTCAGATCGTCACCGATGACCGGGATGGCGCCGAACAGCGAGATGATGACCTGCGCACCCCAATAGGACATCTGGCCCCAGGGCAACAGGTAGCCCATAAAGCCTTCTGCCATCAGGCACAGGTAGATCAACATGCCGAATACCCAGACCAGCTCGCGGGGCTTCTGGTAGGAGCCATAAAGCAGCCCGCGGAACATATGCAGGTAGACCACCAGAAAGAACGCCGAAGCGCCAGTGGAGTGCATGTAGCGCAGGATCCAGCCGTAATCCACATCACGCATGATGTATTCGACCGAAGCGAATGCCTCCTCGGAAGACGGCGTGTAACTCATGGTTAGCCAAACGCCCGTGAGTATCTGGTTGACCAGCACCAGAAGCGCCAGAGAGCCAAAGAAATACCAGAAGTTGAAATTTTTCGGGGCATAGTATTTGGACAGATGGTCTTCCCACATTTTAGTCGCGGGGAAGCGCGCATCGATCCATTCCATAAATTTGCTCATCAGGCTTTCTCCTGAGCCACGCCGATGACGATTACGTCGTTCGACTCGTACGAGTAATCGGGCACGGGCAGATTCAGCGGTGCAGGCTGACCCTTGTATACGCGGCCAGACAGGTCATAACGGGAACCATGGCACGGGCAGAAATATCCACCCTCCCACTCAGGGCCGAGATCCGCAGGCGCTACTTCAGGCCTGAACGTTGGCGAGCAGCCCAGATGCGTACAGAGCCCAACCAGAACCAGCAGCTCAGGCTTGATCGAGCGCTGCTGAGGGTTGACGTAAGCCGGCTGGACAGAGTCCTTGGAATCCGGATCGGCCAGTAGCGGAACAACCTTCTCCAGATTTCCCAGCATTTCCTCGGTACGATTCAGCACAAACACCGGTTGCCCCCGCCACTCAGCAACAATCTGCTGCCCAGGCTCCACCTTGCTGATATTCACCTTGACCGGTGCACCTGCGGCTTTGGCCTTGGCACTCGGGAACCACGACCCCACAAACGGGACCGCGGCACCCACCGCTCCTGCTGCTCCCACCACTGAGGTGGCGGCAACCAGGAAACGACGCCGGCCAGCATTCACGCCGTCATTGCTCATTCAGTTGTCTCCCATCGACTATGTCGCCCGAAGTCCAGGCATCCGCTAAGAAAATCATGCTGCAGAAATTTTACGAATGGTAAAGAAAAGCCCCATTGCTGACAAGGCAATAGCTTGAAACAAAACCACTGAATACCTCACCAGCACAGACAGAACAGGCCGCGACACACTGTCGCAGAGAAACCATGCAGATAAAAAAAACGCCCAGATCCGAGTGGATGCTGGGCGTTTTTTTGCAAGCGAAATTAACGCTTGGAGTACTGGGGACGCTTACGTGCTTTACGCAGGCCGACCTTCTTACGCTCGACTTCACGGGCATCGCGAGTCACGAAGCCAGCCTTGCGCAGAGCAGGACGCAACGACTCGTCGTAATCCATCAGTGCACGGGTGATGCCATGACGGATCGCGCCGGCCTGACCGCTGACACCGCCGCCCAGGACAGTGACGAAGATGTCGAACTTTTCGACATTATCGGTCAATTCCAGAGGCTGGCGAACAACCATGCGGGCCGTTTCACGACCGAAGAAGTTTTCCAGCGTGCGGTTATTGATGGAGATGCTGCCAGTGCCCGGACGCAGAAACACGCGAGCTGTAGCAGTCTTGCGACGGCCAGTGCCGTAATTTTGAGAAGCCGACATAATGTACTATCCCGTTAAATCTTGAGTTCTTGGGGCTGCTGCGCGGTGTGCGGGTGAACAGCACCCTTGTACACCTTCAGCTTGCGATACATGTCGCGACCCAGCGAGTTCTTCGGCAGCATACCCTTGACCGCAGTCTCGAGTACACGCTCCGGGGCCTTGGCGATCAGCTTTTCAAAGTTGATCGACTTGATCCCACCCGGGAAACCGGAGTGCGAGTAGTACATTTTGTCAGTAGTCTTGGCGCCGGTTACACGTACCTGCTCGGCATTGATAACAACGATGTAATCGCCGGTATCCACATGCGGAGTGTATTCAGGCTTGTGCTTGCCGCGCAGACGGCTGGCAATTTCAGTGGCCAGGCGACCCAGGGTCTTGCCGGCAGCGTCGACGACATACCAGTCGCGCTTAACAGTTTCCGGTTTTGCAGTAAAAGTCTTCATTCGCTATAGCCTCAGGGGCCGCCCTGAAAAATAAGACGGCGGATCTTACTGAATAGTGCTTGCTTTGACAAGTCAAAGACGGCCGATTTACAGACGCTATCGGGGGCTCGAGTCAGCGCATCCGCTACGGCAGGGTTCGACGGGCTAGGCATCCCCGCCATTTTTCTTTTCTCCACAGGCTAGGCATCCCCGCGAAGAAAGGAGCGGAATTATGCCGATTGCACAAAAAATAGCAACCTGCTTTGATCAATAACTCTAAATCAATCAGGAGCATGCACATGGAATACCGCAAACTGGGGCGCACAGACTTGAATGTGAGCGCCTTGTGTCTTGGCAGCATGACCTGGGGTGAGCAGAACACCGAGCAGGAAGGCTTTGCCCAGATTGATTGCGCCAGAGCTGCCGGCGTCAATTTCATCGACACGGCAGAGATGTATCCGGTACCACCGCGCAGCACGACCTACGGCGCCACCGAAACCATCATCGGCAATTACTTCAGGCACAGAGCCAATCGTGCCGACTGGATACTTGCCAGCAAGGTTGCCGGGCCGGGCAACGGCATCGACTACATCCGCGACGGCAAGCCCAGACACAATCGATCACACATAGTAGCGGCCATCGATGCCAGCTTGCGCCGACTGCAAACCGACTGGATCGACCTTTACCAGCTGCACTGGCCAGAGCGCCCAACCAATTATTTCGGCCAGCTGGGCTATCAACATAAGGAAAGCACCTTCACGCCCCTGGAGGACACCCTGGAGGTACTCAGCGATCAGGTTCGCGCAGGCAAGATCCGCCACATAGGAATTTCCAATGAAACCCCCTGGGGCACCATGCGCTACCTGCAGCTCTCCGAAGCACGCGGCTGGCCACGCATGGCGTCTATCCAGAATCCATACAACCTGCTGAATCGAACCTTCGAGGTCGGCCTGGCAGAAATTGCCATTCGCGAAGACTGCGGCTTGCTGGCTTATTCACCAATGGCCTTTGGCATGCTTTCCGGCAAATACGCCAACGGGGCTCGTCCGGCAAATGCCCGAATCACTCTTTTCAGCCGCTTTTCACGCTACACCAACCCGCAGGCCGAAGCCGCCTGCGAGCAGTACATTACACTGGCCCGCGAGCACGGCCTTGATCCGGCGCAAATGGCACTGGCATTCGTGACCTCCAGACCCTTTGTCACCAGCAACATCATCGGCGCAACTTCACTCGAACAGCTGAACAGCAACCTGGCCAGTTGCGAAATGCAACTCAGCCCTGAACTGTTGCAGGCGATCGATAACATTCACCGGCAGCAGCCGAATCCGGCACCCTGAAACGTGAAAGCCCGGCATTTGCCGGGTTTTCACCACTCATCCTCGCACTCAAAGAGCGCGCGAAATGATCTCCTTCATGATTTCGTTGGTACCGGCGTAAATACGCTGCACCCGCGAATCAGCCCATGCCCGTGCAATCGGGTATTCCCACATGTAGCCATAGCCACCGTGCAGCTGGACGCACTCATCCAGTACCTTGCACTGCATGTCGGTGGTCCAGTACTTCAGCATGGCTGCGGTCGGCACATCCAGCTTGCCCTGCAGATGCAGCTCCAGGCAACGATCGGTAAAAACCCGCCCGATCTGAACTTCGGTGGCGATTTCTGCCAGTTTGAAGCGGGTATTCTGGAAATCCGAAATCGCTTTGCCGAAGGCCTTGCGCTCGCGGGTGTACTCCAGCGTCCACTGCAAGCCGGCTTCAGCTGAAGCCAATGCGCCAAGACCCACGGTCAGGCGCTCCTGCGGCAGCTCCTGCATCAGGTAGATGAAGCCCATGCCCTCCTTGCCCAGCAGGTTTTCCTTGGGAATGCGCACATCCTGAAAGAACAGTTCGGAAGTGTCCTGCGCCTTCATGCCGACCTTGGACAGACGCTTGCCCTTGGCAAAGCCCGGCGTACCCGCTTCGACGAGAAACAGACTGGTGCCTTTGGCGCCCGCTTTCGGATCCGTCTTGGCCACCACGATCACCAGATCGGCAAGAAAGCCGTTGGTAATGAAGGTCTTGGAACCGTTTAGTACATACTCGTCACCGTCCAGCACCGCCGTGGTCTTGACGCCCTGCAAGTCAGAGCCAGCGCCCGGCTCGGTCATGGCAATGGCTGTGACCATCTCGCCGCTTACCAGCTTGGGCAGGTACTTCTGTTTCGGCGCTTCGGAGCCATAATGCAGGATGTAGGGCGCGACAATATCCGAATGCAGCGAGAAACCGATCCCGCTCAAGCCCAGCCGGCCGATTTCCTCGATCACCACCGTACTGTAGAGAAAATCCGCCGCCATCCCGCCGTACTCTTCCGGCAGATGCGAGCAAAGCATCCCGGCTTCGCCTGCCTTGTTCCACAACTGGCGATCAATATGCCCGTCCTTTTCCCACTGATCGTGATAGGGCACGGCTTCCTGTTCGAGAAACTTGCGCACGCTATCGCGAAACAACTCGTGATCTGAACTGAATAGCGTTCTGGGAATCATGCTAGCTCCTAGGAAATCGGGTTGATGGATGAGGGTCAGACTTTAGGCCCTCGGGCAGGCTGAATGCACTGGACACATCCGCCAAAAAATAAGACGATCCAGCCGCAATATGGCCAATTAACCATTAAGCAGTACCCTTATGTCTCTACAAAATACACCGCAAACACTGACCAGTGTCCATATACTGGCCATCGACAGCGTTTTTGCCTCAACCGCATTGCTGGCCCGGGACTTTTTCCACATGGCCAGCCTGCGTTATGGCAAACATCAGGGACTCGGCCTCGTACCCACCTTCGATATCTGCCTGGTCAGCCCCGACGGCAATCCCAGCAACAGTTTCAGCAATCTGCAACTACCGATTGACGGTGACCTGGGGGTTGCCGATCTGATTATCCTTCCTGCTTTCAGCGGCGACTTCGACGCGCTGCTCGCCACCTACCCGCAAGTAACCGCCTGGCTTGGCGAAAGACACAGGGCCGGCAGCATCATTTGCGGAGAAGCCAACGGCGTGTTCTGGATGGCCGCAGCCGGACTGCTCGACGGCAAGGAAGCAACCACCTATCAACGCTACTTCCGCGAATTTGCCGTGCGCTTCCCGAAAGTGCAGCTCAACCAGGACAAGCATCTGACAGACGCCGATAATCTGTACTGCGTTGCCGGCCCCACTTCAGGCTGCGATCTTTACATCTACCTGATCGAGCGCTTCTGTGGTGCCAGCGTGGCCCAGGCCGTCGCCCGCGACATTCTGCATGAAGTGCAGCGCAGCTATTCGCCGGGCCGGATCGGTTTTGGTGGCCAGAAGATGCATCAGGACGCCGCCATCCTGCAGATCCAGCAGTGGCTGGAAGAACACTTCACCGAAAAATTCCGTTTTGAGGACATGGCCCGCGAGCACGGCATGAGCATCCGCAACTTCATGCGCCGGTTCCAGGCCGCCACCGGTGACAAGCCTTTGCACTACCTGCAGCGACTGCGCATCGAAACCGCGAAGAACCTGCTGTCAGTGACACGTAAAAGCATCAAGACCATCAGTTACGAAGTGGGATATGACGATGCCAGCTTTTTTGCGCGCCTGTTTCGCCAGCACACCGACTTGTCGCCAAACAATTACCGGCGGCAGTTCCAGCAGCAGGATGTGACGCCGGCCGATCGCCGTGACAGCTGAAACACCCCTCAGGGTTTGTGCGGGCGCGAGAGGAATTCGTGCGATTGCATTTCCAGCAGGCGACTGAGCGTGCGCTGGAACTCGAACTGCAGACGCCCGCCGGAATAAAGTGACTGCAAGGCCACTTCGGCAGAAAGAATCAGCTTTACGTTACGGTCGTAGAATTCGTCGACCAGATTGACGAAACGCCGCGCCATATCGTCCCTGCCGGCATCCATCTGTTCGACATTGGCGATCAGTACGGCATGGAACAACTTGCCCAGTTCAATATAGTCATTCTGGCTGCGCGGCCCATCGCACAACGCGCGAAAATCAAACCAGGCCACGTCATCACCGACCTTGCGCGCAAGAATCTGACGATTTTCGATCAGCAAGGTTTCGTTTTCCTGAACCTCGCAGTGCTCCGGCAACAGGCTGCGAAAACTTTTCTCCAGGCTGAGTTCTGCTTCTGCATCCAGCGGCCAGTGATACAACTCGGCCTGCTCCAGTGCCCGCAGGCGGTAATCCACTCCGCTATCCACATTGACCACTTCGGTATGCTGCTTGAGCAGCTCGATTGCCGGCAGGAAACGCGCCCGCTGCAAGCCGTCGCGGTACAAACCGTCTGGCACGATATTCGATGTCGCCACCAGTGTTACGCCATTTTTGAACAGCTCATCGAGCAAGGTAGCGAGAATCATGGCATCGGTAATATCCGACACGAAGAACTCGTCAAAACAGATAACCCGCGCCTCGGCAGCAAAGCGCTTGGCGATGATCACCAACGGGTTTTTCTCGCCCCCCAGAGTTTTCATCTCCTCATGCACACGCTTCATGAAGCGATGAAAGTGCGTGCGCATCTTTTGCGGGAACGGCAGGGCATCGAAAAAGGTATCAACCAGGTAGGTCTTGCCGCGACCAACTCCGCCCCAGAAATACAGGCCCTTGATTGGCCCGCTCTGCTTTTTGCCAAACACCTTCCTGAGCAACACACCGGGACCACCTTGTGACTGTTTCACCAGGTCGTCATAAAGTCGCTGCAAGTGATGAACAGCGTTTTCCTGCGCCGCATCGCGGAAAAAATCCGGCCGTTGAAGGTCGGCTTGATAAAGGGTTAGCACCGTCATCTTGGGTAATTCGGTAACAGCAGGGGCGCACACTTTAACGGCGCCCCTGCCGCTTGGCAATTAGCTACAAGTTTAACCCGCGCCTGACTCAGTCCTGTGGTGCCAGCGCTTCGCGCAGACGGCTGATGGCTTGCTGACACGCCTGCTCGTCGGCATATGCCGGGCTAGTGGCAACACAGGCATCATCCAGACACAGGCTGAATCCCCCGTCTTGCAGGCGCACATCCAGTTCCGCGCCCGACTGCAGACGCTTGCTGACCTGCCCCACCGTCTTGCCATCGGCAAATGGCTCGGACAACAGCAGCTGCTCCCCTTCGGCGTCCAGCAAGCGAAAGCGGAAACTGCCATCGTCTTCACGAAAACTGACGAAACGCGCGCTCTTCACCGCCTTCTTCTTGCCTGCTGCGCCCTCTTGCAGGTGACTGCGGAACGAACGCAAACCTACCGCCTCGCGCAATTCGGCAAGGAAAGGTGTTGCGACTTTGCGCGCCTTGGCAGCCCCCTGGAGCAGGATATCTTCCAGCTCTGCCGGCTGACCGAGCAGTGCGTGATAGCGTTCTCGAGCCTCTCCCAGCTCTGCATCAAGCAGCTGGAACAGCCGTTGCTTGGCCTCGCCCCAGCCCAGGCCGGCCAGCAGATCGGCACGAAACTCGGCCTGCTGCGCAGCACTGGCAAAGGCCTGGTAAAGGGTAAACAGATGGGAATCGTCCGGGTTCTTGGCCTCACCGGGCAGGCGGGAATCGGTAACAATGCGTGCAATCGCATCTTTCAATTGCCGGGCAGAACCGAACAACGGAATGGTGTTGTCGTAACTTTTCGACATCTTGCGCCCGTCGAGACCGGGCAGGGTTGCCACACCCTCCTCAACCACCGCTTCGGGCAAGGTAAACAGTTCCTTGCCCTGGCCGAACAGGTGGTTGAAGCGTTGACCGATATCTCGCGCCATTTCCACGTGCTGGATCTGGTCACGCCCGACCGGCACCTTGTGAGCGTTGAACATCAGGATGTCGGCAGCCATCAGCACCGGGTAACTGAACAGCCCCATGGTGATACCGGCATCCGGGTCTTCGCCATCGGCAAGATTCTTGTCTACCGATGCCTTGTAGGCGTGGGCACGATTCAACAAGCCCTTGCCGGCTACGCAGGTAAGCAGCCAGGTGAGCTCGGGAATTTCCGGAATATCGGATTGCCGGTAGAAAGTTGCCCGATTGACATCCAGACCGCAGGCCAGCCAGGTCGCAGCAATCTCCATACGCGAACGCTGGATACGCTGCGGATCGTCACACTTGATCAGCGCATGGTAATCCGCCAGAAAATAATAGGACTCCGCGCCGGCATCGCGGCTGGCGATGATGGCCGGACGAATGGCGCCGGCGTAGTTGCCAAGGTGCGGTGTACCTGTGGTGGTGATGCCGGTAAGGATTCGGGTGGTCATGTCTAGATTCGCTTTTGTTGAGCCAGTATCAAATCCCGCCACACTTCGTCAGCCAAGTCATTGCCGGGGCTCAGCCGCTTGCCGTACCGGTTGCAGGATTTATATTCGATCGCCGGGTAATCACAGACGCGGCAGAACAAGCTCTTTTAGTTCAACCAGCTTGCCGTGAAAAAAGTGGCCGCATTCTGCCACTTTCAGCAACTCATGGTCACCCTTCAAGTCAGCAGACCAGGCATACACCTGTTCGGCTTCGATGACCTCATCGCACTCGGGCTGTATCAACGTCAGACGAGTATGCGGCAAGAACTCAAGCCCCACTGGTAGCCGCGACACTGCCGGCGCAACCAGCACCAGGTGTTGCACACTCTGTCCCTGCGCCGCCAGTCGCGCCGTCAGGCTGGCCGCCACGTAGCCGCCAAAGGAAAATCCCAGCAGGGTTACCGGCAGCCCGGGATGTTGTGCACAGAGCCACGCCAGAGCGGCTTCGGCATCATCCACCTCCCCTTCGTTCAGGCAGTGCGCTCCGGCACTGGCGCCCACGCCTCGATAATTGAAGCGCAGGGTGCTGTAGTTGGCATCCCGGGCCGCCCTTTGCAGGGTTGAAACCACCTTGTTGAGCATACTGCCACCCTGTGCCGGGTTGGGATGACACAGCAGGGCCAGCCCTGTGGCCTGCGGATTATTCTGGTAACGTGCTTCCAGAGAGCCGCTTGGACCATCCAGCAAAAGTGCTACTTCTTGAAAAGACAAAACCGGCTCCGCGCCCTTTGTTCAGGGCAAAATGTCATGGATTGGCGCAATTGGACTTGCGTCGCGGTATACAGCGCAGGGTTCAGGCGCTAACGTAAAGCAAAGCTGCCTAGAGAGGAAGAATACGTGGAACAGTCATACAACATCTGGTTGCTGTTGGGTCTGGCCCTGGTGGTCGGGGCAATCATTGGATATTTCATCTCGCGACAGGTGACGGCAAGCAATCCGGAACGAACCCAGCAACGCCTGGATGAACTGCAACAGCGCTTCGACGACTACCAGACCAATGTTGTTTCCCACTTCAGCACCACTGCCACTCTGGTCAACAGACTCACCCAAAGCTATCAGGATGTTCAACAGCATCTCGCCTTTGGTGCGGATCAACTGGCGCTCGACGAACTCACTCGCGAACGCCTTCTGGATTCATTACGGGTTGATGCGACACCCGCCAGCAACCGTGAGCGGCTATCCCCGCCAAAGAGCAATGAGCCGCCCAGGGACTACGCACCGAAAGATAAAGATCAGCCCGGAACGCTGGACGAAAGCTTTGGCATTAAAAGCAAGAAGTGAGCTGATTCCGCGCTCAGTTTTCCCTTGAAACGACAAAGCCCCGAAATGGGGCTTTGTCGTTTCAAGCATACTCAACAGCAGTCAGATCAGTCCGCGCTCGCGCAGCAAGCCCAACACCTGCTTGACGCCCTCTTCCAGCGACAGACTCTGGGTATCGATCACCAGATCGGCATCCAGCGGAATGTCATAGGCAAACGACTCACCCGGGATGATGTCCTTGCCAGACGCGTACAGCCCCTGTGGATCGCGTTCGCGACAGGCTTGCGGTGACGCCTGTACATAGACCGTGAGCAAGCGCTCGGCACCGATGATCGCCTTGGCCTGTTCGCGGCCTTCGGCATCCGGGGCGACAAAAGCTGCCAGAGTGAGCAAACCTGCCTGATTGAACTGATGGGCCACCTGCGCCGCACGCCGCCAGTTCTCGGCTCGCCCGGCACGGTCCTGCGGCAAGCCCTTGGTCAGCTCGTGACGCAGGTTCTGGCCGTCCAGTACATACACCGCACGCCCCATATCAAACAGCTTGCGTTCCACCGCATAGGCCAGGGTGCTTTTGCCTGCACCGGACAGGCCGCTGAACAGCACAGTGGCCGGCTGCTGACCAAAGCGCGCAGCACGTTCTTCGGTTGCTACGTGGGCCAGCTTGCCATGGTGTGCGCTGGTCGTTTTGCTACCGAGCGGGTCAGCGATGATCATGCCGGCGCCCACGGTGCCATTGGTCAAACGATCGATGACGATGAAGGCACCGGTCGTGCGGTTATGCGCGTAACCATCCAGCGCAACAGGGGCATCCAGCGCCACCTTGACCCGGCCGATCTCATTGAGCTGCAAACTACTCGCGGCGCCTTCCTCCAGGGTATTTACGTCCACCCGGTTAACAATGCTCGGGATCGAACCCGGCACATAGCTGGTGGCGCGTTTGAAGTCGTACTTCTTGCCCGGCAGCATCGGCTCTTCGGCCATCCACACCAGCATGGCATCGAAACTGTCGGCCACCTGCGGGCGGTTATCGGCATGCACCAGCATGTCGCCGCGCGACACGTCGATTTCGTCTTCCAGGGTCAGGGTGATGGCCTGGCCCGGGCCGGCCTGCTCCAGCTCGCCCTCGAAGGTGACGATGGATTTGACCTTGCTGCCCTTGCCGGACGGCAACACCACCACTTCATCGCCCTTGTGCACGATGCCGCTGGCGAGTGTGCCGGCGAAACCGCGGAAGTTCAGGTTGGGGCGATTCACGTACTGCACCGGGAAGCGCATATCGTTGAAGTTGCGGTCACCCGCCACTTCCACGGTCTCAAGAATCTCCATCAGCGACTGACCGCTGTACCAGGGCGAGCGCTCGCTCTTGTTGACCACGTTATCGCCCTTGAGCGCCGACATGGGAACGAAGTGCATGGAACTGGGCTTGAACGCGATGCCTTCGACAAACTTCAGGTAGTCGGCCCTGATTTGCTCGAACACGCCCTGATCGAAGTCTTTCAGGTCCATCTTGTTTACGGCGATGACGATGTGCTTGATGCCCAGCAACGAGGCAATAAAGCTGTGACGCTTGGTCTGGGTCTGCACGCCGTAACGGGCGTCGATCAGAATGATCGCCAGGTCGCAGTTCGATGCACCGGTGGCCATGTTGCGGGTGTACTGCTCATGGCCGGGGGTGTCGGCGATGATGAACTTGCGCTTGGTGGTGCTGAAATAGCGGTAGGCCACATCAATGGTGATGCCTTGCTCGCGCTCTGCCTGCAGGCCGTCGACCAGCAGCGCCAGATCGACCTCTTCGCCGGTGGTGCCGACTTTTTTCGAGTCTTTGGTGATGGCGTCCAGGTGGTCTTCGTAGATCATCTTGGAGTCATGCAGCAGGCGGCCAATCAGGGTGCTCTTGCCGTCGTCCACATTGCCGCAGGTGAGAAAACGCAGCAGCTCTTTACGTTCGTGCTGGGCCAGGTAGGCGAGGATGTCCTCGCTGATCAATTCGGATTGGTGCGACATATTAAAAGTACCCCTGACGTTTCTTCTCTTCCATCGAGCCGGCGGAGTCATGATCGATGACCCGGCCCTGACGCTCAGAGGTCTTGGCTAACAGCATTTCCTGAATGATTTCCGGCAAACTGGTGGCCGTAGACTCCACCGCGCCGGTCAAGGGGTAGCAGCCCAGGGTACGGAAGCGCACCATTTTTTTATGGATGCTGGCTTTCTGCTCCGGGGTGAGGTGTTCGAGGATGCGCTCGTCGTCGATCATGATCAGCGCGCCGTTCATCTCGATCACTTCGCGCTCGGCGGCGAAGTACAGCGGCACAATCGGAATGCTTTCCAGATAGATGTATTGCCAGATATCCAGCTCGGTCCAGTTGGACAGCGGAAACACGCGGATCGACTCGCCCTTCTTCACCTTGCCATTGTAGACGTTCCACAGCTCGGGGCGCTGATTCTTCGGGTCCCAGCGGTGCTTGCTGTCGCGGAAGGAATACACCCGCTCCTTGGCGCGGGATTTTTCTTCGTCACGGCGCGCGCCACCGAAGGCGGCATCGAATCCGTACTGGTCCAGCGCCTGCTTCAGCCCCTCGGTTTTCATCACGTCGGTGTGTTTGGCACTGCCGTAGGTGAAGGGGTTCATGTCCTGCGCCACGCCATCAGGGTTGGTGTGAGTGATCAGATCCAGACCGTACTCATCGACCATCTTGCTGCGGAAGCGGTACATCTCCTGAAACTTCCAGCGCGTATCGACGTGCATCACCGGAAACGGCAACTTGCCGGGGAAAAACGCCTTGCGCGCCAGATGCAGCATGACCGCAGAGTCTTTACCGATGGAATAGAGCATCACCGGGTTATCGAATTCGGCGGCCACCTCACGAATGATATGGATACTTTCCGCCTCAAGCTCTTTGAGGTGCGTCAGTTTTTCGATCATGGTTACTCACACAGAAGCTGAATGACGGCCGGCCGGCCGCTGAAGAGGGCGAACTTTAGCACAGCAGCATCTTCTAATCAGGCCGCCGCTTAGAACAAAACAATCTGTTTATATGCCGGTCAAATCGGGTTCGGGCAGTCGATAAACAGGTGCTCCAGCGCAAAGCGCCGGGCCAGGTATTCACCCAGGGCCTGCACGCCATAGCGCTCGGTGGCGTGATGGCCGGCCGCCATGAAGGCAATGCCGTTTTCCTGCGCACTGTGGAAAGTCTGCTCGGACGCTTCGCCGGTCAGATACAGATCCGCGCCCGCAGCAATTGCCTTATCGATGAAGCCTTGTCCGCCCCCCGTGCACCAGCCAATCCGCCGGATCACTTCCGGCCCTTCCACCACCAGCGGCTGGCGGCCAAGCACCTGCTCCACGCGACGTGCAAATGCGTCGAGCCGCAAGGGCTGCGCCAGCACGCCAAGCAGGCCCACAGTGCGCGGATTGCCCGGCTCAAGCTCCCCTTCAACGTCGATGCCAAGCTGCATGGCCAGCTGTACGTTGTTGCCGACCTGCGGATGCACATCCAGCGGCAGGTGATAAGCCAGCAGACTGATATCGTTCGCCAGCAAGGTTTTCAGCCGGCGCTGTTTGATCCCGGTGATGCAGGCATCCTCGCCCTTCCAGAAATAGCCGTGGTGCACCAGCAGCACATCCGCCCGCGCCTCGACGGCAGCATCAAGCAAGGCCTGACTGGCCGTCACACCGCTGACAATACGCTGCACCTGCGGCCGACCCTCGACCTGCAGGCCATTGGGACAATAATCACTGATTGCCGTTACGTTCAGGTATCGATTTGCTTCTTCGACCAGACTGGTCAGTGCAATAGCCATGCTGCTTCTCCACGCGACAGGATCGACTGCCATTTGCCGGGCAGCCCCGTATAATAAAGCCACCTTAAAGGCGCGCGCGGCGCTCCGGCAACCCTCTGGATTTGCTCTCAATGCTCAAGGCTGTGCGATTTCTCGGCTGGCCCCTGTTGGTCGGCACTCTGCTGGCACTACTGATCATCCAGCGCTACCCGCAATGGGTCGGCCTGCCCGAGCAGGCAGTACATCTACAACAGGTTCGACCGACCAAGTCTGCCAATCAGGGGCAGGCTTCCTATGCCGATGCGGTGAGCAGTGCTGCCCCGGCAGTGGTCAACCTCTACAGTACCAAGCTGGTCAGCAAGGCGGCACAGCAGCCACCAACCAACCGGGGCCTATACAGTGATGACGTGCACAAGCAGCATCGCATGGAGTCCAGTCTGGGCTCCGGGGTCATCATCAGCCCGGAAGGTTACCTGCTGACCAACAATCATGTGATTGAAGGCGCCGACCAGATTGTCGTGGCACTCAAGGACGGGCGCGAAACCCTGGCTCAAGTGGTCGGCACTGACCCGGAAACCGATCTGGCCGTTTTGAAGATCGATCTGCCGAATCTTCCGGTAATCACCCTCGGTCGCTCCGAGCAGATTCGCATCGGTGATGTCGCCCTGGCCATCGGTAACCCCTTTGGTGTCGGCCAGACCGTGACCATGGGCATCATCAGCGCAACCGGACGCAACCAGCTGGGGATCAACACCTACGAAGATTTCATCCAGACCGATGCTGCGATTAATCCCGGCAACTCCGGAGGAGCACTGGTGGATACCTACGGCACGCTGCTGGGCATCAACACCGCGATTTTCTCCAGATCCGGTGGTTCTCAAGGTATTGGTTTCGCCATACCGACCAAGCTGGCCATGGAAGTGATGCGCGCCATCATCCAGCAAGGCCGGGTGATTCGCGGCTGGCTGGGCATCGAGATACAACCGCTTACACCCGAACTGGCCGAGTCGTTCGGCATGGAAGGCCGCCCCGGCATCATCGTTGCCGGTCTCTACCGCAATGGCCCCGGGTACATGGCGGGGCTGCAGCCGGGCGATGTAATTCTCAGCATAGATGGCGAACCTGCCAGTAATGGCCGCCGCTCAATGAATCAGGTCGCCCGTAAACGACCGGGCGACAGTGTCAAGATTCAGGTACTGCGGCGCGGTCAGACACTCGAGATGCAGGCGGAAGTTGGCTTGCGGCCAACACCACAAGCCAAGGAAAGCGCCGCCGACTAGATCGGTACGGCGCTCAGAGCGTAATCAGACGAGCTGCTCAAGGGCATTCAGCAGGGCCTGATTCTGCACTTCGGAACCGATACTGATGCGCAGGAACTGGGCAATCCGCGCCTGCTTGAAATGGCGGACGATCACGCTCTGTTCACGCAAGCCAGCCGCCAGCTGCGCGGCATCGTGCTGCGGGTGCCGGGCAAACACAAAGTTCGCCGCCGAAGGCAGGACTTCGAAACCCAGCCGCTCGAGCCCGGCCACCACAGCCTCCCTGCTGGCGATCACCTGCTGGCAGGTCTGCCTGAAGTACGCCACATCCTCGAAGGCTGCCGCCGCACCGGCAATGGCGATGCGGTCCAACGGATAGGAGTTGAAGCTGTTCTTGATCCGTTCCAGCGCCTCGATCAGATCGACATGGCCGACTGCAAAGCCAACCCGCAAACCGGCCAGCGAACGCGACTTGGACAGGGTCTGGGTAACCAGCAGGTTCGGATACCGCTCGACCAGGGCAATGGCGCTGACACCACCAAAATCGATATAGGCTTCATCCACCAGCACTACGCTGTCGGGATTGGCCTGCAGCAATTGCTCGATAGCTTCCGTTGCCAGCAGGCAGCCGGTCGGGGCATTGGGATTGGGGAAAACGATACCGCCATTGGGCCGCGCGTAATCCGCCACACGAATCCGGTACTGCTCATCCAGCGCCACCGCCTCGAACGGAATGTCATACAGGCCGCAATACACCGGATAAAAGCTGTAACTGATGTCCGGAAACAGCAATGGACGGCCGTGCTGGAACAGGGCATGAAAAGCATGCGCCAGCACCTCGTCGGAGCCGTTGCCGACAAACACCTGCGCCGGCTGCACCTTGTAATAGTCGGCAACTGCCTGTTTCAGGCGTTCGCCATTAGGGTCGGGGTAGAGACGCAGATCATCACTCAATTGTGCCTGCATCGCCGCCAGCGCCTTGGGCGAAGGGCCGTAGGGATTCTCGTTGGTATTGAGCTTGACCAGCTTGCTCAGCTTGGGCTGCTCGCCCGGCACGTAGGGCACCAGGTTGTTTACGAAGGGGCTCCAGAATTTGCTCATCTGCCCTTCACTCCTTGGGTTCGTTCGATATCACAGAGGACGTGCTTGCCGCCCTGCCAGACAGCCATCAGTTCTTGATGCGGTATTCGGCACTGCGCGCATGGGCAGTCAGTGACTCGCCCCGGGCCAGTACCGACGCGGTTTTGCCCAGCACCGAAGCGCCCTGCGCAGAACAATGGATGATCGACGAACGCTTCTGGAAGTCATAGACCCCCAGCGGCGAGGAAAAGCGCGCCGTGCCCGAAGTCGGCAACACGTGATTCGGCCCGGCGCAGTAATCGCCCAACGCCTCTGCCGTGTAGCGACCCATGAAAATGGCCCCGGCATGCCGAATCTGTGGCAGCCATTGCTCCGGGTTTTCCACCGACAGTTCCAGGTGTTCCGGTGCGATGCGGTTGGCCACTTCGATCGCCTGATTCATATCGCTAACCTGGATCAGGGCACCACGCGCCGCCAGCGAAGTACGGATAATCGGTTCACGCTCCATGCCTGGCAGCAGCTTGTCGATACTGGCAGCTACTGCATCCAGAAAAGCCGCGTCCGGACTGAGCAGAATCGACTGGGCGTCCTCATCGTGCTCGGCCTGGGAAAACAGGTCCATGGCGATCCAGTCCGGATCGGTCTGGCCATCACAGACCACCAGAATCTCCGATGGCCCGGCGATCATGTCGATGCCGACCTTGCCGAACACATGGCGCTTGGCCGTGGCCACGTAGATGTTGCCCGGGCCGACTATCTTGTCCACCGGCGGCACGCTTTCGGTGCCATAGGCCAGGGCGGCCACGGCCTGCGCCCCACCGATGGTGAAGACGCGATCGACACCGGCAATGCAGGCGGCCGCCAGCACCATTTCGTTGATTTCGCCACGCGGGGTCGGCACCACCATCACTACCTCGGCAACTCCTGCAACCTTGGCCGGAATGGCGTTCATCAGCACCGAAGAGGGATAGGTAGCCTTGCCACCCGGAACATACAAGCCGGCCCGATCCAGCGGAGTGACCTGCTGGCCCAGCCGGGTGCCATCCGCCTCGGTATAACACCAGGAATCCTGTTTCTGCTTTTCGTGATAACTGCGCACGCGTGCGGCGGCCGTTTCCAGCGCCTTGCGCTGCTCGGGCGTGATACGCGTCAGGGCCAGCTGCAGACGTTCGCGCGGCAGAATCAGCTCGGCCATGCTGGTCACTTGCAAAGCATCGAAGCGCTGCGTCAACTCCACCAGCGCGGCATCACCACGGGTACGCACATCGGCAATGATCTCCAGCACCCGCTGGTTGACCCCGTCATCCGAGACACTTTCCCAGCTCAGCAGATGGTCCAGTTGCTCGCCAAAGTTCGGGCTGGCGGCGTTCAGTCGGCGGATAGTGTTCGGTGCTGTCATGGCAATTCTCGTAGTTAACACTTCTCAGGCGCTGTCAGGGTAACAAGCCTGCCGTGCAGCTACCTGAGAATCTGGCTATGACACGGATAGGCTGGCGCGATCAGGATCATCGCGTGAGGGAATCAGCGCTGATGCGCCTCGACTGCCTCGCGCAAGGTATCGATCAGCGACTGGATACGCCCATGCTGGATTTTCATCGAGGCTTTATTGACGATCAGCCGGGAGCTGATTTCAGCAATCAATTCCTGCGGCTCCAGGCCATTGGCACGCAAGGTATTACCGGTGTCGACCACATCGATGATCTTGTCCGCCAGGCCTACCAGTGGCGCCAGCTCCATCGAGCCGTACAGCTTGATGATATCGACCTGACGCCCTTGCTCGGCATAGTAGCGTTTGGCGATATTGACGAACTTGGTGGCCACGCGCAGGCGTCCGCGCGGTGCGGATGCACCCACAGCACCGGCGGTCATCAGCTTGCAGCGGGCAATCTGCAGATCCAGCGGTTCGTAAATGCCCTGCGCGCCGTACTCCATCAGCACATCCTTGCCAGCCACACCCAGATCTGCCGCTCCATGCTCTACATAGGTCGGCACATCGGTGGCCCGGACTATCAGCAGACGCACATCGTCCAGCGTGGTGGGGATGATCAGCTTGCGGCTTTTGTCCGGATTTTCGGTCGGCACAATGCCCGCAGCTGCCAATAGTGGCAGGGTGTCATCCAGAATCCGGCCTTTGGACAAGGCAATGGTCAGCATTGAAAAATATCCTTTAACGGGAGCCAGCCCCTGCGGGCTGGTTGCACTGCCTGGTCAGCAGTAATGACGACCTAACCCGGTACGCGACGAATCCTGGCGCCCAGCAATTGCAGTTTTTCCTCGATGCACTCGTAACCGCGATCAATGTGATAGATGCGGTCGATCAGGGTATCGCCATCCGCCACCAGCCCGGCAATAACCAGACTTGCCGAAGCGCGCAGATCGGTCGCCATCACCGGCGCAGCCTTCAGGCGAGGCACACCGGTTACCACTGCGGTATTGCCCTCAACGAGAATCTGCGAGCCCATGCGGTTCATTTCATATACGTGCATGAAGCGGTTTTCGAAGACGGTTTCGATAACCGTGCCGGTGCCCTCGGCAATCGCATTGAGTGCGACGAACTGTGCCTGCATATCCGTTGGAAAAGCCGGATAGGGCGCAGTACGCAGGTTTACCGCTTTCGGCCGCTTGCCCTTCATATCCAGCTCGATCCAGTCCTTGCCGGTGGTAATTTCAGCGCCGGCTTCCTGCAGCTTGGACAGCACCGCTTCAAGAATCGCCGGATCGGTATCCTTGAGCTTTACATGCCCGCCCGTGGCGGCAGCGGCAACCAGATAGGTACCCGTTTCAATACGGTCAGGCATCACGCTGTAGCGCCCGCCACCCAGCCGCTCAACCCCGTCAATCACGATGGTGTCGGTACCGGCACCGCTAACCTTGCCACCCATGGAATTGATGAAGTTGGCCAGGTCGACCACTTCCGGTTCACGCGCGGCGTTTTCCAGTACCGAGCGTCCTTTGGCCAGCGCAGCGGCCATCATGATGTTCTCGGTGCCGGTAACGCTGATCACGTCAAAGAAGAAATGCGCACCACGCAAACCACCCTCAGGTGCCCTGGCCTTGATGTAGCCCTCTTCGACAGTAATTTCCGCGCCCATCGCCTCCAGGCCGCGAATATGCAGGTCAACCGGCCGCGAGCCAATGGCGCAACCGCCGGGCAGCGCCACTTCCGCCTCACCGAAACGTGCTACCAGAGGACCCAGCACCAGTATCGATGCACGCATGGTCTTGACCAGATCATAGGGCGCAACCAGCGTCTTGATGGTGCTGGCATCCACTTCGACACTCAGTTTTTCGTCAATCACCGGCTCAACGCCCATGCGCCCGAACAGCTCGATCATGGTGGTGATGTCATGCAGGTGCGGCAGGTTACAGACCGTAACCGGTCGATCAACCAGCAACGTGGCAGCCAGAATAGGCAATGCGGCATTCTTTGCACCGGAAATGCGAATTTCACCTTTAAGGGGAACGCCGCCGGTAATAATCAGTTTATCCATGGAATGGTTTCTCGCTGCCAGTGGGCTCAGCCGCGCTCAGCCCAAGCGGCGCGACTGAAGAATTTCATGGTGACTGCATGGATGCTGCCATCAGCAATCCAGGCGTTCAGGTGTGCATAAATCAGCTGCTGCCGCTTAACCGGGCTCAGACCGGCCAACGTATCGTCGATCAGGTTGAGCTGAAAGTTGCAACCCTCGCCTTCCACTTCAACCTGGACACCCGGCAACTTTTCCTGGAGATGAACCTTTACTTCATGCGCCTGCATGCTCAACCTCGTTTAGCGCCTCAACCGGGACGTCTGAATTGTGCTATCGCTGGCTGGTTGAATCGGCCATTGACAGGCGCACAAAGCAAAAACATCGCGCTGAAGTCTGAAAATTCAAAACATGGCCGAGGCCAGCAGGGCTGCCATCATACAAAAAACCGCCCAGACCGGCGAATATGCTCAAGCCTGTAGTGGCAGCAACTCCTCCAGCCCCGACACCTGGGCAATCTGTCGCATGTCTGAAGGTAGCCCGCTCATGCTCAGGGTTTTCCCGGCGGCAGCGGCATCGCGCATGAAGGCAAGCAGCAAGGCAACGCCAACGCTGCTGGACTTTTCCACCGCACTGCAGTCAAGCAGCAGTTCCTGGGCCTGACTTTCACCAATCAGTTTCTTTCCGGTCACCCGCAACTGCGGCCCGGAGCGAAAATCGAGAACCCCCGAAAGCCGCAGCTTCCCGGAGCCGACCTCGGCGATTTCGGCAATACTCACGCCGGTTCCTTGGTTGACTGTTTGGCCTTGGACACCGTTTCCGCCCAGGTATCGATCACCTGGTTCAGATCATTGCCATGCTCACGCATCGACTGGGCAAACTGATCCCGAAACAATTTACCGATGTTGATGCCATTGATAATGACGTTGCGCATCCGCCAGTTGCCGTCCAGATCAACCATGGTGTAGGACAGCGGATAAACCGTGCCTTTGCTGTCCTTGACTTCCATATTCACCGACTCACGACCAGGCTCCTGCCTGCCGGTGCCCGGCACAATGATAATCTCCTGATTGTCATACTCCAGCAGGGCATTGCCATAGAAGCGCATCAGACTGGTCTTGAAGTTCTGTTCGAAGCGCTGCATTTGCTCGGGAGATGCCTTGCGCGAAAATTTCACGGTCATCACGCCCTTGGAGATACCCTCAAGATCGACTACCGGACCGAGAATACGATCCAGCGCCGCATAGAAAGAGGACGGATCCGTCTTGTACAGCTCCTTGTTGGCTTTCAGGTCCGCCAACAGCTCGTCGGTGGTCTGCTTGACCACCTCGGCCGCCGTAGGTGCAGCCATGGCTGAAACGGACAACATGGACAGCACGACCAGGAAAAACGCCCGGCGTACTACCTGAAACATCTGCGGATATCGCTGCAGGACCATCACTGTTTCTCCTCACTCTTGTTAACCGAGTTCAACAGGAACTTGCTGATCAGATCTTCCAGAACCAGCGCAGACTGGGTGTCATTAATCACGCTCTGATCCTTTAGCGTTCCCTCTTCGCCGCCAATACTGATACCGATGTACTTCTCGCCCAACAGTCCGGCGGTAAGCACCGACGCCGTGGAATCTTCCGGGAGATTATCTACCTGGTCATTGATCTCCATGGTAACCCGCCCGGTATAGCTATCATGGTCAAGGTCAATAGCCGTGACTTTGCCGATAATCACCCCGGCCATGGTTACCTTGGCGCGAACCGTCAGCCCGGCAATATTGTCGAAGTAGGCATAGACCTTGTACGACTGGTCTGCGCTGCCGACTGTCAGCCCACTGACACGCAAAGCCAACAGCAGCAAGGCCAAAAAACCAGCCATGATAAACAGGCCTACGCCGATTTCCTGAGTGCGGGTTTGCATCAAAAATCTCCAAACATCAAGGCAGTGAGAATAAAGTCCAGGCCCAATACGGCCAGTGAAGCGTAAACCACGGTTCTGGTTGTCGCGCGACTGATGCCTTCCGAGGTCGGGTCGCAATCGTAACCCTGAAACACGGCAATCCAGGTCACCACAAAGGCAAAAACCACACTCTTGATCATGCCGTTAAGCACATCTTCAGTGAATTCGACGCTGTTCTGCATGTTTGCCCAGAATGAGCCATCGTAGACGCCCAGCCAGTCCACGGCGACCATCGCACCACCCCAGATCCCGACAACGCTGAAAATGGCGGCCAGCAGAGGCATCGAGATAAAGCCCGCCCACAGGCGCGGCGCGATGATGTATTTCAGCGGGTCAACGCCAATCATCTCCAGACTGGACAATTGCTCGGTTGACTTCATGTTGCCAATTTCCGCAGTCAAAGCGGAGCCGGCCCGCCCGGCGAACAGCAACCCGGTGACCACCGGACCCAGTTCCCGCAGCAAAGTCAGGGCTACCATCTGCCCGACCGCCTGCTCGGAGCCGTAATCGACCAGAATATTGTAGCCCTGCAACGCCAGCACCATACCGATGAACAAGCCGGCCACCACGATGATCGGCAGCGACAGGACGCCCACAAAGAACAACTGTTTTACCAGCAGATTGAAGCCGTTACCCAGACCGCCACGCCCCAGCAAGGCACGCAGCAGGAATATGCCCGAGCGGCCCAGGGACTCGACGATATCAATGCCCGTGCGGCCAACCAGGCGCAGCCTTTCGAGGATAGAAGTTTTGCGCATCAACCCTGCCCCAACAAATCGCTACGGTAATCCGGCGCCGGGAAATGGAACGGCACCGGCCCGTCGGGGGTACCTTTCATGAACTGGTGGATCTGTGGATCCTGCGAATTCATCAGTTCATCCGGTGTGCCAAAGCCCAGCACCTTGGCATCGCCCACCACATAGATGTAGTCCGCAATGCTCGCCGTTTCGGCAAGGTCATGGGAGACCACGATGCTGGTAATGCCCAGCGCATCATTGAGCAGACGAATCATTCGTACCAGCACACCCATGGCGATAGGGTCCTGACCTACAAAAGGCTCGTCATACATGAGTATCTGCGGATCCAGTGCAATCGCGCGGGCCAGTGCTACCCGACGCTTCATGCCTCCGGAAAGCTCATCCGGCATCAGATCAATGGCACCGCGCAGACCGACTGCCTGCAGTTTCATCAGAACGATGTCACGAATGATCTCCTCCGGCAGCTTGGTGTGCACGCGCAAAGGAAAGGCCACGTTCTCGAACACATCCAGATCCGTGAACAATGCACCGCTCTGAAACAGCACGCCCATCTGTTTGCGCATATCGAAAAGTTCGATACGCGAAAGCGCGGGCAAATTCACGCCATTGACCCAGACGCCACCACTACTGGGCATCAATTGCGCGCCGATCAGGCGCAGCAAAGTCGTTTTCCCGCAACCCGAGGGGCCCATGATGGCAGTAACCTTGCCCCGCGGAATAACAATATCGATATTTTCAAAGATGGCACGCGAACCGCGCTTGAAGGTCACCCCCCTCAGCTCGACTGCGTTTTCACTTTCGGCACTCATCTTTCCACTCCTTGAGAACGGCAGCCGGAATCAATTCTGCCAAGGCACAGCCCAATTCAACCAGACCGCCGAACAAGCGGCGCAATATATCATTGACCTCGCCGCATCCCAAAACATCCGGGACGTTGCATGGCCATAGATTAGCGTTCAGCAAAAAAACGCAGCAACGGTCCGGCGCGTGAGGTATCTGCGTAATACCGTTATAATCTTTCGTCTTCGACCTGATGCGCACCTCTCCCATGACCCAGTCCACCGCCCTGATTCAGTCTGCCCAGCGAACTGTTCGCCTCGAACTGGAAGCAATTGAAGCGCTGTTCGAGCGTATCAACGCCGATTTCGTGCGCGCTTGCGAATTACTGCTGGCGTGCCGCGGCAGGGTTGTGGTGGTTGGCATGGGCAAATCCGGGCATATCGGCAACAAGATTGCCGCCACCCTTGCCAGCACCGGAACGCCGGCTTTTTTTGTTCACCCCGCCGAGGCCAGTCACGGCGACATGGGCATGATTACCCGCGATGACGTGGTGCTGGCGCTATCCAACTCCGGCTCTACCGCCGAAATTATCACCTTGCTGCCGCTGATCAAGCGGCTGGGCATCCAGTTAATCAGCATGACCGGGAATCCGGATTCGCCGCTGGCCCAGGCAGCGCAAGCCAATCTGGATGCACGGGTAGCGCATGAAGCCTGCCCGCTGAATCTTGCACCCACCTCGTCCACCACCGCCTCGCTGGTGCTTGGCGATGCGCTGGCAATCGCCCTGCTGGAAGCGCGCGGCTTCACTGCCGAAGATTTCGCGTTTTCCCATCCGGGCGGCGCCCTCGGCCGCAGGTTGCTGCTCAAGGTGGAAAATGTCATGCATGCCGGTGATGCCCTGCCACAAGTAGCCCGCGGCACCTTGCTGCGAGATGCGTTGCTGGAGATGACCCGCAAGGGGCTGGGCATGACCGTTGTGCTGGAAGCGGACGGCCGGCTGGCCGGGGTCTTTACCGATGGCGATCTGCGCCGCACCCTCGACCGGGGCATCGACGTACGCAACGCCAGCATCGACAGCGTGATGACCAGCCACGGCAAAACTGCCCGCGCCGAGATGCTCGCCGCCGAGGCGCTGAAGATCATGGAAGACAACAAAATAAACTCACTGGTTGTCGTCGACGCCGACGACCGCCCGGTTGGCGCCCTCAACATGCACGACCTGCTTCGCGCCGGAGTAATGTAAATGCACGAGCAACTGCTGCAACGCGCACTCGACGTGAAACTGGCGATTTTTGATGTGGATGGCGTACTGACCGATGGCAAATTGTATTTTCTTGCTGACGGCAGCGAGTTCAAGACCTTCAATACTCTGGACGGCCACGGCATAAAAATGCTCATCGCTTCCGGCGTCTGTACCGCAATCATCTCCGGACGGAAAACCCCGGTGGTCGAGCGCCGCGCACAGAACCTGGGTATCCAGCACCTGTACCAGGGCCGCGAAGACAAGCTGGTGGTACTGGATGAGCTGCTGGCCAAACTACAGCTGAGCTATGCGCAGGTCGCCTATCTGGGTGATGACCTGCCGGATCTGCCGGTCATGCGCCGGGTTGGTCTGGGCATGGCGGTTGCCAGCGCCGACCGCTTTGTCCGCGATAACGCCCATGGCGTAACCCTGGCGCGCGGCGGCGAAGGAGCAGCACGAGAATTTTGCGAGCTGATCATGCGCGCACAAGGTAATCTTGATCACGCGCAAGCCGCCTACCTGTAGAGCCACCCTGATTATGTCGAACCGCTTTCGCCAAGCCCTGATCTTCCTGCCCATCGCAGCATTGCTGATTGCGCTTGGCTACTGGAACGTGCGTCCGGAAAGTTTCGACGAAATACAAATGGATACCACCCCCGACACTTCCATCGACTTTTTCGTCGACAATCCGCACACTCGGCAATTCAAAGCTGACGGCACCCTGTCCTACCGGATAACCGCCAGCAAGCTTGAGCACGTCAAGGCAACCGACATCACCTTGCTGGATCTGCCTGATCTGCTCGTGTATCGCGCAGACGAGCCACCATGGCATGTGCAAAGCAAGCGGGGCGAAGTGGCGCCTTCAGGGGAACAGGTAGAGTTGATTGACGACGTCAGGGTGCAGCGCACCGATGCCAAAAATCGTAAAACCCTGCTGACCAGCAGCCGCATGACCGTATTTCCTGACAAAGAATATGCCGAGACCAGTCAGGCCGTTAAAATCGAAGCCGCCAATGGTGTGACCACGGCCAATGGCATGAAAGCGTATCTGAATGAAGGCAGGATGCTCCTGCTCTCCAATGTAAGAGGCCAGCATGAGGTTCGTTAAATTTCTCCCCTTAGCACTCATTGGCCTGGGCAGTATGTTCAGCAGTCTGGCAATGGCGTTACCTAGCGACCGGGATCAGCCGATCCGGGTGCAGGCCGACAGCGCAGAGCTCGACGACAAGCAGGGCGTGGCGATCTACCGGGGCTCGGTGGTAATTACCCAGGGCACCCTGAAAATCACCGGCAATCAGGTCACCATCACCCAGAACAAACAGGGTGATATCGATGTATTTACCGCCGTTGGCGAGCCCGCCTATTACGAGCAGCAGCCGGAAACAGACAAGTCCCTGGTCAAGGCATACGGCAAGACCATCCAGTATTTCGCGCCGACTGAACGCATCGTGCTGATTGATCAGGCGAAAGTCATTCAGGAAGGCAACACCTTCAAGGGCGAAAAGATTGTCTATGACACCAGGCGCCAGATCGTCAACGCCGGCAGAGCCGGGAAGACCTCGATCAGCACGCCGCAACCACGTATCGACATGGTTATCCTGCCCAAGAAAAAACCGGAACAGAAGGCACCGTAATGGCTACTCTGAAAGCCCAGCATCTGGCAAAAAGCTATAAGGGCCGCCAGGTTGTGCGCGATGTCAGCCTGTCAATCGACAGCGGCCAGATCGTCGGACTGCTCGGACCCAACGGTGCCGGTAAAACCACCTGCTTTTACATGATTGTCGGCCTGGTTCAGGCGGATCAGGGCCGGGTATTGATTGACGACCTGAATATCAGCCACCTGCCGATGCATGGTCGTGCACGGGCCGGGGTCGGCTATCTGCCCCAGGAAGCCTCGATCTTCCGCAAGCTGAGCGTGGCCGACAACATCATGAGCATCCTTGAAACGCGCAAGGATCTGGATCGCGCCGGCCGCCAACTGGCACTGGAAAACCTGCTTGAAGAATTCCACATTCACCATATTCGCGACACTCTGGGCATGAGTCTGTCCGGAGGCGAGCGGCGGCGGGCGGAAATTGCCCGGGCGCTGGCTACCTCGCCCAAGTTCATACTGCTGGATGAGCCTTTTGCCGGTGTCGATCCGATCTCGGTAGGCGACATCAAACAGATCATTCACCACCTCAAAGCCAAGGGCATTGGTGTATTGATCACCGACCACAATGTCCGAGACACCCTGGACATCTGCGAGATTGCCTACATCGTCAACGACGGCCAGCTGATCGCCGAAGGTGACGCAGAAAGCATTCTTGCCGATCAGCTGGTCAAGGATGTCTATCTCGGACAAGAGTTCCGTCTATAGACGCCGGCACTCCCGTGAGCCTCCGCACCGCGGAGGAAAGTAACCGGCTGCCGGCATATACTTTGCCCTGTCCCACGGCCTTGGCGCCCCGAACCTGATGGCGGGTATCCGCCAGTTGAAAAAGGTGAATTTTTCCAAGTCATGAAACACTCGCTAGTCCTAAAAATGGGCCAGCAGCTGACGATGACACCGCAGCTGCAACAGGCGATCCGGTTGCTCCAGCTTTCGACGCTGGATCTGCAGCAGGAAATTCAGGAGGCCCTCGACTCCAACCCCATGCTGGAGCGTCAGGAAGAAGGCGAGGACTTCGACAATGACGATCCGCTGGCTGACGACGGCGAGAACACCGAAACCGCCACAACTGCTCCCAGCCAGGAAGCCAGCTACGACAGCGCGACGGAAAATACCGAGCGCTTCGATGAGGGCGAATGGACCGAGCGTATTCCTGGCGAACTGCCGGTAGATACTGCCTGGGAGGACATTTACCAGACCAGCGCCAGCAGCCTGCCCAGCAACGACTCTGAAGAATGGGATTTCACCGCGCGGACCTCTGCCGGTGAAAGCCTGCAAAGCCATCTGCTCTGGCAGCTCAATCTGACCCAGATGTCAGAAACCGACCAGTTGATTGCCGTAACGCTGGTCGACTGCATCAGCAACGATGGCTATCTGGAAGAATCACTCGAGGAAATCCTGCAGGCTTTCGACCCGGAACTCGACATCGAACTGGATGAACTGGAAGCCGTCCTGCACCGAATTCAGCTTTTTGATCCGGTTGGTTGCGGCTCGCGGGACCTGCGCGAATGCCTGCTGATCCAGTTGCGCCAGTTGCCCGAGACAATGCCCTGGCGCAGCGAGGCGCAGCGTCTGGTCAGTGATTTTCTCGCACTGCTCGGCAATCGTGACTACACCCAGTTGATGCGCAGGATGAAGATCAAGGAAGGCGACCTGCGGCCGATCATTGCCCTGATTCAAAGCCTCAATCCGCGGCCAGGCTCGCAGATCGAATCCACTGAAGCGGAATATGTGATCCCCGATGTACTGGTACACAAGCACAATGGCCGCTGGCTGGTCGAACTCAACCAGGAGTCCGTGCCCCGCCTGCGGGTAAACCCGCAGTACGCCAGCTTTGTTCGCCGCGCCGACGCCAGCTCGGACAATACCTTTATGCGCAACCAGTTACAGGAAGCCCGCTGGTTCATCAAAAGCCTGCTCAGTCGCAATGAAACCCTGCTCAAGGTTGCCACGCAGATTGTCGAGCACCAGCGCGGCTTTCTCGAGTACGGTGCTGAAGCCATGAAACCGCTGATCCTGCATGACATAGCCGAAGCCGTTGGCATGCACGAATCGACCATTTCCCGTGTCACCACGCAAAAGTTCATGCACACCCCGCGGGGCATTTATGAGCTGAAATACTTTTTCTCAAGCCACGTAAGCACGGCTGAGGGCGGCGAATGCTCGTCCACGGCAATCCGCGCCATAATCAAGAAGCTGGTAGCTGCGGAAAGTCAGAAAAAGCCGTTGAGTGACAGCAAAATTGCAGGTCTACTTGAGGCACAAGGCATCCAGGTAGCACGCCGGACCGTTGCCAAATATCGGGAATCCCTCGGCATTGCCTCCTCCAGTGAACGCAAACGCTTAATGTAAAAAGGCTTGATCCGCAACAACAGTGTCCCGGTGACAGGTGCAGTAACCTGTCGCTCATACACGGCAACAAGGAGAATGCAGTATGCAAGTGAACATCAGTGGACATCAGCTGGATGTAACCGACGCCATGCGTGAATATGTCGGTGAAAAACTTGGCAAACTTGAACGCCATTTCGACAAAATCACCAACGTACAAGTAATCATGCAGGTCGAGAAGCTCAAACAACAGGTTGAAGCTACCCTGCATGTGGCAGGTCGTGAAGTAGTCGCCAATGCCGAGCATGAAGACATGTACGCAGCCATTGACCTGCTGACCGACAAACTGGATCGCCAGCTGATCAAGCACAAAGAAAAGCAGCTTGACCACAAGCACGGCGTCACCACCCGATAATCACGTACCCATCCCCCATGATCCTAATTGAGCAAATCCTGACCCCCGGCCGTTGTCTGGTTAACGTGCCGGGTGGCAGCAAAAAACGCGTTCTCGAGCAGATTGCCAGTCTGGTTGTGCGCGAACTTCCCGATCTGGATAGCCAGAGCATTTTCGAAAGCCTGATTGCGCGCGAAAAACTCGGCTCAACCGGTTTCGGCAATGGCATTGCCATACCGCACTGCCGGCTGGCCGGCTGCAACACGCCGATTTGTGCCGTTCTGCATCTGGAAAGCGCAGTCGACTTCGACGCCATCGACGGAGCGCCGGTAGACCTGCTGTTTGTCTTGCTGGTTCCCGAGGAAGCGACGGACGCACACCTTGAACTGCTGCGACAGATAGCCAGCATGCTTAACCGTAGCGAGGTTCGCGAGAGCCTGCGCCAGGCCCAGAGCAGTGACCGGCTTTTCCAGCTGGTTCTGGATGCACAAAGCACTCAATAGGGAGCTCATCCATGCGTCTGGTCATCGTAAGCGGCCGTTCCGGCTCGGGGAAAAGCACCGCTCTGGACGTACTCGAAGACAGTGGCTTCTACTGCATCGACAATCTGCCGGCCGGTCTGCTTACCGATCTGGCAGAACGCGCGCTGCTGAATATTGACCTTATGCAACCCCAGGTCGCGGTGTCGATCGACGCCCGCAACCTGCCCAGTCAACTCGAACGATTCCCTGAACTGCTGGCTGAAGTGCGTAGCCGGCATATCCAGTGTGACGTGGTCTATCTGGACAGCGATGATGACACCTTGCTCAAGCGTTTCTCGGAAACCCGCCGACGACATCCGCTGACCTCCGACAGCCGCTCGCTGGCAGAAGCCATTCAGGATGAAACCAAGCTGCTCGGACCGATCGCCGACCTGGCCGACCTGCGGCTCGACACCACACACCTGAACCTCTATCAACTGCGCGACAGCATCAAGTTGCGCCTGCTCAACAAGCCCGAGCCCGGAACCGCCTTTCTGGTAGAGTCCTTCGGCTTCAAGCGTGGTATGCCGGTGGATGCTGACGTGGTCTTCGATGTGCGCTGCCTGCCCAATCCTTACTGGAAATCCGACTTGCGCAATTTGTCCGGCAAGGACCAGGAAGTCGCCGAATACCTGGGTGCTCAAGCCGATGTCAATGAAATGTTCGACGATATTTATGCCTATCTGAACAAATGGCTGCCGCGCTTCGCCGCCAGCAATCGTTCTTATGTAACCATTGCCATTGGCTGCACCGGCGGCCACCATCGTTCGGTATATCTGGCTGAGCGGCTCTGCGCAGCCCTGAAACCCGGTTTGAAGAACATTCAGGTTCGCCACCGCGACCTGGCCTAGGGAACAGTACCAGGCAATGCTTTACTGTGAAATCACCATCATCAACAAACTCGGCCTGCATGCGCGGGCGGCGGCCAAGTTCGTTGGCGTTGCCGGCCAATATCCCTGTCAGATAAGAGTTGGGCGCAGCCCGGAAAGCCTGGTCGATGGCAAAAGCATCATGTCGGTGATGATGCTGGCCGCCAGCAAGGGCACCAGCATCCACCTGCAGAGCGATGGTGAACAGGAAGCCGAGGCCATGCAGGGCCTCGTCGATCTGATCAACAATTACTTTGACGAAGGCGAATAGGCGCTCGCCTCAAGCCCTGACGCCCCGCATCAGCTACCAGCAACGGTCATCCGCTCAATCAACACCGATCCACTGCGGATATTGCTGCGCATTTCCAGATCGCTGCCAACGGCCACAATCTGCCTGAACATGTCGCGCAGATTGCCGGCAATGGTGACCTCCTGAACCGGATACTGGATCTGGCCATTCTCGATCCAGAACCCGCCAGCACCGCGGGAGTAATCACCCGTCACCAAATTCAGCCCCTGGCCCATCAGCTCGGTGACCAGCAGGCCACGGCCCATGCGTTTGATCAGGGCGTCCTGATCTTCCGCGCTGTGAGTGACCAGCAGGTTATGCACGCCACCGGCATTTGCCGTGCTGGGCAATCCCAGCTTGCGCCCGGAATAGGTACCCAGCACATAGGAAACCACCTCGCCCGCCTGCACAAAGGGTTTGGCATAGGTGGCCAGACCATCACCATCAAAGCTGGCACTGGCCAGCCCCTGCAGCAGATGGGGATTCTCATGCAGGCTCAGCCACTGCGGAAACAGCTGCTGGCCAAGGGAGCCTTCCAGAAAGGACGCCTTGCGGTACAGATTGCCACCCGAAACCGCCGCCAGAAAGTGGCCGAACAAACCGCCTGCCAGCTCTGCCGAAAACAATACCGGCACCTCGCAGGTGGGCACCGAGCGCGCGCCGAGTCTGGCGACGGTACGCTGCGCGGCGCGTTGGCCGATACTCGCAGCACTGGCCAGTGCCTCGCCCCGGCGATTGACGTCATACCAGTAATCGCGCTGCATCTGCCCGCCCAGTTCGGCAATCATCACGCAGCTCAGGCTGTGCCGCGTACTGGCATAACTGCCGACAAAGCCGTGGCTGTTGCCGTAAACACGGCAGCCACGATGGGAGCTCAGCGAAGTGCCATCGGCGTTGCTGATACGTGAATCGGCGGCAAAAGCGCTTTCCTCACACTCCAGCGCAAGTTCAATCGACTGCTCCGGACTGATGGCCCATGGATGATACAAATCGAGTTCCGCCAGCTGCCCGGCCATCAGGCCGGCATCAGCCAGACCGGCAAACTCGTCTTCCGAAGCATGTTCGGCAATGGCCAGCGCTGCGGCCACCGTTTCACGAATGGCCTCGGGGCCGGTGGCAGAGGTGCTGGCCGAACCTTTGCGCTGGCCGCTATACAGGGTGATACCGAAGCCCTGGTCACGATTGAACTCGACCGTCTCCACCTCGCGCTGGCGCACCGTGGTCGACAACCCCTGCTCCACCGAGACCGCCACTTCACAGGCACTGGCACCCTGCCGGCGCGCTTCGGCGAGAATCTGCTCAACCTGCTCCTGCAATCTGGGCAGAGCTTCCGGCCCTACAATGTCTACCGCACTCATTTCTCACTCCATCCCTATGCAACACTCGGCAGGAGCCGGACAAGCGGCTCCCGAGTGGTTATCATGACGACGTTTTCTTCCGGATACGCCGCATGTCTGAACAATTCGATGACTTCTCCGAGGAGAAGAGTAAATCCCAGGTAAAGCGTGAACTGCACGCCCTGCAGGATCTGGGCGAGCGCCTGACCACGCTCAAACCGGATCTGCTGGCCAAGCTGCCACTCACCGAGCCCCTGCAAAAAGCTCTGGCCGATGCCCCCAAACACAAGGCGCATATTGCCCGCAAACGGCATATGCAATACATCGGCAAGCTGATGCGGGATGCCGATGTCGACGCCATCAGCGCGCTGATCGACCAGCTTGATGCTTCGACGCGCCAGTACAACGAGCGTTTCCACGGGCTCGAGCGCTGGCGTGATCGCCTGCTCGGCGGTGACGACTCTACCCTTGAGGCCTTTGTCAGCGAATACCCGGAAACCGATCGCCAGCAAATGCGCAGCCTGATCCGCCACGCCCAGCACGAAGCGGCTCACAACAAGCCGCCGGCAGCCGCGCGCAAGGTATTCAAATACATTCGCGAACTGGATGAAATACAACGCGGCCTGCGCTGATCACCCGACACTTGCCGGCGTCCATCAGGCGCCGGTCCCGCCCACGGTAATCGCATCGATCTTCAGTGTTGGTTGTCCGACCCCCACCGGTACCGACTGGCCATCCTTGCCGCAGGTGCCGACACCGCTGTCCAGCGCCAGATCATTGCCCACCATCGACACCCGGCTCATGGCCTCGGGACCGTTACCGATCAGCGTGGCACCCTTGACCGGCGTGGTAATCCTGCCGTTCTCGATCAGGTAGGCCTCGCTGGTGGAAAACACGAACTTGCCGCTGGTGATATCGACCTGGCCACCACCCAGACTGGCGCAATAGATACCGCGCTGTACCGAGGCGATGATCTCTGCCGGGTCGCTGGCGCCGGCCAGCATGTAGGTATTGGTCATGCGCGGCATCGGCAGGCAGGAATACGACTCGCGCCGCCCATTACCGGTCGCCGCCACGCCCATCAGGCGCGCATTCAGCTTGTCCTGCATGTACCCCTTGAGCACGCCATTCTCGATCAGTGTGGTGCACTGGGTCGGGGTGCCCTCATCATCCACGCTCAGGGAGCCGCGGCGTCCGGACAGGGTGCCGTCATCAACAATGGTGCACAGACCGGAGGCGACCTTTTCGCCAATACGCCCGCTGTAGGCCGAACTGCCTTTGCGATTGAAGTCACCTTCCAGGCCGTGACCAACCGCCTCATGCAGCAACACGCCCGACCAGCCCGGCCCAAGTACCACCGGCAGCGTCCCGGCCGGAGCCGGCACAGCCTCGAGGTTGACCAGCGCCTGCCGCAACGCCTCGCGGGCATAGCCCATGGCACGCTCTTCGTGGTGCTCGTTCGGCTCCAGAAAGTAACGGTAATCACTGCGCCCGCCGCCGCCATGGCTACCGCGCTCGCGACGGCCATTCTGCTCGACGATGACGCTGACATTGAATCGCACCAGTGGTCGAACATCTGCAGCCAGATCGCCATCACTGGACGCAACCAGAATGCGCTCCCAGACCCCCGAGAGACTGACACTGACCTGCTGGATACGCGGATCCAGCGCACGCGTAGCCACATCGATACGCTTGAGCAAGGCGACCTTCTCCGCCCGGCTGATGACCTCCAGCGGATTCTGTGCCGGATACAGGGGCACTGCCGGCTGCTGCCGCAACACCTCTATGCGGCCTGACTGCCCGGCACGCGCAATCGAACGGGCTGCCTGCGATGCATCACGCAACGCCTGGCGACTGATGCTGTTGCTGTAGGCAAAACCGGTTTTCTCACCGGACTGGGCACGTACGCCGACACCCTGATCCAGGTTGAAGCTACCCTCCTTGACGATGCCGTCTTCCAGCGCCCAGGTTTCGGAAACCTGACTCTGGAAATACAGGTCAGCGGCGTCAATTCCGGGGCCGGCCAATTCGCCCAGCACTTCGGGTAACAGCTGGATACCCAGACTGCCCGGGGCCAGCAAATGCTCACTGACCGATGACAACAAATCACTCATGGTTTCTCCATAGCCACCGGCAAGGGTTTGCCGGGTGGTGCAAAGCGGCGCTGGCTGGCCAGCGGCATTTTCTGACGAATTCCGGCTTGCTGCCCGGGGTCGCGAGTTCCCAGCAGAACGGCCTCACCCCGGGGCTGCACGGCCATCACACAACCCCACGGATCAATCAGGCACGAGTGGCCGAAGGTTTCGCGGCCACCCGGATGACTACCGCCCTGATTGGCAGCCAGCAGGTAACACTGGGTTTCGATGGCGCGCGCACGTAGCAGTACTTCCCAGTGGGCGGCACCGGTTACCGCAGTGAACGCTGCCGGGGCACTGATCAACTCGGCACCGGCCGCGCGCAGCGCCATATACAACTCGGGAAAACGCAGGTCGTAGCAGACACTCAAACCAATACGGCCGACCGGTGTATCGGCAACCACGACCTGCGCTCCATGTACGTAGTCATCCGACTCGCGATAGCGGCCGCGGCTGTCTGCCACCTCGACATCAAACAGATGCAGCTTGTCGTAACGGGCCACTCGTTGCCCCTGCGCATCAAACAGCAAGGAGCTGGCCAGGGGGCGGGCATCCGGCTGAGCATCCGGCGGCAACGGCAAGGTTCCGCCGACTATCCATAAACCCAGATCACGTGCGGCCTGCGTCAGCCATGGCAGGATCGGCCCTTGCCCCGCCCCTTCGGCACGCGCCAGCGCAGCAAGATCGCGACAGCCCATGGCGGCAAAATTCTCCGGCAGCACGGCAAGCTGCGCACCCTGCTCCGCGGCCTGCTCGAGCAAACGGCGCGCGCTCAGCAGGTTGGCGGCCACCTGATCCTGACTGACCATCTGTATTACAGCCAGGTTCATGGCCACAGCGCTCTACCTTTCATGGCTTGAAAAATGTGATCTTCGGATCTTCCAGCGGACCCTTGACCTGATACTGGACCTTGGTCAGGTTGGAAGTACCAAAGCCAAACAGCTTGTCAGCTACTTTGTCGGCAACAAATATGGCACCAGCCACCGCAGGGGCACCGACCAGCAACGCGCCCAGCGCTACCGTATTGGACACCGGCAGCGTTACGTAGAGCTTGGCATCGATGCTCTGCTGGACCATGTTCAGCGTGCCATCGAGCTGTAACTGGACAGAAGGACCGTTCACTTCAAGCGGCTTGCGGGTAACGAACACGCCGTTATCGCCAGCCAGCAATACCTTAACGCGGTCAAAGGCCAAACCCTTGCCGAACAGGTCGGAGAAGTCCAGGCGCAGACGCCGGCCAATCGCACTGAAGTTCAACAAGCCGAATACACGCAAGGCACTGCTGCCGCCCCCTTGCACCTCGGTAAAGCGGCCATTGCGGATGCTGCCATCCAGTGTGCCGGACATTCTCGCCAGGTCTAGCCAGGCAGGCGAGCCTGGCCAGCGTATATCGCCATCCACCCGAAAGCGTTCACTCTCCACCGAGGGGGCATAGTTCCAGGCCTGCAGCACCTTGCCCAGATCAGTGCCTTGCAGCCGGCCCTTGTACCATGAACTGGTGGCCCCCTTGTGACCGTCCCAGCCCGCCGTGCCGGTCACCTGCAAGCCCTTGAAATCCATATTCAGCTCGTTGAACTGCACGCCCCCGGGGACGGGCCGAAGTTTGAACGAGCTTGCACCCAGCGCCTCGCTGCCAAGCATGACTTTGGCTATTTTCACGTCCAGGGGTGGCAGACTGGCCGGCTCAATATCGGCCAGCGCATCGGGTTTAGCCATCGCCTCGGCGTCGGTAGTCGGCGGCTCCGGCAGACTGAGGCGCTGCAAATTCAGCACAATCGGTTGCCCGTCCTGATCCGGAACCGTTACCTCGCCTTCCACCATTGCACTGTTCAGGCCGATTTGCCAGGCACTGCCAGCCCGTTCCAGGCTCAGCCCGAGATCACTGGCCTCCATACCGAAGCCATGGAACTGACCAACTTGCAGGTGGACGCTACGCAGCATGTCCTGACTGCTTGACGGTGCAGTACCCGAGTACTGCTCAGCCAGCGCTTTCCATGCCTCTGCATCCAGCTCGGCAACCCGGCCACGCAGCCAGAAGCCCTGGCTGTCGGGCAAATTGGCCGTTTCTCCGCCCAGCACCAGTTCCGCACGCAGCGAATCCGCCTTGCCATCGGGCATGGCCAGCGCCAGGCTGGCCATGCCTGCATAATTTGCCCGGTAAGTGGGCACCCTGGCCGTCAGTGGCATGCTGAAGCTGCTGTTGCGCACCTCATCGGCGCGCTTGCCGAAAGGTGCTGGCAAATCAACCGCCAGGCCCCGCAGGCTCGAGTCCACCTGCAACTGACTGTTATTCTCGTCGAGGATCACGTTGAGCTTATAGGGCAGCGTGCCACTGACCGGCAGTTTTACTTCAGCCACATCCAGCCATTTGGTCAGATCTGCAAGGGCGATCTTGCTGGTAGCCTCAATGCGCGTCCGCGTTCTGCCGCGTGCGCCTTCGGCAACTATCTTGCCGCTGACCGGCTGGTTGAAAGCCCGCGCCCTGAGGGCCGGCGTACTCAACCCGCTGGCACTGTTGTAACGAAACGCGGCGGTAATCCCGGAAAGCTCAAGTACCGGCTCGGGGATGCTCAGTTGGGCGTCTTTGGCTGCGAAGTCCACCACCACCAGCGGCGCTGCCGTGCCACCAAGAGGTATGTCCAGCGACAGCTTTCCGTCCAGCGCGCCCGTACCTTGCCAGCCGGCAAAAACAGACTCGGTGCCCAGTGGCGCCTTCTGCAGGATATCCAGCCCGTCTTTGACATTGCTTTGCAGATCAGCGGTCAGCTGCAAACGTGCCACCTGCCCATTGCCGGCGGGCGGCACGCTGGCAGTCACATTGCTGACCTGACTATCGAGAACCTTCCCGGAGCTGACGTTGACCTGCACGCCGCTGTCACCGACAAACACCTCGCCAGCAGCCTCTTGCAGAGCCGGCCAACCTGGCTGATAGGCCAGTTCGAGATCATGCAGCTTGAAATACAGACTCAATGTGCTGGAGTTGGCCGGCGCCTGAGTGCTCAAAGTACCCTGATACTGGAAAATGCCTTCATCAATCGCCCCGCCGACAATCGCTGTTTTCAGCCAGTCGGCCAGTTCGGCCGTGAAATCAGCGCCCGGAGTCGGCAGATACTTGCTGGTAAATGCGGCATTGCCATCCTGCAGGCCGACCAGCAGGTCCATGTATGCGAACTGATCGTCGGCAAACGGGATAGCTATTTTCAGCTCTCCGGCGATCCGCCCTTCGTCGCCCTCCAGCTTGATATACGGACTGAACAGGTTGAAGGACTGATCATCCAGCTTCCAGCTCAGCAAGGCGCCGGCTTTGAAGTACTGCCAGGGCTGCGGGAACACTTCGGCCAGATCGAGAACGAAATTCTCGCTATTCAGGCGTAAAGCCCCTTGGCCCATGTCGCCGCTGATACTGCCGCTGACATTTTCCAGCCCGGGCACATCGGCATGGGCTGAAATACCCACATTGCCCAGATTGGCGGCAAACTGCAGGCGATCCGCAGTTGTTTTCGCACTATCCAGACTCACCTGGATATTGCTCAGCTGACCATGCGGCTGGAGACCATCGAGCCATTCATCGACTGCCGGAGCAGCCGGGGCCAGCGACAGTGCCAGCGTGGTCAGCGGCGCCAGATCCAGCCGGTCCGCCTGGGCCTTCCAGACCGGCGCAGACTCGGGAGTTGCCTGGCGCATCTGCAGGCCCACCCGGATGGGGCCAAAGCGCTGCTGATCGAGACTCAGCGCCAGAGAATCCAGCAGCAGATCATAACCACCGGTGCGGCGATCCAGATAAGCGGTCAAGGCCAGATCCTCCACGCTGACCGGCTGGCGGTCTGCCGCCGCTGCCTGCAGTTCCGTAGCGTTCAGGCGCGTCACCACCCGCTGCAGCTGACCTGCCTCGACTACCGCCCAGAGCTCGCCGCCGGCCTTCAGGCTGTCGATTTGCCAGCCGCCGAGCAACGAGGAGGGTATGCGTTCGGCCAGACTGCTCTGCGGCAAGCTCAGATAGAGCTCTGCCGGGCTGCCGCGCCAGTCGGCCGGGTCCAGTTTGCCGCGTAGGCTGAAACTCAGCGGCAAGCCACTGGGAAAGGTCAGATGCCCGTCGATTCGCTGCCTGCGGCCATTGCGCAACTCAAATTCGGCCTGGGTAAAACGGATCGCCTTTGCCGCAAAGGGTTGCAGCGTAATCTGGCTGTTGTACAGCAGCAGCTGGGATATGCCGAGCAGGGCCTTGATGGCTTGTTGCGGGTCCGACTCTGCAGCCTCCCTGGGTGGCGACAAACCGGCCACCGCCCAGGCACCCTCGGCTGACTGCTGCTCAATGGTCAGCTGCAACCCGTCCAGTTCGAGGCGCTGGATTTCCATGCGTCGCTCAAGCAGGCCGATCAGCAGGTCCGGCTTGACTCGCAGGGTCTGCAGATGAATCTTCGTGGTGCCCTCACCCAGCTCGACATCATGCGCCACCAGCAGTGGGGAAAAGTCGCGCCAGCTGCCTTCCAGCCTGCCGATCTTTAGCGGCATGCCCAATGCACTCTGTGCCCGCTGCTCAACCTCGGCACGGTATTCGCCGAGCAACGGCATCAGCTGCCGGCCGAGGCTGACGTATAACGCGGCGAACACCAGCGACAGCGTGAACGACCACAGCACGCCGCGTATCAGGATCATGATCAGGCGTGACAGCCAGCTCATACTGCAGTTACTCGCAAGATAGTTTCAGGCCCGCAGACCTGCAGTCAAAGCAGAACGACATCATATTGCTCCTGGGAATACATGGCCTCGACCTGAAACTGGATGGTACGCCCGATAAAGGCTTCAAGATCCGCCACATTGCCGGATTCCTCGTCCAGCAGACGGTCCACCACCCGCTGATTGGCCAGCACTCTATAGGCACCGGCCTGATAGGCACGGGCTTCACGCAGGATTTCACGGAAAATCTCGTAGCAGATGGTTTCCGGTGTTCTCAGCTTGCCGCGACCCTGGCAGCTGACGCAAGGCTCGCAGAGTATCTGTTCGAGACTTTCGCGGGTGCGCTTGCGGGTCATCTGAACCAGACCCAGCTCGGTGATGCCGATAATATTGGTCTTGGCGTGATCGCGTTCCAGCTGCCGTTCCAGTGTACGCAGCACCTGGCGCTGATGCTCCTCGTCCTGCATGTCGATGAAATCAATGATGATGATCCCGGCCAGGTTGCGCAGGCGCAGCTGGCGGGCAATCGAGGTGGCAGCCTCGAGATTGGTCTTGAAGATGGTTTCTTCCAGCGTGCGATGACCGACGAACGCGCCGGTGTTCACATCAATGGTGCTCATCGCCTCTGCCGGATCAACCACCAGATAGCCACCCGACTTCAACGGCACCTTGCGCTCCAGCGCCTTCTGAATTTCGTCTTCCACGCCGTACAGGTCAAAGATCGGGCGCTCGCCGGGATAATGTTCCAGCCGGTCGCTGATTTCCGGCATCAGTTCGGCGACAAACTGCGTAGCCTTCTGAAAAGTCTCACGCGAGTCGATGCGGATCTTCTCGCTGCGCGGATTGACCAGATCGCGCAGGGTGCGCAGGGCCAACGAGAGATCTTCGTAGATCACCGAGGGCGTAGGGGCGGTGTTGCGCAGCGCCGCTATCTGTTCCCACAGGCGCCGCAGATAGCGGATATCGGCAACGATTTCATCGGCCCCGGCACCTTCGGCCGCCGTGCGCAGGATGAAACCGCCCTGCTCTTCGATCTCTTCCGAGGCCAGACAATCGGTCACTATGGCTTTCAGGCGGTCGCGCTCGGCCTCGTCCTCGATGCGCAACGAGATGCCGACATGGCTGGTGCTGGGCATATAGACCAGATAGCGCGAGGGAATCGACAGCTGGGTGGTCAGCCGGGCGCCCTTGCTGGCGATCGGATCCTTGGTCACCTGCACCACCAGCCCCTGGCCTTCGCGGACCAACAGGCTGATACATTCCACCGCGCTGCCTTCGCGGCTGGAGATTTCCGCCGCATGAATAAAGGCGGCGCGCTCCAGACCAATGTCCACGAAAGCCGCCTGCATGCCGGGCAGTACCCGTACCACCTTGCCCCGGTAGATATTGCCGACAATGCCGCGCTTCTGCGTACGCTCGACATGCACTTCCTGCAGCACGCCGTTCTCCACCACAGCCACGCGCGACTCCATGGGGGTGATGTTGATCAGTATCTCTTCACTCATATGCGGGTTTCGCTCAGGCGTTATCTTGCAACTGCCAGCAAGGAATATTGCAGCCGGCCAATAATTCAGCAGTTTCGCACAAGGGCAGCCCGACGACAGCCGAATAACTGCCTTGCAGGTACGCCACAAAGATCGCCGCCAGCCCCTGAATGGCGTAACCACCGGCCTTGTCCGCCGGTTCACCGGTGTCCCAGTAATTTTGCATTTCTGCTGCGCTGATAGTCCTGAAGCCTACCTGACTGGTCACCAGGCGCGCCTGGCAACCATCACGGGTTGCCAGTGCCACGGCGGTCAGCACCTGGTGTTCGCGAGCGGAAAGTGCCTGCAGCATCTGCAGCGACTCTTGCCGATTGGCAGGCTTGCCAAGAATCCGCCCATCCAGCACTACGCTGGTATCGGCGCCGAGCACGCAAGCATCCGCATCTGCCGTCAGCAGGGCCAGTCCGGCTTGCGCCTTGGCGCGCGCCAGCCGCTCAACGTAAAGGGCTGCCTGCTCTGCGGGCCGTACGCTTTCATCAATGCTGCACGCCAGCACCCGGAAAGACACCCCGATCTGTTTCAGCAGCTCACTGCGGCGCGGCGATAGTGAAGCCAGATAGAGTGAAGGCATGCGAGTCTCTCCTGTTGCTGGCTAGCCGGAGGCGAAGGGCGGGATTGCCACTCAGTGGACGTGGAAGCGTCTGCTCAGGCCGTGCAGGATGGTGAATACCCAGGGCCAGAGCAACGCACTGACCAGCGCCGGCAACAGGAACAGCAAGGTTGGCGGACGATTGCCCGACAAGGTGTAGAGCCACAGTTGCAGCAGCTGGGCGAGACCGAATACCACCAGCAGCACCACACTCTGCTGCCACAGCGGAAACATGCGCAAGCGCCGGTGCAAGGTCATCACCAGGAAGGTAATCAGGGTCAGGATCAATGCATTCTGCCCCAGCAATGAGCCATACAGGACATCCTCGGCCAGCCCGAGCAGCCAGGCGCGCGCCAGACCGAAGCGGTGCGGCAGAACCATGGTCCAGAAACTCAGAATCAGAGCCAGCCACAACGGCCGCCCGACCTCCATGAAGCCCATCGGAATCACGCTGAGCAGCATGCCGATAGCGATCGTCAGCCAGATCACCCAGCCATTATGGGAACGCACACCGACCATCACTGAGCTCCCTGCGCAGGTGCAGTAGCGCTGCCGGTCGCATCTATCGCGCTTGCGGCATCCTGCTGATCCGCTTTTTCCTGGGCAACGGCAGCATCGGCGGCACGCTGCTCGGGCGAGCGCGGATCACTGAACACCAGCAGCACATAGCGACTGCGATTCAGGCTGGCGGTCGGTTTGGCACGGACCACGGCAAACGGTTGCCCGGAATCATGGATTACCTCGGTCACTACCGCGACCGGGTATCCCGCCGGAAAACGCTGGCCGAGCCCGGAACTGACCAGCAAATCGCCAACCTTGATATCGGCGGTATCGGCAACATGCCGCAAGTCGAGGCTTTCCGGGTTACCCACGCCACTGGCAATGGCGCGCAAGCCGTTGCGATTGACCTGCACCGGAATGCTGTGGGTGGAGTCCGTCAGCAGCAGCACCCGGGCGGTATACGGCATAACCTCGACCACCTGGCCGATCAGGCCACGGGCATCCAGTACCGGCTGGCCGACAAACACGCCATCCTTCTCGCCCTTGTCGATCAGGATGCGGTGGGTAAAGGGGTTGGGGTCAACACCGATCAGCTCGCCGACCAGTACCTTCTCATCGAGCAGTTCGGCCGAATTGAGCAGCTCGCGCAAACGCACATTCTGCTCGGTCAGGGTCGCCAGCTTTTGCAGGCGCCGCTCCAGCAGCAGCGCCTCAGCCTTGAGCTTCTCGTTCTCGGCGAGCAATTCGCTGCGACTGCTGATGCTCTGGGTCATGTCGATCCATAGCCGCTGCGGCATATCCGCCATCCAGTAGAACGGCGTCAGCACCAGACCCAGCTGGCTGCGAAACGGTTTCAGGGTATCGAAGCGCGCATCCACCACCATCAACACAACAGACAGCACGCTGAGCACCAACAGGCGCATGGCGAGCGAAGGTCCTTTGCTGAATAGTGGATTGATGATGAAGCCCTCATTGCAGTACGGCACAAACGCAAAGCCGGAAGAGCATGCTTCCGGCTTTGATGTTACAGCTTAGGCCTTACTCGGAGGAAAGCAGGTCCATCGTGTGCTTGTCCATCATTTCCAGCGCCTTGCCACCACCGCGTGCCACGCAGGTCAGCGGGTCTTCGGCAACAATGACCGGCAGACCGGTTTCATGGGCCAGCAGCTTGTCCAGATCGCGCAGCAGGGCACCACCACCGGTGAGCACCAGACCGCGCTCGGCGATATCCGAGGCCAGCTCGGGCGGCGATTGCTCCAGGGCACTTTTAACCGACTGCACGATGGCCGCCAGCGATTCCTGCAGCGCCTCAAGCACTTCTTTGGAGTTGAGGGTAAAGCTGCGCGGCACGCCTTCGGCCAGATTACGGCCACGTACGTCGATTTCACGCAGTTCGCCACCGGGAAACGCAGTACCGATTTCCTGCTTGATGCGTTCGGCCGTGGAATCACCGATCAGGCTGCCGTAGTTGCGGCGCACATAGGTCACGATGGCTTCGTCGAAGCGATCGCCACCCACCCGTACGGATTCGGCATACACCACACCGTTGAGCGAGATCAGCGCGATTTCGGTAGTACCACCACCGATATCCACCACCATCGAGCCGCGCGCCTCATCCACCGGCAGTCCGGCACCGATGGCAGCAGCCATCGGCTCGTCAATCAGGTAGACCTCACGGGCGCCAGCGCCCAGCGCGGATTCCTTGATCGCCCGGCGCTCGACCTGGGTCGATTTGCACGGCACGCAGATCAATACCCGCGGCGAAGGCTGCAGAAAGCTGTTCTCATGCACCTTGTTGATGAAGTACTGCAGCATTTTTTCGCAAACGCTGAAGTCGGCGATCACGCCGTCTTTCATCGGACGAATGGCCTGGATGTTGCCTGGCGTCCGGCCAAGCATGCGCTTGGCGTCGGTACCGACTGCCACCACACTCTTCTGGTTATTGGCACTGGTACGAATGGCCACGACGGAAGGCTCGTTGAGCACGATACCGCGATCACGGACATAGATAAGTGTATTGGCTGTTCCCAGATCGATCGAAAGATCGCTGGAGAACATACCGCGCAGCTTCTTGAACATGGGGGAAAACCCTAAGACTTGGCGTGCAGAAAAACGCCGGGTATAAAAGTGCGGCGAACTCTACCAATCATGAGCCTTTTGGGCAAGGCGCGCGATGTGTTAGATTGCCCGGCTCTCGCACTGAAACGCCCGTCTGTCAGGCTCTAAGCAGCCGCCTTGAGCGACTCCACACGTATTCGCCCAGCCTTGCCGGTTTTCAGTTACCAAATCTTACTTTGGAGGCCTCCATGGCGCTTGAACGCACCGAGGTGGAAAAAATTGCCCATTTGGCCCGTCTGGGCCTGAACGAGGCAGAAATTCCGCAGACCACCGCCACTTTGAACAACATTCTCGGCCTGATCGACGCCATGCAGGCAGTTGATACCTCCGGTGTCGAGCCGCTGGCTCACCCGCTGGAAACCACCCAGCGCCTGCGCGCCGACGAAGTGACCGAGCTCAACCAGCGCGATGCCTATCAGGCCATTGCCCCGGCGGTGGAAAACGGCCTGTATCTGGTGCCCAAGGTGATCGAATAATGGATATGCAGCAACTGACCCTCAGCCAGATCAGTCAGGCCCTGGCCAACAAGGACTTTTCCGCCGTCGAACTGGCGCAAAGCCTGCTGGCACGCATCAAGTCGCTGGATCCGCAGCTGAACTGCTTTATCAGCCTCACCGAAGAACTGGCCCTTGCCCAGGCGCAAAGTGCCGATGCGCGCCGCGCCAATGGCGAAAGTGGCGCCCTGCTCGGCGCACCGATCGGCCACAAGGACCTGTTCTGCACCAAGGGCATCCTCACCAGCTGCGGCTCGAAGATTCTCAGCGGTTTCAAGGCGCCCTATGACGCCACCGTGGTGGAAAAGCTCGCCAGTGCCGGCACGGTGATGCTGGGCAAGCTGAACATGGACGAATTCGCCATGGGCTCGGCCAACGAGTCCAGCCATTACGGCGCGGTGAAAAACCCGTGGAACCTGCAGCACGTGCCTGGCGGCTCCTCCGGCGGATCGGCTGCGGCGGTGGCGGCACGCCTGCTGCCGGCTGCCACCGGCACCGACACCGGCGGTTCGATCCGCCAGCCGGCGGCACTGACCAACCTCACCGGCCTCAAGCCGACCTACGGCCGTGTCTCGCGTTGGGGCATGATCGCCTACGCCTCCAGCCTCGATCAGGGTGGCCCGCTGGCGCGCACTGCCGAAGACTGCGCCCTGCTGCTGCAAGCCATGGCCGGCTTTGACCCCAAGGACTCGACCAGCGTCGAGCAGCCGGTCGATGACTATCTGGCCAACCTCAACCAGCCCCTGAACGGCCTGCGCATTGGATTGCCAAAGGAATACTTCAGTGCCGGCCTGGATGCCCGCATCGCAGAAAAGGTGCTGGAAGTGGTCGAAGTGCTGAAAAAGCTCGGCGCCAGCGTCAGGGACATCAGCCTGCCAAATATGCAGCACGCGATTCCGGCCTACTACGTCATCGCGCCGGCAGAAGCCAGCTCCAACCTGTCGCGTTTCGACGGCGTGCGTTTCGGTTATCGCTGTGAAAACCCGGTCAATCTGGAAGACCTGTACAAGCGCTCGCGCGGTGAAGGTTTTGGCGCCGAAGTGAAACGCCGGATCATGGTCGGCACCTACGCACTGTCGGCCGGTTACTACGATGCCTACTACATCAAGGCCCAGCAGATCCGCCGGCTGATCAAGAATGACTTTGTCAGCGCCTTCGACGAGGTCGACCTGATTCTCGGGCCAACCACGCCGAACCCGGCCTGGAAGCTGGGCGAAAAGAACAACGACCCGGTGGCGCAGTACCTGGAAGATATCTACACCATCACCGCCAACCTGGCCGGTATCCCCGGCCTGTCGATGCCGGCAGGCTTCGTCGATGGCCTGCCGGTAGGCGTGCAGTTGCTCGCACCCTACTTTGCGGAAAGCCGCCTGCTCAATGTGGCGCACCAGTACCAGCAAGTGACTGACTGGCACCAACAAGCGCCCGCCGGCTTCTGAGGATTAGAAACATGCAATGGGAAACTGTCATCGGACTGGAAATTCACGCCCAGCTCAGCACCCGGTCGAAGATTTTTTCGGCCAGCGCCACCACCTTTGGCGCCGAACCGAACACCCAGGCCAGCCTGATCGATCTGGGCATGCCCGGCACCCTGCCGGTGCTCAACGCCGAAGCCGTGCGCATGGCCTGCAAGTTCGGCCTGGCGATTAACGCCGAAATCGCCGAACGCAACGTGTTCGCCCGCAAGAATTACTTCTACCCCGACCTGCCCAAGGGTTACCAGACCAGCCAGATGGATCACCCGATCGTCGGCAAGGGCTTCCTCGACATCACCCTGGAAGACGGTACGCAGAAACGCGTCGGCGTGACCCGCGCGCACCTGGAAGAAGACGCCGGCAAAAGCCTGCACGAAGACTTCCACGGCATGAGCGGCATCGACCTCAATCGCGCCGGCACGCCACTGCTGGAGATCGTCTCCGAACCGGACATGCGCAGCGCCAAGGAGGCCGTGGCCTACGTGAAGCAGATTCACGCACTGGTGCGCTACCTCGGCATCTGCGACGGCAACATGGCCGAAGGCTCGCTGCGCTGCGACTGCAACGTCTCGGTGCGCCCGGTCGGCCAGGCCGAATACGGCACCCGTGCCGAGATCAAGAACGTCAACTCCTTCCGCTTTATCGAAAAAGCCATCAATCATGAAGTGCAGCGGCAGATCGAGCTGATCGAGGACGGCGGCAAGGTGGTGCAGGAAACCCGCCTGTACGACCCCAACAAGGACCAGACCCGCTCCATGCGCAGCAAAGAGGAAGCCAACGATTACCGTTACTTCCCCTGCCCTGACCTGCTGCCAGTGGTCATCGAGCAGAGCCTGCTGGATGAAATCCGCGCCAGCCTGCCGGAGCTACCCGGGGAAAAACGCGCACGCTTCGAGAGCCAGTACGGCCTCTCCACCTACGACGCCGACGTGCTGGCCGCCAGCCGCGAGCTGGCCAACTACTTCGAGGCCGTTCAGCAGATTTGCGGCGATGCCAAGCTGGCGGCCAACTGGGTGATGGGCGAACTGTCGAGCCTGCTCAACACCGGCAACCTTTCGATCGAGCAGTCACCGGTTTCTGCCGAGCAACTGGGCGGCATGATCGTACGCATCATCGACAACACCATCTCCGGCAAGCTCGCCAAGATGGTCTTCGAAGCCCTGGCTGCCGGCGAAGGTGCCAGCGCCGACGAGATCATCGAGAGCAAGGGGCTCAAGCAGGTCACCGACAGCGGCGCTATCGAAGCCATGCTCGATGAAATGCTCGCCGCCAATGCCGAACAGGTCGAGCAATACCGCGCCAGCGACGAAGCCAAACGCGGCAAGATGTTCGGCTTCTTCGTCGGCCAGGCGATGAAAGCCTCGAAAGGCAAAGCCAACCCGGGCCAGGTCAACCAGCTGTTGAAGAAGAAACTCGACGCCTAGTCCCGCCGTCCGGGCGCAGCCGGTTTCGGGGCTCCACCCCCGGCAACCGGCAGCAACCACCAGGCCGGCAAAACCCTGCAACAATGCCCTGCAGGTTGCACTGGCCGATCCGCACCGATTAAGTAAGCTATGCCGACCTTTCCGGAGCCTGCCCATGACCCTGACAATTGCCTTCTACTTGCTTGCCGGTCTGGTGCTGCTGGTCGGCGGTGCCGAAGTACTGGTACGCGGTGCCGCCAAACTGGCAGCGCAGTTCGGCATCCCGCCGCTGATTATCGGCCTGACCGTGGTGGCTTTCGGCACCAGCGCCCCGGAAACGGCCGTCAGCGTACAGGCGGCCTACGCCGGCAGTGGCGACCTGGCGATTGGCAACGTGCTGGGCAGCAATATCGCCAACGTCCTGCTGATCCTCGGCATCACCGCGCTGGCTGCCCCGCTGGTGGTCTCGCGACAACTGATTCGTCTGGATGTGCCGCTGATGATTGGCGCCAGCCTGCTGGCCTACGGCCTGGCCCTGGACGGCAACCTCAGCCGGCTGGATGGTGCCCTGCTGTTTGCCTGCATCCTGGCTTACACGACATTTCAGGTGATCAAGGGTCGTCAGGACAAGGCCGCAGCAAGCAGTGATGAATTCACCGAAGAATATGGTCTGCACGAAGCGCCTCGAGCCTATGCCTGGGCAGTCAATCTCGGTTTGCTGATCCTCGGCCTGGCGCTGCTGGTCGGAGGTGCCAACCTGCTGGTGGAAGGTGCGGTTGAACTGGCACGGGCCTTCGGCCTGTCGGAGCTGGTGATCGGTCTGACGGTGATCGCGATCGGTACTTCCTTGCCGGAGCTGGCGACCTCGCTGATCGCCGTACTCAAGGGCGAGCGCGACATTGCCGTGGGCAACATCGTCGGCAGCAATATTTTCAACCTGCTCTGCGTGCTCGGACTGACGGCGCTGGTATCACCGGTGGATGTTCCGGTAGCCACCAATGCACTGGCCTTCGACTTCCCGGTGATGATCGCCGTGGCCATCGCCTGCCTGCCGATCTTCTTTAACGGCTATTGCATCAAGCGCTGGGAAGGCGCGCTGTTTGTCAGCTATTACCTGCTTTACACGCTGTACCTGATCATGAGCCAGACCGGCATGTCGGGAGTGGAACTTCTGCGCGAGGCGATGATCTGGTTCGTTCTGCCGCTGACCACAGTGACCCTGCTGGTGGTCGGCACCCGTGCCTGGCAGCGCCAGCGCTACCTCTGAGGAGAACCGCATGTCCACAACCAAGCCTGAAGGCCTGCAAGTACGCCGTGAAGTGATGGGCGATGCCTTTGTCGACCGCGCGCTGGGCAACGCCACCGAATTCACCCAGCCTCTGCAAGACTTCGTCAACCAGCATGCCTGGGGCGGCGTATGGAATCGCGACGGCCTGCCACGCAAAACCCGCAGCCTGATTACCCTGGCCGCGCTGACGGCGCTGAAATGCCCGCAAGAGCTCAAAGGCCATGTGCGTGGCGCACTGAACAATGGCTGCACGGTGGAAGAAATTCGTGAAACCCTGCTGCACTGCGCGGTGTATGCCGGGGTGCCGGCATGTATAGACGCGTTTCGTGCGGCGCAGGAAGTGATCGACGAGCAGCAGAAAAAAGCCTGACGCTTTAGCCTTTGCCCGCTGGTGATGATTGGCGGCAAAGGCCTGTGGATGCCTGGCCTCCTGCCGGCTGCGCCCCCATGTGTTTCAGCGCCTGACCGGCCGCTTTTGCAACTTGCGCTGCAAGGTGCGCCGGTGCATGCCCAGGGCCCGCGCAGTGGCCGAAATATTGCCCTCGTTTTCTGCCAGCACGCGCTGGATGTGCTCCCACTGCAGACGGTCGACCGACATCGGATTCTCCGGCACCAGTGTGTCCAGATCGGCATGTTGCGATAACAGGGCCGTCAGCACGTCGTCAGCATCGGCCGGTTTGCACAGGTAATTGCAGGCACCGCGCTTGATCGCCTCGACCGCCGTGGCGATGCTCGAATAGCCGGTAAGAATCAGCACACGCATCTCGCCATCCAGCTCCAGCAGCCGAGGGAGCAGCACCAGCCCGGAGTCACCCTGCATTTTCAGGTCGAGCACGGCATAGTCGGGCAAGTCTTCACGCGCCAGCTGCAAACCCTCTTCCGCAGAATTGGCCACACTGACACGCAGGCCCCGGCTGGTCATGGCGCGCGCCATGACCCGGGTAAAGGTCGGATCATCATCAACCAGCAACAGATGTGGCTGCTCTTCATCGTCCTGCAGGGGTACTTCGCTCATTCATCCTCCCTATACCTGTTCAAATCAGGCCAAAGGCCCGTGGCAGCTTCATTTCGGTAAGCGTGCCACCCTGTTCCAGATTGTATAGCTTCACCGTGCCGCCGGCGCGGGCCACACTGGCCTGGGTGAGAAACAAGCCGAGGCCAAAACCGCGGCCTTTGCCCTTGCTGGTTATAAACGGGCGGCCCAGCTGCTCGGCAATCGCCAGCGGCACGCCGGCACCATGGTCGCGAATACCCAGCACCAGCCACTGGGCGTCCCAGTCGAGCTGAATATCCAGCTTGTCCGGGCAGGCATCGGCCGCATTGTTCAGCAGATTGAGCAGGGCCTGGGTCAGATCGGCCGGCGGCTTGATGCTCGGGGGCACTCCCGGGCCGACCATCCGGTAACGATAGCTGGCCTCCGGGCGCATCAGATGCCAGCGGTTCAGGCTGGTTTCCAGCCATTCAAGCGCTGTCAGTTCGGACACCGATTGCCGCCTGTCCGCTTCTGCGGCCCGGACCAGTTGCTGCAGGGTGTCCTTGCACAGCTTGACCTGCTCCTGCAGCAAGGCCAGATCATCCTGCAAGGCTGGCTGGCTGGCATGCTCGCGGCGCAATTCCTTGAGCAGCACACTGATGGTTGCCAGCGGCGTCCCCAGTTCATGGGCCGCACCGGCGGCCTGGGTTGCCACGGCCAACAACTGCTGGTCACGCATGCTCTCCTCATGCCGCTGCGCGCGCAGCTGATCCTGCAGACGCAGCGCCGCCGCCATTTTCACCACAAAAAAGGTGATGAAGGCGGCCGACAGGGCAAAGTTGAGCCACATGCCGAACAGGTGCAGGCTGATCAGGGTGGCTTCCTGATGCATGCCAAGCAGGTGCAGGGGGTGGTACCAGATCAGCAGTGCCGTATAACCGCTCAACGCCAGACCGCTGAGCAGCATGGAGTAGACCCATGGCAGAGTGGCTGCAGCAATGGTCAACGGCACCAGGTAATAGGACACGAACGGATTGGTCGAGCCGCCGGAAAAATACAGCAGAACACTGTGAATCAGCAGGTCACAGCCCAGCTGGACCGCGTATTCAAGCTCTGTCACCGGCCATGGGGCGCGCATGCGCAGGGCCGTCAGCAGGCATATGGCCAGCGACACGCCAAGGGTGATCGCCAGCGGCAACCAGGGCAGCGGCAACAGGTCGGACAGATAGGCAAAGCCCAGCGCCGCCGACTGTGCAGCCAGTACCAGCAAACGGATCAGGATCAGGCGCCAGAGATTCTGCCGGCTGGCGGACAACAACTGCACAGGGGTGTTCATGCTGACTCCGGGTAAACTCCGCCGCGAGTATACCCAAGCCACGCCACCCGCTGCAGTGCAGGCCATGGGCAGCTGACCGACCGGCGCGGAAGGAACCCTTTTGGCACAAGCAGGTCAGACCCCCTTATCCGCTGCCAATCAGGCAAACTGCCTGCAGCCCCGAAGCCCTGACAGATGTCCGGGCAATGTTGCTTCTGCTCGAGGAATTCCCCATGACCCACAGCATTCGTTTTGGTGCAGCTCTGGCGCTGATGGCCAGCATGCTGCTCAGTTACCCGGCGCTGGCCGGACAGCCGCAGTACAACCAGGTCGCCTTGCGCGCCGAGGCCAGCCAGAGCATTGCCCATGACGAGATGCAGGTCAGCCTGTTCAGCGAGGCACAGGACAGTGACCCTGCCCGCCTGGCGCGCCAGATCAGCGAAACCATGAACGCTGCCGTAACCAGGGCACGCGAGGTCAAGGCGGTCAGGGTCAGCCTGGGCAGCCGCAACAGTTATCCGGTCTACGACAACAAGCGGCAGAAGATCACCGGCTGGCGCGAACGCGCCGACCTGCGTCTGGAAAGCAGTGACTTTGCCGCCCTCTCGCAACTGACTGCCGACCTGCTGGGCACACTGCAGATGGGCGGCATGAGCTTCAGCATTGCCAAAGCCTCCCGCCAGCAAGCCGAAGACGCCCTGTACAAGGACGCCATCCAGGCCTTCAATGCCCGCGCCAGCCTGATCAGTCAGGCCATGGGCGGCACCGGCTTTCGCCTGGTCAGCCTGAACCTCAACAGCGGCGGCTTCCGCCCACCGATGCCAATGCGCATGGAAGCCATGAAGGGTATGGCGATGATGTCCGATGCGGCGCCGGCGCAGGAAATCGAAGCCGGTAGCAGCGAGGTGAGCGTCAGCGCCGACGGGGTGATCGAGGTATTGATGCCCTAAGGCTTCGGCACGCATCCAGGGTGAACATCGCGCCAAACACTGGCTCCTCACAGGCGGGCTGCAAGCTGTAGTCCGGCTGGAGCTTACTGCACCGGCAGGAAGTTCATGAACAGCAGGCTCTGGGCATAGCCCACGCCCATGCGCCGCGTACTTTCATCCAGCACATCGGTGAGCAGATCAAGGCGGGCGACTATTTTGCCGAACTGCACGGCATAACTCAGGTTGCTGCCATGCTCGCTGATTTCATTGGATAGCAGCCAGGGCTGGCCTTGCGCATCCTTGCGATTGGCCAGCATCCAGGACGCCTTTTCCATGTTGCGCGCGGCATTGTGGATATATTGCGGATCCAGCGTATCGGTCATGTAGAAACGGGTCCGCCCGCCGTGGGCAGTGATCAGCATGCTGCCCAGCGAGAAGATGAAGGCGCCAACGCGGTCGCCGCGGTATTCCGGACTCAGGGTGTAGGCCAGAGCAACCACATTCCTTCTCCCGCCGAGCCCCGGCAGCGTTTGCTGATGTTCAATGGCCCACTGGATGCGCTGCTCGGCAACCAGACGGTTCGGCGCAGTGGTCTTGCGCCACTCGCGCGGGTTGCGCTTGTACAACTTGCTCATCAGCAGATAGAGCGTATTCAGGTTGTTGCGCATGCTGATGGTGGCAATGCGGTCGGCCTGGGTCTGGAACAGCTCATCGGGAGCCGGTTCGCTCTGATTACTGACAATCGAGCTGTGCGACTGATTGCTGCTGCAGCCGCCCAGCCCAAGGCCCAGCAACACCGACAGCAGGCATAGTGCCCGCCGCAGCGTCACCGACAGATGCAACCGGGCCTGATCAGTCTCAGCAATGCTCATGTGCCAGAAGCCTTGCAGTTGCCATTCTCACCGGGGACAGTAACAAAAAACCGCGCCCGCCGAGTCGTCCGTCACCGCCGCTCCGGCGCGATGACAGACGCCCACTGCCCCTCAGCGGCCAAAAAAGCGGTAGAACCGCCGCAAGTCGGCCTGCGCCTTGCCCAGGGTCACCGGCGTGAAACGTACCCCATGGTGAGCCGGGCACTGGGCCAGCCGGCCGAGATCCAGCGGATGCACCCAGCCCAGCAACGGATAACCGCCCATGCTCTGCCGGTCGGCCAGCAGCACGATGGGCAGGCCATCCGGCGGTACCTGTACCGTGCCGTTACTGACGCCCTGCGACCACTCGCGTGCTGCCGGTAGCGCGGGCAGCTGCAACGGTTCGCCGAGCAATCGCGCGCCCATACGGTCGGACTGCGGGCTGACCCGCCAGGCACGCGCGAAAAAGGCATTGAGTTCATGTTCGCCAAAGTTCAGCGCATCCCCGCCGCTGATAAACCGCAGCTCGGGCTCCAGCTGGTAATCCGGCTGAAAGACTGCCGGCACGCTGTGCATCCGCCCTGGCAGTTGCCCGGCGCAGGACAGCAGATCGCCCGCCTGCAACGGGCTGCCGTCACCGCGCAAGCCACCGATGCCCTCGCGCTGCTGGGTAGCCACACTGCCCAGTTGTGCACTGGCGACAAAGCCGCCGCTCACCGCCAGATAGGCACGCTGACCACTGCGCGCATAGCCCAGCTGCAGGCGCTGCCCGGCACGTACGGCAAAGCACGACCAGTTCGGCTGCGGCAATTCATCGAGACTGATCGGCAGGTCTGCACCACACAGCGCCACCCGGGTATCGACATGACAGTGCAGACTCAGCCCGCCCAGTGCTACTTCCAGCAGGGGCGTGCCCCAGCGATTGCCCAGCAGGCGGTTGGCCCAGGCCGCAGCATGCATGTCCACCGGACCGCTTGGCGAGACGCCCAGGTGCTGTACATGCGGGCGCCCGGCATCCTGCAACAGCGTCAAAGGCCCCGGCTGCAGCACCTCGAAGCCGTTCATGGCTGGCCGCCCTCCGCCAGATAGGTGGCATGGTCAACCGGCACAAAGCGCACCCGGTCGCCGATGCCGAGCAGGCAGGGCAACTCTGCCTGCAGATCAAACAGTCGCCACGGACAGCGCCCGAGCAGATGCCAGCCACCCGGCGATGCTTGCGGGTAGACAGCCGTCTGCCGTTCGGCAATCGCCACACTGCCCTGCGGCACCAGGATCCGTGGAGTGCTGCGACGTGGTAACGCCAGTTGCGCATCCAGCTCACGCATATAGGCAAATCCCGGCGCAAAGCCGATCGCGCCGACCCGGTACTCCGCAACGCTATGCCGCTCGATCACCTCGTCGATACCCAGCCCGCAGGCCTGGGCTACAGCAGCCAGATCCTCGCCGGCGTACCACACCGGCAGCTCGAAACAGCTACCGGCCTGTTCGGCCAGCGGCTGATCCAGCCAGTTTTCGAGAACCGGCTCCAGACGTTCGAGCAGCCGGGCATGGTTGATTTTCAGCACATCGTAGTGCACCAGCAAAGTGGTCCAGGACGGCACCAGATCGATCACTGCCGGCCCCAGCACCTGCCGGATGCGCGCCGCCAGCCGGTTGATACGTTGCGGCAGATCGGCGTCCGGCTGCTCTGCCAATACCAGCAGCAGCGCCTCGGCACCGGCCGGCTCGAGACGGATCATGTGCAGTCCAGCAATGCCCGCAAGCGCCGCAACACGGCCAGTGCTTGCGGGTTGTCGCCATGTACGCAGAGGCTGTCAGCCGTCAATTGCAAGGCCTGGCCATTGCAATCGGCAAACGGCTCGCCGCGAGCGATGGCCAGCCCCTGGGCAATGGTCTGTTCCTCCCCGGCATGCACGGCAGACGCCTGGCTGCGTGGCAGCAGACGACCATCCGGCTGGTAGGCCCGATCGGCAAACGCTTCGAACAGCAACGGCACCCCTACGGCATCCGCCAGTTGCTGTGCGCGGGCATTGTCGACCTGTGCCAGCACCATCAACGGCAGACCCCGGCGAAAGCGCGCACAGGCACTCAGCGCCGCCGTCAGCAAGCGGTCATCGCCGAGCAGATCGTGGTACAGCGCACCGTGCGGTTTGACATAGGCCAGCTGACTACCGGCAGCCCGGCAGAAAGCATCCAGCGCCCCCAGCTGATACAGCAGCAGCGCTTCAACTTCTTCCGCCGAACAGCGCAGATGACGCCGGCCAAAGCCCTGCAAGTCGGGATAAGCCGGATGAGCGCCGATCTGCACGCCATGCTGCAGTGCCAGAGCCACAGTACGTTGCATGGTCAGCGGATCACCCGCATGAAAACCGCAGGCCAGATTGGCCTGATCGATCAGCGGCATGACCCGGCTATCGTCACCCATCTGCCAGGCACCGAAACTTTCGCCCATGTCGCAATTGAGAAGAATTGATCTGTTCATAGGTTCAGCTTAGAGCCTGCAGCCAGGAGTCGAAAGCCCTGCGAGCAGATATGCCCGACCGCGCCTTGCCGTGCCGCTGGCAAAAGGCCAGGCCCGGAAACGTCAAGGCCCCGCAGGTAGCGGGGCCTTGCTGGCAAGACGCGCCGGTTTACAGGTAGTAAGCCTTCAGCGGCGGAAAACCGTTGAACTCCACCGCACTGTAACTGGTGGTGTAGGCGCCGGTGGACAGCCAGTACAGACGATCGCCGCTGGACAGGTTCAGCGGCAGGCAGTACTTGTGATTCTCGTACATGATGTCCGCGCTGTCACAGGTCGGACCGGCAATCACCACTTCCTCCATCTCGCCTTTTTTCTCGGTCCAGATCGGAAACTTGATCGCCTCGCCCAGGGTTTCGATCAGCCCGCCAAACAGGCCGACATCGATGTACACCCAGCGTTCCACGGCAGTGCGCGACTTGCGCGAGATCAGTACCACTTCGCTGACCAGCATGCCGGCATTGGCAATCAGTGAACGACCCGGCTCAAGGATGATTTCCGGCAGCTCGTCACCGAAGTCTTCCTTGAGGAAACGGATGATTTCCTCGGCATAGGTTTCCAGGCTGTTGGTACGGGTGATGTAGTTGGCCGGAAAACCGCCGCCGAGGTTGATCATCTTCAGCTCGATGCCGTCTTCTTCCTTGAGCCGTTCGAAGATCACCTTGACCTTGGCGATGGCGGCATCCCACACGTCGATGTCGCGCTGTTGCGAGCCGACATGGAACGACAAGCCGTAAGGCACCAGTCCCAGCTGCTTGGCAAGGATCAGCAGATCCAGGGCCATGTCCAGGTTGCAGCCGAACTTGCGCGACAGCGGCCAGTCGGCGGAGGTCGAGCCTTCGGTGAGGATGCGCACATAGACTTTCGAGCCCGGTGCGGCCTTGGCGATATTGCGCAGATCCGCTTCGGAGTCGGTGGCAAACAGGCGTACGCCCTTTTCAAAGAAATAGCGCACATCGCGGGCTTTCTTGATGGTATTGCCGTAGCTGATGCGCTCCGGGCCAACGCCGCGGCCCATCACCTTGTCCAGCTCGTAGATCGAGGCGATATCGAAATTCGAGCCCTTGTCCTTGAGCAGGTCGATGATCTCCACCGCAGGGTTGGCCTTGACTGCGTAGTACACCTTGGCGAATGGAAAGCCCGCGTGCAGGTCGTCGTAAGCCTGGCTGATGATCTGCCGATCGATGACCACAAACGGGGTTTCTTTCTGATCGGCAAACGCCTTCATCTTATCGAAGGTGGCGCGCGGGTAATAATCTTCAACATTGATCGGCATGCGGTAACTCCTGTGGCAAATCAAACCTTTTGAAATCAAACAAAGGGTGCTTGGGGGAACTTCCCGGTGGAAAGTCGCGAACGCCTGATCTGTATCCCCACTTTGGTTCGCCTACTTCCCAAGATGTCGCCTCTATTTACCATCCCTTCTTTCAAAAGCGATGGCAACCTTTGGTCGTCAGTACTTGAGCCGCATGGATCGTTGCCAGCATGGACGTTCGGTCGCGAACTTTAGGACCATGCGCGATGCAGATCAATCAATAATTACCCGTAATTCATCACCACCGGTCGCCACCTGTGCTGCTTGTTTTGCATTCCAAACAAGTCGCTATGGAATGTTGCACAAGCCGCGCCGGGCAAGGCTTGCCGCCCAGCCCCGCGCCGGCCGTTTTTACCGGTATAATCGCCACCTTTTTGCCATTCCGACCACCGAGTCGACAGGTTCCGATTTATGACTACCCAGGCCGCCGAAGTCGCCAAACGCCGCACTTTTGCCATCATTTCCCACCCTGACGCCGGTAAGACCACAATTACCGAAAAGCTCCTGCTGATGGGCCAGGCAATTGCCGTGGCCGGCACGGTGAAGTCGCGCAAATCCGATCGCCATGCCACCTCCGACTGGATGGAGATGGAAAAGCAACGTGGTATTTCGATCACCACCTCGGTCATGCAGTTCCCCTACCGCGAGCAGATGATCAACCTGCTCGATACCCCTGGTCACGAAGACTTCTCGGAAGACACCTACCGCACCCTGACCGCGGTGGACAGCGCGCTGATGGTGCTCGATGGCGGTAAAGGCGTCGAGCCGCGCACCATTGCCCTGATGGACGTATGCCGCCTGCGCGATACGCCGATCGTCAGCTTCATCAACAAGCTCGACCGCGACATCCGCGACCCGATCGAACTGCTCGACGAAATTGAAGCGGTACTGAAGATCAAGGCCGCACCGATCACCTGGCCGATCGGCTGCTACCGCGACTTCAAGGGTGTTTACCACCTCAAGGACGACTACATCATCGTCTACACCCCGGGCCATGGCCACGAGCGCACCGAGGTGAAGATCATCCGGCAGCTGGACTCGGACGAAGCCCGCAAGCATCTGGGCGACGAGTACGAGCGCTTCATCGAGCAGCTGGAACTGGTGCAGGGCGCCTGCCATGAATTCGACCGCGACGAGTTCCTCAACGGCCAGCTGACCCCGGTGTTCTTCGGTACCGCGCTGGGCAACTTCGGTGTCGACCATGTACTGGACGCCATCGTCGACTGGGCACCCAAACCTCTGGCCCGCATCGCCAACGAACGCACGGTGGAGCCGGTCGAGGAAAAATTCAGCGGTTTCGTGTTCAAGATCCAGGCAAATATGGACCCCAAACATAGGGACAGGATTGCCTTTATGCGCATCTGCTCGGGCAAATACGAAAAAGGCATGAAAATGCGCCATGTGCGTCTGGGCAAGGACATCCGCATCGGCGATGCACTGACTTTTTTCTCCAGCGAGCGCGAGATGCTCGAGGAAGCCTGGGCTGGCGACATCATCGGCCTGCACAACCACGGCACCATCCAGATCGGCGATACATTCACCGAAGGCGAAACCCTGGGCTTCACCGGCATCCCGCACTTCGCCCCGGAACTGTTCCGCCGCGTGCGCCTGAAAGATCCGCTGAAATCCAAGCAGCTGCGCCAGGGCCTGCAACAGCTGGCCGAGGAAGGCGCGACCCAGGTGTTCTTCCCCGAACGCAGCAACGACATCATCCTCGGCGCAGTCGGTGTGCTGCAGTTCGACGTAGTCGCCAGCCGCCTGAAGGAGGAATACAAGGTCGAGTGCGCCTATGAGCCGATTACCGTATGGTCGGCGCGCTGGATTGACTGCAGTGACAAGAAGAAGCTGGAGGAATTCAGTAACAAGGCCGTGGAAAACCTCGCCCTCGACGGCGGCGGCCATCTCACCTACCTGGCACCCACCCGGGTCAACCTGGCGCTGATGGAAGAACGCTGGCCGGACGTGAAATTCCGCGCTACCCGCGAGCATCACTAAATTCTTGCACTACCCAGTAGGAGCCAGCTTGCTGGCGATGCACTTCGGCCACAGATCGCCAGCAAGCTGGCTCCTACAGGGAAGCAACTGGAATGGATTCCAGACTCCGCGCCCATCAAGGTCATGCCCTGCGCCGCGGGCGCGTCTCGGAAACTGGCAGGGCTTATCTACTGACTGCCGTCACGCATAATCGCCAGCCGATTTTCGCCGACTGGCAACTCGCACGCCTTCTGATCAAAGAAATGCGCAGCCTGCACGATGCCAAACTTGTCGAATCATTTGCCTGGGTAGTAATGCCAGACCACCTACACTGGCTGATAGCGCTCGGCCCTTTGACACTAGCCAAGCTAATGCAGCAGATCAAATCACGCAGCGCAATAGCCATCAACAAGGCCTGCCCCGACCATTATGCTCGGCTCTGGCAGAAGGGCTTCCACGACCACGCACTGCGCAGTGAAGAGGATCTACAAGAGACTGCCCGTTACATCGTGGCCAACCCACTGCGTGCCGGACTGATCCAGCATATCGGCGACTATCCTTTGTGGGATGCCATATGGCTGTAGGAGCCCGGAGGCCTTAGTCCTTGCTGGCGATTTGGCAACACGCAGATTCGATCGCCAGCAAGCTGGCTCCTACATAAGGAACTGCGCGTATGATTGGCCCATGCACCTGATCGACACCCATACCCATCTGGACTTCCCCGACTTCGACGCCGACCGCGGGCAAGTACTGCTGCGCAGTCGCGCACTCGGGGTACGGCAGATGGTCGTGCTCGGCGTGTACCAGTCCAACTGGCAGCGTGTGTGGGACCTGGTACAGGCCGAGAATGATTTGTATGCGGCCTTCGGGCTGCACCCGGTGTATCTGCAACAACACCAGCCCGGGCATCTGATCGAGCTGCGCAGCTGGCTCGAGCGCCTTGCCGGCCAGCCGAAGCTCTGTGCAGTCGGCGAATTCGGTCTCGACTACTTTCTGCCGGAGCTACCGGCAGAGCAGCAGCAAGCACTCTTCGAAGCCCAGCTCGGACTGGCCGCAGAGTTCGAATTGCCGGCGCTGCTGCATGTGCGCCGCGCCCACGCCGTCACCATCGCCACACTGAAACGCTACAAACTCAAACGTGGCGGCATCGTGCATGCCTTCGCCGGCAGCATCGAAGAAGCGCGCGAATACCTGAAGCTGGGTTTCAAACTGGGGCTGGGCGGTGCAGCGACCTGGCCGCAAGCCCGACGCCTGCGCAAGGTAGTTGCGCAGTTGCCGCTGGAAGCCATCGTGCTGGAAACCGACAGCCCGGACATGGCCCCGGCCATGCATCCACAGCAACGCAACAGCCCGGAATACCTGGCCGAAATCTGTGCCGCACTGGCCGAACTGCAGGGCATCAGCAGCGCGCAACTGGCCGAGGCCAGCTCGTGCAATGCCCGGCAGTTATTCGGCTGGGCACAATCCGCACCATGAATGCCGCAAGGAGCCACATGCGCACGACGCCACAACTGGGCATCGATCTGGGCGGCAGCAAGATCGAAATCATCGCCCTGGACAACGGCAGCGAGTTACTGCGCCGACGCATAGCCACGCCGCAAGGCGACTACCCCGGGACTCTGGCGGCCATTGCCGGGCTGGTCGAAGCTGCCGAGCAGCAGCTGGGCGTGCACGGCACGCTTGGCGTCGGGATTCCCGGCAGCCGCTCGCCGGATCACGGGCGGATCAAGAATGCCAACTCGGTCTGCCTGATCGGCCAGGACTTGCAGGGTGATCTGCAACACATGCTGCAGCGGCCGGTGCAGCTGGCCAATGACGCCGACTGCTTCAGCCTTTCGGAAGCCAGCGACGGAGCCGGAGCAGGCATGCCAAGCGTGTTCGGGGTGATTCTCGGCACCGGTGTTGGGGGCGGTCTGGTCGTCAACGGCCAACTGCTGCAAGGGCCGAATGCCATCTGTGGTGAATGGGGGCACAATCCGCTGCCCTGGCGCAGTGAGCAGGACGGCGAGGCGGTTACCTGCTACTGCGGTTTGCAGGACTGCATCGAAACCTTCCTTTCCGGTCCCGGCTGGGCCAGACGCAGCGGTCTGGGTCTGGATGCCGCAGGGCTGGCTAGCGCGGCACAACAGGGCAACCCGAAGGCGGAACTGGCGCTGGCGACCTACTGCGAACAACTGGCGCGCAGTCTGGCAACGGTCATCAACCTGCTTGACCCCCATGTGATCGTACTTGGTGGCGGGCTTTCCAACATGCGCGAGCTATACCACCGTGTCCCTGCACTGCTGTTGCGCCATGTGTTTTCCGATCAGCTCAACACCCGACTGCTGCCGGCACGCCATGGCGATTCCAGCGGCGTCCGCGGTGCCGCCTGGCTGGGCGCCAGACAGCCGGTCAGCTAAGCCAGAGCAGCGTGCCCAGCGCCAGGGTGCCGTACCAGAGCACCGCAGAGCGAATCAGCAGTTGCCAGATCGAATCAAGGCTGGCTACGCCCGACTCCCCGTCAGCCAGACCAGCGCCAGCCAGGCCGTTGTCGAGCAGCAATCTGCGGGCCGGAATTTCCCGGTTGAGCAATTCATGCAGCAAGGTCTGCGTAACCGCCACGAAGTTGCCCGCCAGTCCGAAACTCAACGCCAGAGCACGCACCGGCAACCAGTCCATAACATGCCGCAAACGAACGGCCAGCTCACGCAATGACTCCTGACTGGTATGGGCTTCGGTCAGCGCGAGCAAACGGTATGCAAGTGCCGGTAGTGGTCCCAGTACGGCATACCAGAAAATCACCGCAAAGAAGCCCTGATAACCCTCCCACAACAGATGCCCCTGGACCTTGCGCAACAAGTCCGCATCGCTTTCGCCATCTATCGCCAGATCGCGTGAAGCCACCAGATAAGCCGCTTCAAGATCACCGCGCCGCCAGGCATCGCGAAATGGTCCCAGTGCCGCCAGCACATCGCCGCGCCCCAGACAGAACATCATCACCAGCAGATGCACCGGCAGCGCCAGCCAGCCGTACAGCACTGGTTGAATCACCAGCAGAAGCAGCCCCAGCAACGCTACCGGCAGCAGCACCAGTAACGACAGCGCCAGCTCCGGCGCACTTGCAAGGCGTGAACTGGAGTCACAACCGGCCAACCACTGCAGCCATGGCCCGTCCTGCTGGACTTGCCGGCGAACGGCCGAAAATTTCTCGATCAGCAGTGCCAGCAAAAGCACCAAAAAACTCATTCGCCTTTCTCCTCAATCAAGCCTGCAGAGCTGCGAACAGTCGTTCCCAGTCAAACGCCGGGCCCGGATCGGTCTTGCGCCCGGGCGCTATATCACTATGCCCGCAGATCCGCTCCCGGCGCAGCTGCGGGTAGTGCAGCTGCAACTCCCTGACCAGCGCGACCAGTGCAGCATACTGTAGATCACTGTAAGGCTGATCATCCGTTCCCTCGAGTTCGATACCCAGGGAAAAATCATTGCAACCTTCGCGCCCGGCAAAACACGACACCCCGGCGTGCCAGGCCCGGTCGAGACAGGATACGAACTGCACCAGCGTACCGTTGCGTTCGATCAGAAAGTGCGCCGAGACCTGCAAGCCGGCGATTTCCGAGAAGTACGGATGCTCAAGGGAGTCCAGTCGATTACAGAAGAACTCCTGCACCTTGCCCGTACCGAACTGCCCTGGCGGCAGGCTGATGTTATGAATCACCAGCAGGGAAATCTCACCCAGCGGGCGACTATTGAAGTTCGGCGAGGGGCAGCGATTGATACCACTGCACCAGCCCGTCTGTGGATCCAGCTGCATATGCACTCCTTGAACAGGCAACCACTCTAGAGCAGAGCAACCGGCGGGCCAAGCCACACAAAGCACAAGGCCCGGGAATACTCCGGGCCTTGTGCCAAGCAGACTGCCTGATCAACTTTTCCTGAGCCGGCGCAGATTGCCGATGACCGACTCCAGCGCGCGGTCAAACAGCAAGGCATCATCCAGCATGCGCACTGCACCACGGCGAAACTCGACGGCCAGACCCATGCGGCTTTTCTCCAGCACTTTCATGCCGGTGCGGTTCACAAAGATGTATTTGCCGGTCTGCTTGAGAATGGCTGCCAGTTTACAGCGCAGCTTCTGATCCCCGCTTTCCTGCAATTCCACCCAGCTGCCGACATGCAGGTTATCCACTTTGTGCAGCGACTCATCATCGTTACCCAGCATTTCTTCCGGCTCGGCGCAACGCACTTCGCCCGGCGCCAGCAACACGATCTCCTCGACAACCTCAACCATCACCGGCGGCTCGGCTGGCTCTGCCGGGGCATCCGCCAGCGAGGATTCATCCAGCGCACCCCCGGCGCTCACGCTATCCGCAACATCCGGCAATTCCACCGCTCCAGCGCTGGCAGCGCCTGCTGCGGACATTTCGCGTTTGATGCGCTGAAACGCCTGAACATGCAGGGCTTCCAGCTGGGCAAAATATTCTCCGGTGGCAAAGGGGTCCAATGCGGCGCCAGCCATCCCTTCGCGGATGTTCTTAAGCAGATTCGGCACCAGTTGCAGCAGGCGCAAGCGGGCTTCCGGCTCACCGGTGTGCGGTTCAACACTCCAGATCAGGTCATCCATCGTCGCCAGCGCGCCATGCCACTGCTGTGAAGCAACGCCGTGCTTGAGATGGTTGAGCAGCAGTACCTTGCTCCAGGCATCCTGCAACAGGTTAACCACAACCTGCGGCAGGGTCTTGCCCACCAGCCGCGCGTTCAGTTCCTGCTCCACCTCCAGACGCGCCAGTTCTGCCTTGGCGCGGCCCTCTTCGGCATCCCGGGTGCGCTGCTCAAGCCGTTCGGATCGCTTGCGCTCGTCGCCGGTGAAGGCAATGAAGTCGGCCAGCAAATCGGAGAAAATCGCCGGATCATCAACAAACTCGGTCAACAGACGCGTCACAACCTGTTCGATTTTCACGTACAGGCTATCGCGCTTGGCATCATCCTGATCCGCCCAACCGAGCGAGGCTGAGGCAATTTCATTCAGCAGACGCCGTGCCGGGTGACTGCCACGGCCGAAAAACGTCTTGTCCAGCACGGCGACCTTGAGCATCGGAATCTGCATGCGGCTGATCAGTGCTTTCAGCGAATCCGGCAGATTGCGGTCGTCGAGAATGAACTCGAACAGCATGGAAACCAGATTGATCACGTCCTCATCAACCTGACCCACCACGCGCGCCCGGCCACTCTTGGCACTGGCACGTGTCAACAGCTGGTCCAGATTGTCACGCACATCTGTCTCGGCAGCTGCCTGAGGCGCACTCTTCTGCAAGTGCGAAAGCAGGCGCATCAGATCATTGCTGGAAATGGGTAGTGCATCGGCCGGCTGCGCACGCTGCGGAAAAGCGCTGCCGCGCACTTCCGAGAGCAGATTCTGCAGGGTACTGAAAGCCTGCTGCACGGCATTCTCATTCACCTCTTCGGTAAATGGTTCATCCTGCACTTTGGCAGGTGTATGGCTGCGGGGCGTACTACTGCGCGGCGGGGCCGATTTAAGATCCGGCAACACACCGGCGGCACCGAGCATTTGATTTGCCTGCGCGTACAGGTCGTCCAACTGGCTGAGTACGTATTTCTCAAACAGCTTGAAGATGATCAGCTTGACGCGGATTTCCACGCCCAGACTGCTGCACGCGGATAAAAAGCTCTCGCACAGCACTGCTGGCCCGAGCGGATTGCTGCGCTCATCCAGCTTTTTGCTGATCAGCGCATTCAGCCGGATGGTCAGGTGCCCGAGCGCCAGGCTGCTCTGGCTCATGACCTTCGCCACCATGGCATCCACTGCCACACTTTCTTCCAGGGCATCGGTATTCATCAATGACAGGTTGGCGAACGAAATACTCTCCAGCACCGGCGCCTTGCCGATTTCGACCTGGTTGAGGGCAGTAAATATCCCGCCGACAAGCTCCAGAAAACCGCTCTCGATGCTTTTACGCTTCAGCCGCAAATCACGCATGGCCTCGAAAAAGGCATTCTGCTCGCCATTGCTGGAAGCCCGGTCGGCCATCTGGAACAGCGAATCATCGGCATTATCGAACAAGGCCTGCATCGACTGCTTCAGCTGCAGGACGGCTTTGTCACGTACAGGAATAAGCGCCACGGGCAATCTGCCCCCCACTGAAGGACCTGATTGATCGGGGGCGACACTATTGAGTTGCACCACCTTCGCGTCAGTCTGCATTGCAGTCTCCCGCAAACCCCGGCCAGCGACAGCGGCCGAAATCAGCAAAGCATTCGAAGAAGAATCAAGGCATGCCGTAAAAATGGCGCCAAAAAACCAATAACCTCATTATAGATAGCCACCCCCCACCACCAAGCCCCAACTGGCACTTCCATGCACTGCATCACAGAATGAACAGAAATACGCAGCAACCCGCACTGGCAAACCACACCCGTTCGGCCGTACAGATTGTGTCACGGGCCGTATAATTGCCCCACCGAACCTCTGGAGCAGAGCATGCCCAACCTCACCCTTGCCGCACTGACCCGCGAGATCCAGCTGAACGTAGAGCATGCCCTGCGCGAAGACATCGGTAGCGGCGACATCACCGCGCAACTGATTCCGCCAGAACACATGGCCAGAGCCACGGTTATTACCCGCGAGGATGCCGTGATTTGCGGGACGGCCTGGGTCGACGAAGTGTTTCGCCAGCTAGAGCCCGACACCCGCGTGTTCTGGCAGGTACGCGATGGCGAACAGGTCAACCCGGATCAGGTTCTATTCCAGCTTGAAGGCCCTGCTCGGGCCTTGCTCAGCGGCGAGCGCAGCGCCCTGAACTTCCTGCAAACCCTATCTGCCGTGGCCACCCACTGCCGGCAGTACGCCGATCTGGTCAGCGACACCCGGGTGAAACTGCTCGACACACGCAAAACCCTCCCCGGTCTGCGCCTGGCGCAGAAGTACGCGGTCACCTGCGGCGGCTGCCACAATCATCGCATCGGGCTCTACGATGCCTTTCTGATCAAGGAAAACCATATCGCTGCCTGCGGCGGTATCGCTCAGGCCGTCCGCAACGCGCACGCCATCGCCCCGGGCAAGCCGGTCGAAGTGGAAGTGGAAAACCTGGAAGAAATGCGTCAGGCGCTGGAGGCCGGCGCCGACATCATCATGCTCGATGAACTCAGCCTGGAAGACATGCGCACAGCCGTTGCGCACTGCGCCGGCCGCGCCAAACTGGAAGCCTCCGGCGGCATCAACCGCAACACCCTGCGCAGCATTGCCGAAACCGGAGTGGACTACATCTCTCTGGGCACCCTGACCAAGGACATCAAGGCAATTGATCTGTCGATGCGGCTGGCGATGTAAGCCGACACCAGTTATGCATCCACTCTGGCCTGCAGAAATTTCGCTTATTTGCAGGGCGAGTAGGCTCTTTGCCCAAAACTTGCCCCATAGGCAGCATTAAACACAAAATTGAAACGATCGGTCTAAAAAATTTGAAAAAGAGCAATTTCCGAAGACAGCAAACTTAAGCCTAGCCTCCCCCGACTACCAACTCTCTGACAATGGCCAGATGGCGCGAATCATGCATCCCATAGGAAAACAGCAATAAAAACAACCTAAACCAAGGACGCAGACCATGAAGAAACAACAAGGATTCACCTTGATTGAACTCATGATCGTGATAGCCATCATAGGAATTTTGGCCGCCATAGCCATCCCCCAATATCAGTCTTACACGTTACGCGCAGCCGAACGAGCCTGCCTTTCCGAGATAACAGGCTACATATCAGAAGCAGCCCTTGAGGGGACAAATCAGAACGATCCTACGATTTCAATACCCACCAGCGGATTCGCCTGCTTAACCATCTCAAGGGCAGGTGGAGTTACCGGCACCTTAATCGGCCAACCTAGACCTCCCGGGGTAAGCACACAATCTGTTCGATACTAAAAATTCAAACACGCTATCGGATACGCCACTCATCAATTAACCATTTTATATCCCAGGAAGGAACCTTTTCACTTGCACTATTAACATCATTAATAAATTCTTTCCTGTATAATGGGTCGTTTACAGACAACTTGCGAACCAAACTGGTTGCTAGTCCGCGATCACCGCTTGCCGCTAGGGAAATTATATATCTCGATACTATAGAAGAGTAGGGAATAAAATTATAATATTTTCTAGACAATTCAAGATCTTTAGCCAGACTCTCCTTGGAATAAGTTGGAGATTCAAGGTATTGTTGATACCCATAATGCTCCAAAATCGGATCCCTAATCATCGTATTCGCATAAGAAAAGTCAACAGGTTCGTTTGGCCATAAATAACTCATAGAAGCCTTAAAAACATATGTATAAAGAGACACATAATGAATAAATATAAAAAATGAAATAGGAATTAAAATAATTCCGTAGAGATTTTTTATTTTAATACTGCGCCAATTACACCCAGCAAAAACCACCCATATAAACAGCACAAAAAAATGCAAAGACCAGAAAGGAAACTCAAAAAAACTGTATACCAACAAAGTAGCCAGCGAACCCAAATATAAGCCCCTACCTTCATTAATGAATTTATAGATGATCTTCAAAACCAAGAACGCTGAACATAGCAGAAAAATCGCACCGACCAAGCCGAACTCAATAATTAGCTGCAAGTATGAATTGTGCGAATGAAGCCAAATACCGTTTATCGGTATGTTTCCCAATTCAAAATTCATGAAATAACTATGCGCAGGATACCCACCAGCACCAACACCTAGAGGCCATGCCGACTTCATGATTTTCCACGCTACAGGCCACTCAACCCAACGAAGGCTTTCAGCGCCACGCGAAAATAGATCGGCATTAATACCACCCCACGGCATAAGACCGGCCCGCACACAGATCTCAGTCAGATCTATATTCAAACTCAAGAACAAAGGCCTGAGCAGACAATATAAGACACCCATTACACCAACCAAGATCAGCGTATCTTTATAACCTTTCATTAAAAACAATATAAAAATCCAGGAGAAAAACGCCAAATACACTACGCGAGTACCAGACAGAGCGATACCATAAAACATCGGCAACAACACCAACATCAAGGCTGGATAACTAAAGCAATTCAATCGTCTAAGCCAAACACTTCCAATACACCCTAAAAAACATAAAACGGCAAAAAAATTACTCTGCCCCTGAAGCCCGTTCATACGCCCCGACGCAGGCTCCGGCAACAAATAAGAGAACCAACCAACCAGACCGTAAAATCTAACTATTCCAAAAACAGCAGACAGCAAACCAAGAATGACTAACGCAATTGCAAGCGAACGCTCGGACCATGCATCTTGTAATGAGAACCGAGCAGCATGCTGCATCACAGCAAACCCTACTAACCAGCAGGCGAAATACTGATTAATTGGCCCCATAAAAGGTACTGACTGCGTAAAAAAGCCAACCAGAAGCATCACCCCAAATAAAAGCCAAACCCAAAGCCCTGAACCAATAAAAAACTCCCCCCGTAACATCACTAGCAAACCGAACAAAAAAATCACCCAAGCCGCCAGCACATAGTTCTCTAAAAAACCTGGATACCCACCCCCGTGAAATGGCTGCAAAAAAGCCAATATCAATACGATCATAAAAAGCCACCAGAAAGCTCTCTCCGGCAAGCGCAAACTTTCAGTTTGTGACAATTTTTGACACTCCACGACTTCCGTCATACCCACACTCCACCAGAAAATGCCAGGATCACCACGCACCATTCACTTGGCACGCTTTATGCTTTAGTTAGATTACTGCTTGGCACTAAGCAGCTTTAATTTCTCAGGAGACGCACATGAAAGCACAAAAGGGCTTCACCCTTATCGAACTGATGATCGTTATTGCCATCATCGGTATTTTGGCCGCTATCGCCATTCCTCAATACCAAAGCTACACCGTTCGCTCGGCAGAAAAAGCCTGCTTGGCTGAAGTAACCAGCCGCAAAACCGAAGCCGCTCTGCAAGCAATAGGCGAAGGCTCAGGCCTTGACGTAACAACCAACACGTCTGCCTGCACAAGCATCACCAAAACTGGTGGCACATCTGCCCAGATCACCGGCTCTCTGGCTGGCGTACCGAAATCCCCAGGCAGCACAACTCAGACTGTTCAGTTCTAAGCTTCATAGCCTTGGCGCCGCAATCTGTCGCCAAAAGCAAGCAAAGGCCCCGCAATGCGGGGCCTTTGCTTTTATACCCCGATACCCAGTAAGTTGTGCTTTCATATGTTAACCCCCACCATCAAGTCCGACACATGAATGACATTGCCCTATCCGGCCTAGCCAAACAGATCGTCCTCATCGGCCTTCTGGATGAAAAAAGCGCACAACAAGCTAATGCTCAGGCGCAGCGCAACAAACTGTCACTGGTCACCTATCTGGTCCAGAACAAGCTGGCTAAAAGCCGTGCCCTGGCAGAACTGGCCGCCGAGCAATTCGGCATGCCGCTGGTGGATCTGGGCAGCATCGACAAGGAAGGCCAGCCCCGGGATCTGGTCAGCGAAAAACTCATTCGCCAGCACCGTTCCCTGCCGTTGTTCCGGCGCGGCAACAAGCTGTATGTGGCTATTTCCGACCCGTCGAACCATCAGGCCATCACCGATGTGCAGTTCAGCACCGGACTGAGCACCGAGGCCATTCTGGTCGAGGATGACAAGCTGGGCGATGCAATCGAAAAATTCTTCGACGCAGCCACCAGCGGCATGGACGACCTTAACGACGTCGATCTTGATGTGGATATCGAGGCTGTCGAAGAGGACAAGAAAGACAGCATCACCGGCAATGAGGCCGACGACGCCCCTGTCGTGCGCTTTGTCAACAAGATGCTTCTCGATGCGATCAAAATGGGTTCCTCGGACCTGCATTTCGAGCCCTACGAAAAAGCCTATCGGGTGCGCTTTCGAACCGATGGCATCCTGCAGGAAATAGCCAAACCACCGATCCAGCTTGCTCCACGCATTTCCGCCCGCCTCAAGGTCATGGCCAGTCTGGACATATCCGAGCGCCGCAAGCCGCAGGATGGACGGATCAAGATGCGCATATCGAAGAATAAATCGATCGATTTTCGCGTCAGCACCTGCCCCACATTGTGGGGCGAAAAAATTGTAATGCGGATTCTTGACCCATCCAGCGCCCAGATGGGTATTGATGCACTCGGTTATGAGCCGGATCAGAAAGAGCTCTACATGACCGCCCTGCAGCAACCGCAGGGCATGATTCTGGTAACCGGCCCCACCGGCTCGGGCAAGACCGTATCCCTCTACACCGGCCTCAACATCCTCAATACAGTAGACGTCAATATTTCCACAGCTGAAGATCCGGTTGAGATCAATCTGGAAGGCATCAATCAGGTCAACGTCAACCCCAAACAGGGCATGGATTTTACCGCTGCCCTGAAAGCCTTTCTGCGCCAGGATCCGGACATCATCATGGTCGGCGAGATTCGCGACCTGGATACCGCTTCGATTGCGGTGAAAGCAGCTCAGACCGGACACATGGTCATGTCTACCCTGCACACCAACAGCGCCGCCGAGACACTGACGCGCATGCGCAATATGGGTGTCCCGTCTTTCAACATAGCTACTTCAGTCAATCTGATCATCGCTCAACGATTAGCCAGAAAACTGTGTAGCCACTGCAAGAAGCCGGTCGAAGTGCCAACACCAACACTTCTTGAAGAAGGTTTCCCCGAAGAAAAAATCGGCTCCTTCCAGATTTACGGCGCCGTCGGGTGTGAAAATTGCAATAACGGTTACAAGGGCCGTGTCGGAATCTATGAAGTGGTTAAAAACACGCCGGCCTTGCAACGCATTATCATGGAGGAAGGAAACTCCATTGATATCTCGGTGCAGATGCGAAAAGACGGCTTTAATGACCTGCGAACATCAGCACTGTTAAAAGCCATGCAAGGAGTAACCAGCCTTGAGGAAGTCAACCGCGTGACCAAGGATTAACCCATGGCCGTAAAAGCTGCAGAAATGAGCATCTTCAAGTGGGAAGGTACCGACAAGAAAGGCGCCAAAATCAAAGGCGAACTTGGCGGACTCAACCCTGCCCTGGTCAAAGCGCAACTGCGCAAGCAGGGCGTCAACCCGACCAAAGTCACCAAAAAAGGCAAAAACCTCTTTAGCGCCGGCAAAAAAATCAAGCCGATGGACATTGCTCTGTTTACCCGGCAAATGGCCACCATGATGAAGGCAGGCGTACCCTTGTTGCAGTCGTTCGACATCATCGGCGAGGGGCTTGAAAATCCCAATATGCGCGACCTGGTCAACGCGGTGAAACAGGAAGTCGCTGCAGGTAACAGCTTCGCCACCGCCTTGCGCAAAAAGCCTGAATACTTCGATGACCTTTATTGCAACCTGGTCGATGCTGGCGAACAGGCCGGCGCACTGGAAAACCTTCTGGATCGCGTGGCAACCTACAAGGAAAAAACCGAAGCACTGAAGTCGAAAATCAAGAAGGCAATGAACTACCCGATCGCTGTTGTGGTTGTCGCGGTAATAGTGACGGCGATTCTGCTGATCAAGGTTGTACCCTCGTTTGCTGAAGTTTTTAAAAGCTTTGGTGCCGAACTCCCGGCATTTACCCAGTTTGTTGTGGGTCTTTCCGAAGGACTGCAGGAATGGTGGTTTGCCTTCCTGTTTGGCATTGCCGGTGGGGTATACGCTTTCAGTGAAGGGAAAAAGCGCTCCAAGAAGTTTCGCGAATGGATAGAACGCACTTCCCTCAAGCTGCCTGTTGTCGGGGATATTCTCTACAAATCGGCAGTAGCGCGATATGCCCGCACGTTGTCTACCACTTTTGCCGCTGGCGTGCCTCTGGTTGAAGCACTGGATTCGGTCGCGGGCGCCGCAGGCAACGTGGTGTTCAAAAATGCCGTGAACCAGATCAAACAGGACGTTTCCAGTGGTACCCAACTGAATTTCTCCATGCGAACCACCGGAGTATTCCCATCAATGGCCATTCAAATGACGGCCATCGGCGAGGAGTCCGGTGCGCTGGATGTAATGCTGGACAAGGTTGCCACGTACTATGAAGCAGAGGTCGATAACGCTGTTGATGGCCTGACCGCACTTATGGAGCCGATCATCATGGCCGTACTCGGTGTTCTGGTGGGCGGCCTGATCATCGCCATGTACCTACCAATCTTCCAGCTCGGCAATGTGGTCGGCGGATAAATAATGGCACTGATCGACTTCCTGGCCGGCAACTTGCCGGCCTTTGTTTTCGTGGTTTTTTTGCTGGGCCTGCTCATTGGCAGCTTCCTAAATGTGGTGGTTTATCGCCTGCCGAAGATAATGCAGCGCGAATGGCAAGTGCAGGCTCGTGAATTGCTAGAACTCCCGGCTACAGAGTCCGGCGCCACTTTCAACCTGATCCTGCCCAACTCGCAATGTCCGCATTGCGGGCATGAAATCAAGGCGTGGGAGAACATTCCCCTGATCAGCTGGCTGGCCCTGCGCGGCAAGTGCTCTGCCTGCAAGGCGCCCATCAGCAAGCGCTACCCGCTGGTAGAGCTGGCCTGCGGGCTGTTATCCGCATTCATCGCCTGGCACTTTGGCTTCAGCTGGCAAACCGGCGGCATGCTGCTGCTTAGCTGGGGCTTGCTAGCCATGAGCCTGATTGATGCAGACCATCAGTTATTGCCCGACGATCTGGTTCTGCCACTACTCTGGCTCGGATTGATCTTCAACAGTTTCGGCTTGTTCACTTCGCTTCCCGAGGCGCTCTGGGGCGCAGTGGCTGGCTATATGAGCCTGTGGTCGGTTTACTGGCTGTTCAAGCTGGTGACCGGCAAGGAAGGTATGGGCTATGGTGATTTCAAGCTACTGGCCATGCTCGGCGCCTGGGGCGGCTGGCAGGTACTGCCGCTGACCATTCTGTTGTCTTCGCTGGTCGGTGCTGTACTGGGGGTTATCATGCTGCGTATGCGCAATGCCGAAACCAGCACCCCGTTGCCTTTCGGCCCTTATCTGGCAATTGCCGGATGGATTGCCTTGATCTGGGGCGAACAAATTACCGCCAGCTACATGCAGATGAGCGGTTTAAACTAATCCGGCCCAGCGCCAAGCAGCTATCTGCGACGGCCTACTGATAGTGTGAATACGCGATGAAACCCTGGATTCTCGGGCTGACTGGCGGCATTGGCAGCGGCAAAAGCGCGGCTGCCAAGTGTTTCAGTGAGCTTGGAGTACACACCGTCGATGCCGACCACGCGGCGCGCTGGGTCGTTGAACCGGGACGGCCTGCCCTGCTCAGGATTGCCGAGCATTTCGGCAACCACATACTGCAAAGTGACGGCCAGTTGAACCGTGCCGCATTACGCGAGGAAATCTTTCACCATCCGGAGCAGCGTCGCTGGCTGGAAGCCTTGCTGCACCCATTGATCGGCGAGGAAATCATCCAGCATCTGGCGCTGGCAGAATCTCCCTATGCGATTCTGGTTTCGCCGTTGCTGATCGAGTCTGGCCAGCATCAGCTGACCCAAAGGATTCTGGTGGTGGACACGCCGGAGCACCTGCAGGTGCAGCGGACCATCGCCAGGGATCAGGTCAGCGAACAACAGGTTCAGGCGATTCTCCAGGCACAAGCACAACGTGAGCACCGGCTTACCAAGGCACATGATGTTCTGCTCAACGACAGGGATCTGGGCTGGCTGGAAAGCGAAGTCCGGCGCCTGCACGATTTCTACAGCAACTTGCGCGGAGACCAGTCATGAGTAAAACCACAAGCGTTACCTGCCCGACCTGCGGTGTTCCGGTCGAATGGGGGCCACAAAGCCCGAGCCGGCCCTTCTGCTCGGAGCGCTGCAAGCTGATTGATCTGGGCGCCTGGGCAGCCGAAGATCATGCCATTCCAGGCGATCTCACGGACGACGAGCTGTTCTCAACCGACCTGCCACCACAAAGGCATTAAGTATCGCGGCTAAGGCCGCATGAAGCTGTAGTCACGCTCGTCATCCAGATTATCGGCAAGAAACAGCAACTCTTGTCGCAAGTCTTCGCCGCTGCGCAGTTGACCGCTGCGCTCCACCAGCACGCCGAGCAGGGCCCTGAGCGCAAGCAGCTCGTCAAAACCCGCCTGACGGGCCTCATACAGCTGCTGCGCCAGGGACTGGCGCGCCCATCCGTGTATGCTCATTTGCGACTCCCGGGAAAGTTGACCCGGTCATCTTCGGCTATGCAGGTCAACGTCTTTTGATACAGATCAAGCCGGAAGCCGACATTCAGCAGGCAAATCCGGCTTTATTTCGCTGACCAGTTCCCGTCTTTCCAGGGGGCCTGCAAGTAGCGACTGCGGTTGAAGGTTTCCAGCCAGTCAGGGCAAAACACCACCAGTGCAGTAATGACCGTGCCATTGATGAACGCCTCAGGAAACATGACCAGCCACAGATAGCCTGCCGAGTCCCCCAACCCAGAAGCAGGCAACTCGTAGACCCCGCCCCACCAGAGCAGCAACCAGCCCAGCGCGCAACAGCCAAGCGCAGCCAGAGCCGCAGGAAAAAAGCCGCTGCAAAAGATATACACAAACAGATTGCGCGGCTGAAAGCGCTCTACCCACAGCGCACAGAACTCAGTAACCAGAACCGGCAACAGCACCAGTAGCAAGCCGTTGACGCCCATTGCCGCAAGTTGCTGCCGGCCAAGCAACAGCAGGCCGATTTGCGCAAGTAGCCCTGAAACAATCGCCAGCGGCCAGTCGAGCAGCAGTACCACTGCAGTCATGCCAATGAAATGAAAGGACACCCCGGAGGGAAAATCCCGGCGCAACAGCCAGAGCAGGAAAAGCCCCAGCACCGTACCGAACAACAGATGCTGGCGGCGGCTATCACTGAACAACTCCAGCCAGGGCGCCCGCCACAGCGCATAACACAGCACCAGCAGATAGCCCGCCCAGCCAAGCATCAGACTGGCTGGCGCAAGCAACTCCGGCGCTATCATTGACCCGCCTGCTGCAGCGCCTTTTCCAGCGCCAGTGGATCAGCAAACTCGCGCTCCGAGACTACCTTGCCCTGCTTCATCTCGACCCAGAGCAGCTTGTCAGCATCACCGGAATACCTGGTCACTACCCGCGGTTCCCGATCAAGCAGCACCCGGTAGTTGTAATCGCGCATGGCCGGTATGGCAAAAAGCGTAGAGATCAACGCCGGCATGCGGCTCACATCCGCGACAAACACCGCTTCGCGCACCTCGAGATAATCCGCGGGCTTTCCCTGCAACGCCTGATCCAGCAACTTTGCCGCGTCCATGCTGCGCGCCACCAGCAAAATCCGCAGCTGGTCATTGCGCGTATAGGGCTGATCAAACTGATCCAGTAACGTCCATGGAGCCTGAACCGGCGCCGGCTCCTGCCCGAACAGTGACCCGGACAACATCAGCAGGAAAACCGCAGCCGGCAGTCTGCTCACAGGCGAACTCCTCTTTGACAATGTTCACAGGAAATTATCTTTCCACATTACCAGATGTCACTACCCGTCAGAATTCCGGCCCGACCGCAGAAACATCCTCGCGACGTGAAGCAGACTCGACAGCTTTCATTCTGCGCGAGCATGGCGGTATGACTGTCAGGATGCTACAAGGAGAAACTATTCGTCCGGGCGGAAGCCCGGCCATTGCCACAGAATGATCCAGCCAACGCGAATCATCTATCCAGCACGGGAGCAGTCATGACCAGCCGCCTGACACCTGAAGACCAGAGCAAAGTGGACAGCTACCTCGCCGCTCCGCAGCATCAGGTCGAGCGCCAACCGTTCCGGCCCTGGCGGTTGCTGCTGATCGTGTTGCTGGTCGTCATCGGGCTGGGAGTGCTGAGTCGCCTGCTCAGCCGGCTGGTCAGCTAAACCGCCTGATCCAGCCCTGAAAACCTCGGGACAATAAAAAAGCCCTGACCGCTACGGTCAGGGCTTTCATATGGTGGGTCGTGTAGGATTCGAACCTACGACCAATTGGTTAAAAGCCAACTGCTCTACCAACTGAGCTAACGACCCAAAAATGGTCGGGGTAAGGGGATTCGAACTCCTGACATCCTGCTCCCAAAGCAGGCGCGCTACCGGACTGCGCTATACCCCGGTGAAAGTTTGGCTCCACGACCTGGACTCGAACCAGGGACCCAGTGATTAACAGTCACTTGCTCTACCAACTGAGCTATCGCGGAACTTCATACTTCCGTCTCATCGCCGAACCGGTAACCCGTTCCTGCATCTGAGGCGCGCCATTTTACGTTTCCATCTCACGCTGTCAAGCCTGAAAAGCATTAAACCAATACATGATGCTTTGCAGTTGCCTTGCAGACTGCTATATGTGTCAATACATCCAATAAATGCAGACCGCGGCGCCGCAAGGCTTCACGCAGGACAGCCAATGAGTACCCAGGACACACAGACCGGCAAGGCTGACAATCCGTCTTCTCTGGCAAGCAGAGGCATACAGCCGCGATTTACCGATCTTGTGCAGAATTGCAAGAAACTGGTAATGAACCGGCTGGCAGAACACCTGACGGGTGTTTTCAGCAATGTCGACGACAAGCTTTTCGAGTGCGCCGAAAAGGCTGAAAACAATCAGGTACAAACCCTCTACTTCGACAGCATGCGCGACATTCGCCGCTTGCGCCCGCAAATCGAAAGAGCCTATCACCAGCAGATCGCTCAAAACTTTTCCGACTTCATGGAAGGCAAACTCAAGCCTCCACCAGCAGTGGAAAGCCAGATCGATGCGGAAAACCTCTCGCTGGTGGAGAACGAGGATTACGAGGAATTGATGCAGGTGACCAACATGGTCAGCCGCGTTCGTTCACGTTCTGCCCAGGCAATCTTCACACTGGATCAGCGGCTGGCCCTGCTGAACAATGGCCAGAAGCTGTTCGAGGACAGCAACCCGTTCGGCCCTCAAGCGATTGTCCGCGCCTTTAGCGAAGCATTGGAACCCCATCCGTTACCGCTACGCATCAAGCACATTTTGTACATGCTGTTCGACCAGCATGTAATGCATGGACTCGACGCGATCTACGACGCTCTGAACCGCCTGCTGATTGAGGCCGGCGTGCTTCCCAACCTCAAATACTCGGTGCAGCGCACTGCGGCCCAACCACGTCGCACACCCTCGACCAATTCCCCTGTAGCTGATGCGGAACCAGCCGCAGCAGCTGCCGGGCAAAATACTGCCCAGCACCATGCCCCTTCAGCCGGCAACACCCCTGGCCAGGGAGGCAGTCTGCAGGCTCATGCCGGCAGCCAGCAAACTGCGGGCGCCGGCAATCAGGGCCCGGGGATCGGTGCAGCACAATCCGACCCCGAAGGCCTGTACAACGACCTGAGCGCCCTGCTGGTTGAAAATCGCCAGCATGGCGCCAGCATGCCACTACTGGGCGGCACCCCCAGCATCGCCAGCTTCGCACCCACCGGGGCAACACGTACCTATAGCGCGAATGAGCTACTCGAAGCACTGAACCGCTTGCAGGCCGAATCTGCCCAGGACATCAAGCAAAGACTGCACCAGCCGCAAAAGGTAGAAAGCCTCAAGGCCAGCCTGCATCAGGAACTGGATACCCACAGCAGCGAACCCGGTAAGCAGAAGCTGTCAGACCAGGAAGCCGATGTGATCGACCTGGTAGGCATGCTGTTCGACTTCATTCTGGATGACGACAACCTGCCGGATAATTGCAAAACCACCCTCTCCCACCTGCACACGCCTTATCTCAAGGTTGCCCTGCAGGATAAAGCCCTGTTCACCCAGCACCACCATCCGGCCCGCAGACTGCTCAACACCATGGCCCAGGCTGGTGTGATGTATGGCGGTGAAGGCGATGAGCGCGGACTGCTATCCAAAATGCACTGGGTGGTCGAGCGGGTCATACATGGCTTCGCCGGCGACTTCATGCTGTTCGAAACCCTGCTTGAAGAGTTCAACGAATACGTAACCACCCTCAAGCACAAGGTCGAACTGCGCGAACGCCGTGCGATTGAGGCGGCCAAGGGTCGTGACAAGCTACTCGGCGCTCGCCAGATGGCTGCCGAGGTTATTTCCCAGGCGCTTGAGAAACGCTCTCCCCCGGCCATCATCCGCAACTTTCTCGAGCTGACCTGGATAGATGTGCTGGTGTTTGTGCTGTTACGCCACGGCGAGCACAGCGATGAATGGAAGCGCACTGGCGAAGTCGCCGAAGAGCTGGCCTGGAGTGGCACCACGCTGGATGCTGCAGGGCTGCTGCGCCTGCAAGGCTTGCGTCTTGCGCTGCTGGAAGACCTGCGCAAAGGCCTTGAACTGCTCGGCGGCTATCACGAAGACGGCATACGTCGCCTGCTCAAGGATATTGTGGCCTGCCAGCATGCCGTCCAGGCAAAACAGCCCGAGATTGCCGCCAAGCTGAATGCGCCACTGCCGAACAGCCCGCTCGGCGAAATGCTTGGCGAAGATGCTGCCCTGATGAAAGCAGCACCGCGCAAGTCGAGCTTATCGCCACGCGCCCAGGCACTGGTCAAGGAGCTGGAACAGATCGAATTCGGCACTTGGTTCGAGTTCGTCGAAAAAGACCAGACCCGTGTGCTCAAGCTGTCCTGGTTCAGCCCGACAACCCGCAATTACATGTTCGTCGACAACAGCGGCCAACGGGTAGCCATCAAGCCCATAACCCAACTGGCTATCGAAATGGACAAGGGTCTGGTTCGCATCATGCCTCAAGAGCGCAGCGCACCCCTGGTAGACCGTGCTCTCACCGCAATCTACCGGGTGCTGCAACGTTTCACCGGTCGCAGCGCAGACGAAACCCCCGAACAATCAAACTAAGGAGCCTCAATGGAAGACCGTCGCCAGCATGACCGCCGCCATTTGGGTCTGCAAATTGAAGCCTACGAACTGCACTCGGGCGAACGTCTGGGCCGCCTGGCTGACCTTTCAGTTGAAGGCTTCATGCTGTTCTGTGAAAGGTCGATAGAAACCGACTCGGTAATGCAGTTTCGCCTGGTTCCTGCCAGACCACTGGAGGGTATCGAATCGGTCACCCTGGGGGCTGACTGCCTGTGGAGCAGGCCCGGCCCCGACGCACAAAGTGGCTGGGCCGGCTTCCAGATCATAGACATGGCCAGCGACCAGGCGAGTGCACTGGAGATTCTGTTGCGCCATCTGGCGCAGGAATAAGCCGGCAGTTAATAAAAACCCCTCAGCCGCAACTTCTCTACGGCTGAGGGAGGTTTCAGCTGAACTCTATCTCATCCCCTTGCAAGGTACCGCTGATCATCGCTTCGGGCGCAAACCTGCCCTGCAGGATCAGTTGCGCCAGCGGATTTTCCACCCACTGCTGCAATGCCCGCTTCAGTGGCCGCGCGCCATAAACCGGGTCGTACCCCACCGATACCAGCTTGTCCATGACCTCGGGACTCAATTGCAACTGCAGGTCACGCTCGGCTAAACGCTTGCGCAAGCGCTGCAACTGGATTTCGGCAATACCGGCAATCTGCTCGCGCGCCAATGGCTCGAAAACCACCACCTCGTCGATACGGTTGATGAACTCCGGGCGGAAATGCTGGCCGACGGCATCCATCACCGCCGCACGCTGCGCTTCACGGTCACCAACCAGCTCCTGAATCTGCACCGAGCCCAGGTTAGAGGTCATCACCAGCACCGTATTGCGGAAATCCACGGTACGCCCGTGGCTGTCGGTCAGACGGCCATCTTCAAGTACCTGCAACAACACGTTGAATACGTCCGGGTGGGCTTTCTCGACCTCATCCATCAGCACCACCGAATAGGGCTTGCGACGCACCGCCTCGGTCAGGTAACCGCCTTCCTCATAACCGACATAACCCGGCGGCGCACCGATCAGGCGTGCCACCGAATGCTTCTCCATGAATTCCGACATGTCGATGCGCACCATCGACTCTTCGGTATCGAAGAGAAATTCCGCCAGCGCCTTGCACAACTCCGTCTTGCCCACACCGGTCGGACCGAGGAACAGGAAGGAACCGCTGGGCCGATCCGGGTCAGAGAGCCCGGCACGGGAACGGCGCACGGCATTGGACACCGCCACTACGGCCTCATCCTGACCGATTACACGGGTGTGCAGCATGGACTCCATCCGCAACAGCTTGTCGCGCTCGCCTTCGAGCATCTTGGAAACCGGAATGCCGGTCCATTTCGACACTACTTCGGCAATTTCCTCATCCGTTACCTTGTTGCGCAGCAACCGGTTCTCGACCTTTTCATGCTGATCGGACATCTGCTGGGCGCGCTCAAGATCCGGAATGGTCTGATACTGGATGCGCGCCATGGCTTCCAGATCGCCCTTGCGCCGGGCTGTCTCCATCTCCTGGCGCGCCTGCTCGATCTTCTGCTGAATTTGTGCGGAGCCCTGCACTTCGGCTTTTTCCGCCTTCCAGATCTCCTCCAGATCAGCGTATTCCTTCTCCAGACGAGCAATATCGTCCTTGAGCTTGCCGAGGCGCTTTAACGCCGCTTCATCGTCTTCTTTCTTGAGTGCTTCGCGCTCGATCTTCAACTGGATCAGGCGCCGTTCAAGGCGATCAAGTTCTTCGGGTTTGGAGTCGATTTCCATGCGAATGCGGCTGGCGGCCTCATCAATCAGATCAATCGCCTTGTCCGGCAGCTGGCGGTCGGTAATGTAGCGATGTGACAGCTTGGCGGCGGCAATGATCGCGCCATCCGAGATGGTCACACCGTGGTGCACCTCATAACGCTCTTTCAGGCCGCGCAGGATGGCAATCGTATCTTCCTCGCTCGGCTCATCGACCAGCACTTTCTGGAAGCGCCGCTCCAGCGCTGCATCCTTCTCGATGTACTGACGGTACTCATCCAGCGTGGTGGCACCCACACAGTGCAGCTCCCCGCGCGCCAGCGCCGGTTTGAGCATATTGCCGGCATCCATGGAACCCTCGGCCTTGCCGGCCCCGACCATGGTATGCAGCTCATCGATAAACAGGATTATCTGCCCTTCCTGCTTGCCCAGCTCATTGAGCACCGCTTTCAGGCGCTCCTCGAACTCACCGCGAAACTTCGCGCCGGCAATCAATGAGCCCATGTCCAGCGATAACAGGCGTTTGCCCTTGAGACCATCCGGCACCTCGCCATTGATGATGCGCTGGGCCAGCCCTTCGACAATGGCCGTCTTGCCAACGCCCGGCTCGCCGATCAATACCGGGTTGTTCTTGGTCCGCCGCTGCAACACCTGAATGGTCCGGCGAATCTCGTCATCGCGGCCAATCACCGGATCCAGCTTGCCTTCTTCGGCACGCTTGGTCATATCAACGGTGTACTTGTCGAGCGCCTGGCGCGATTCCTCGGCATTCGGGTCGTTTACCGCATCACCGCCGCGAAGATTGACGATGGCATTTTCCAGCGCCTTTTTCGAAACGCCCTGACTCAGCAACAGCTTGCCCAGCGCAGTGCCCTCATCCATGGCTGCCAGCAAAACCAGTTCGCTGGAAATGAACTGGTCACCTTTCTGCTGCGATAGCCGGTCGGCCTGATTCAGCAATCGCGCCAGATCCTGCGACATATTCACATCGCCTGTGGGATTCTGGATTTTTGGCAGGCGATCCAGTTCACGGCTAAGCGCACTGCGCAGTGCGTTGACATCAAATCCCACCTGCATCAGCAGCGGCTTGACCGCGCCGCCCTGCTGCTCCAGCAATGCATGCAGCAGATGTACCGGCTCGATGGCCGGATGATCAAAACCAACGGCCACGGATTGCGCATCCGACAATGCCAGTTGCAACTTGCTGGTCAAACGATCTATTCGCATGAAATCACCCTCGGGTTATGGGCAGGCCGGAGCGGTGCATGCTCCACACAAGAAACCTGCCTGTATGAACACTAGATGAGGATGATTCTGCGCGATTCAAGCCGGATGGCGTTGATATGGATCAGTCCGCCAGCCAGATCAGACTGGCAAAGCGTCCGGTGCGCGAGGCACGGCGGTAGGAATAAAAACGCGCATCAGTGAAGGTACAGCCGCCCCCACCATATACCGCCGCAACCCCGCAGGCCGCCAGCCGGATGCGCGCCAGCTGATAGATATCCGCCATGTATCGGCCCGGATTGCGGCTGGGAGCAAAAGCCGCAGCTGACTGTGCTTGCTCAGCCAGAAACACTTCCCGAACTTCGGCGCCGACCTCAAAAGCACGCGGACCGATAGCCGGCCCCAGCCAGGCCAAGAGCCGCTCGCCAGGCAGCTCCATTGCGCGCACTGTCTCTTCCAGCACGCCAGCAGCCAGCCCACGCCAACCGGCGTGGGCTGCAGCGACTCTGGTTGCGCCGCGATCACAAAACAGTACCGGCAGGCAATCGGCGGTCAGCACGGCGCTGGCAATTCCCGCAGTAGCCGTCCAGCTCGCATCGGCTTCCAGTACCTGCTGCGGATCGGCCTCGACCACCCGTGTTCCGTGCACCTGTTGCAGCCAGGCGGGCACACAGTCGAGCGTCGAACTCAATCGCCTGCGGTTCTCCGCTACCGACTGCGGATCATCATCAACATGCGCACCAAGATTGAAGGTATCGAACGGAGCCAGGCTGACACCCCCCGCCCGCGTGGTGATACAGCTGCGCACCCGGGCTGGCGCAGGCCAGTCAGGCAACAGCAAGTCGCCGCTTGACTGCCCCAGATTCATCCGACAAATGCTTCGCGATCCTGCCGCAGCAGGGTCAGCAGCCAGACAAAGTCCTCCGGCAAGGGCGATTCCCACTTCATGCGCTGCCCCGTGACCGGATGATCGAGCTCGAGAAAACGTGCATGCAGCGCCTGCCGTGGAAATTCCTTGAGCGCCTGCACCATGGTCTGGCTGGCGGCGGGCGGAATACGGAAGCGCCCGCCATACAGCTGGTCACCCACCAATGGAAAACCGACATGGGTCATGTGCACGCGAATCTGGTGGGTACGCCCTGATTCCAGCTTGACCCGTGTATAGGTGTGCGAACGGTAGCGCTCCAGCACCCGGTAGTGGCTGACCGCCGGTTTGCCGCCATCGGTGACGGCCATACGCTGGCGTTGCGAGGAACTGCGTCCGATCGGCGCATCGATCTTGCCGCCGGAGGTAATCACGCCAATCACGATGCACTCGTATATCCGGCTGACACTGCGCTTCTGCAATTGCTCGACCAGCCGGGTTTGCGCCTGCATGGTTTTGGCCACGACCATCAACCCGGTCGTATCCTTGTCCAGACGATGCACGATGCCGGCGCGCGGCACATTGATAATGTCCGGAAAATGATGCAACAAGGCATTCAGCAAGGTGCCGTCGGCATGTCCTGCCGCCGGATGCACGACCAGCCCGGCAGGCTTGTCGATCACCAGCAAATGCTCATCTTCGTAGACGATATTCAGCGGAATATCCTGCGCGATCCACTCGCCCTGCGCCTCCTGCTCGGCTTCCAGCAAAAGGACAGCGCCACCATGGACAATATCCCGCGGCCGCACCACCTCACCATCAACGGTTAAACGGCCCTCCTTGATCCAGCTGGACAGGCGCGAACGGGAATACTCGCCGAACAGCTGCGCAGCTATCTGGTCAAGGCGCTGGCCGCCCAGAGCGGTGGGTACTTGGGCATTCAGTTGTATAGTCAGATCGGAGTCGTTGGACATGGGCTACTGCGAAGGCATGCGCAGCTTTTGGTTTCGGCCGCACGCTGTGGTTAAATACCGCGTCTTTGCCCCGGAGAAGCCGGGGCGCACATCATAACAGACGGTCCGGGCCAATACAGCCAACCGTCACAGGGACAACAGCCACCATGCAAGTGAAACACCTGTTGCTTATAGCCTTGATTGCCCTGACTGCCGCCTGCTCAAGCAGTAAGGTCGACGAAAACCTCAGCGAAACCGAGCTGTACCAGCAGGCTATGGATGAACTGGGCAATGACAGCTATACGCTGGCCATCACCCGCCTGAAAGCGCTGGAGTCACGCTACCCGTTCGGCCAATACGCAGCTCAGGCCCAGCTGGAGCTGATCTACGCCTACTACAAGAACGCCGAGCCTGAAGCCGCGCGCTCTGCCGCTGACCGCTTTATCCGCCTGAACCCGCAAAACCCCAATGTCGATTACGCTTACTACCTGAAAGGTCTGGCAGCCTACGACCAGGACACCGGCCTGCTGGCACGCTTCCTGCCGCTGGACATGACCAAGCGCGATCCGGGTGCCGCACGTGACTCGTTCAATGACTTCGCCCAGCTGACCAGCCGCTTCCCCAACAGCCGCTACTCGCCGGACGCCAAGCAGCGCATGATTTATCTGCGCAACTTGCTGGCGGCGTATGAAATCCATGCCGCCGACTACTACATCCGCCGTGGCGCCTTTGTTGCTGCAGCCAATCGCGGCCGCTACGTGGTGGAAAACTTCCAGGAAACGCCTTCGGTCGGTGATGGCCTGGCTGTAATGGTCGAGGCTTACCGTCAGCTGGGTATGGATGAGCTGGCAGCTACCAGTCTGGAAGTTCTCAAGCTCAACTACCCGGATAATCCGAGCCTGGTCGATGGCCAGTTCGTGCCGCGCGAAACCCCGGAAAGCGATCGCTCCTGGCTGGCCAGAACCACCCTGGCGTTAATTGAAAGCGATGATCCGCTACCGCCCGGACAGACCCGCGCCAGTCGCGACGTGATTCGTCAATACGAAAACGCCCAGGAAGAAATTCCGGACGAATTGCAGCCGGAAAACCGCGAAGAATTGCAGAAGAACGTCGAAGAAGCCGGTGAAGACCTCGAAATGGAGCACTACGAAGTCCACTGGTTCGATTTTCTGACCTTTGGCTGGTTCACTGACGAACCGGACGAGGTGGAAGCGGTAACCGTCGATGATCCGGATTTCGACGATGACCTGAATACGGAAACAGAACTCGACCAGAGAACCGGCGAGTAAAAAGAAGGGAGGCGAAAGCCTCCCTTCTTTCTGTTAGCGCTACGTAGCGGAGTTACAGCCCAGCGCAGGAAGGCCCGCCGGCCTGCATGCCCGCACTCGCAGCCTGCAGCGGCGAAGAAATCAGCAACGAGCTACCGATCCGCCCTCAATCCCCCAGTCGCCAGCCGGAAGTAATCGGGTAACGCCGGTCCCGGCCAAAGCCCCGCTGCGTAACGCGCACCCCGACAGGGGCCTGCCGGCGCTTGTACTCATTCAGGTCTACCAGACGCAACACCCTGCGCACGACATCCTCATCAAAGCCTTCGGCAATTATGGCGCTGGCGGACAGATCAAACTCGATATACAGCTTGAGTATCTCATCGAGCACCGGATACGGCGGCAACGAGTCCTCGTCCTTCTGGTCGGGTGCCAGCTCTGCTGAAGGCGGTCGGTCAATGACACGTTGCGGAATGACCATACCGAGACTGTTGCGGTACTCGGCCAGGCGGAACACCAGGGTCTTTGGCACATCCTTGAGCACGTCAAAACCACCGGCCATATCGCCATACAGCGTGGCATAACCGACCGCCATCTCGCTTTTGTTGCCGGTGGTCAGCACCAGATAACCCTTCTTGTTGGAGATCGCCATCAGCAAGGTGCCCCGGCAGCGGGCCTGCAGGTTTTCTTCCGTGGTATCGCGCCCCAACCCGGCAAATACCGGCGCCAGGGTAGACATGAAGGCCTCGACCATCGGCGCAATCGGCAACACCCGATAGGTCACCTTCAGCGCATGCGCTTCCGCCTCGGCATCCTCCAGACTGATCTGCGCCGTATAGTGATAAGGCATCATCACCGCCTCGACACACTCGGCACCCAGCGCATCCACCGCCACCGCCAGGGTCAACGCCGAGTCGATGCCCCCGGAAAGACCGAGCAGCACACCCTTGAAGCCGTTTTTCTGCACATAGTCGCGCACGCCCAATACCAGTGCCCGATAGGCGCTTTCTTCAAGACCGGGCAATGCTGCACAACTGGCCTGGCGCGGGCTCAGGCGAGAGCCGTCAACCAGCAAATCAACCGGATACAGCCCCTCGGTAAAGCCTGCCGCCCGCTGCCGGACGTCGCCATCGGCGGACACGGCACAGCTACCACCGTCAAACACCAGTTCATCCTGCCCGCCAACCTGATTCACATAAATAATCGGCATGCCGCTCTCTCTGGCGCGCAGCGCCAGCATCTCTTCACGCTCCTGCTGCTTGTCCAGATGGAAGGGCGAGGCATTCAGGCTGAGCATCAGTTGTGCGCCAGCCTCGCGCGCCTGACGCACCGGTTCGGCAAACCAGATGTCCTCACAGATGGTCAGCGCCACCGGCACGCCCTTGATTTCGATGACACAAGGCTGATCGCCCGGGACGAAATAACGCTTTTCATCAAACACCTGATAATTCGGCAGCATCTGTTTGAAATACCGACCCAGCAACTCGCCGTCCGCAACCAGGGCGCAGGCATTGAAGCGCTGGCCGTCTTCCTGCCACGGGTAGCCAACCACCATGTAGATACCCCGTACTTCATCGCGCAAACGCTGCAAGGCTTGTTCGATGCGGCGCTGCATGCTTGATCGCAGCAGCAGATCTTCGGGCGGATAACCTGACAACGACAGCTCCGGGAAAACAATCAGATCCGCTTGCCACTGATCGCGGGCAGTCAATGCCGCCTCGATATGGCGGTCCACGTTGCCATGCACATCGCCGACCCGCAGGTTCAGCTGGGCCATCACTACCCGCAACACTTGGCTCATGAAAATCTCCATCAATCAGCAAAGGCGGCAGCAACGCTGCGCCAGATATGCACATTGTCCCGCATCGCCGCGTGCTTGGACAACGGCACACGTAAAGCCTGTGCTGCGCCTTTGCGCTTGGCTACACTGCGAGGCTCCACACTGCCAAAAGGACGCCGCCCATGTTCCGACTTCTATTCTGGATCGCCCTGATCGCGATTGGCATCTGGCTGTGGCGACGCAAAAACAAACCGGCCACTTCCGGCTCGCAGCAAGCCGACAATACCCAGGTCATGGTGCGCTGTGCACAATGCAACCTGCATGTGCCGCAACGCGAGGCGCTGCAACGCAGCGGTAACTGGTACTGCAGCCAACAGCACCTGGAACTGGGGCCACGCAAGCTTGATCAGTGAAGCCCTAACGCTCAATAGCGGTCAGGGCGAGCGTCTGCTGCGCCTGTCTCATCTGTACCGCCTGATCATTGGTCTTGTCCTGGTAGGTCTGGTTTCAAGCGGGCTCGATCAGGAACTCCTGAACCTGCAAAACCTGACGGTGTTCCGGGTTGGCAGCTGGGCCTACATGATAGGCAGCCTGCTGTTCGCCGCCATCGTGCGCAGGCCTCAGCGACTGCTTCCCGTGTTCAGCATGGCACTGGCCGATGTCGTGCTGCTGTCCTGGCTGTTCTACGCCGCCGGCGGCATGCCCAGCGGTATCGGCAACCTGCTGATTGTCTCGGTCGCCATAGCCAACATTCTGATGCGCGGACGCGTTGGCCTGTTCATCGCCGCAGCGGCATCCATGGGGCTGATCTTCTGCACGTTTTACCTGAGCATCAACCTGCCCAGCGCCAGTAGCCAGTATCTGCAAGCCGGACTGCTCGGCGTACTCAGTTTTGCTGTGGCCTTTTTCGTACAGAACCTGAGCAACCGGCTGGAAAAAACCGAGTCCCTCGCTGCGCAACGGGCCGCCGAAGTAGCCAATCTGGAAGCGCTCAATACGCGCATCCTGAAACGCATGCGCACCGGTATCCTGTTGCTTGACCCCGAGCACCGACTGCTGATGAGCAACCCGAGTGCAGTTTTTCTGCTCGGTTCCAAAGGAACGCCAGGCGAAAAACTGTCCAGCTGGCAGCCGGAACTGCATCAACGCCTGCGCCACTGGCTACAGAACCCCACTTTACTGCCGCAAGCCCTGCACCCGACACCCGGAGGCCCGGCGCTGCAACCGAGCTTCGTAGACCTGCCTCACGGCAACAAGCGTCACACGCTGGTTTTTCTCGACGACATTTCCCAGATTGCCCAGCAGGCCCAACAGCTCAAACTGGTCTCTCTTGGACGCTTGACCGCCAGCATTGCCCACGAAATCCGCAACCCGCTGGGTGCGATCAGTCATGCGGCCCAGCTATTGCTGGAGTCGGAAGATATGCCCGCCCCTGACCGGCGCCTGACCCAGATCGTGCAGGATCAATCCAGACGCATGAATCTGATCATCGAGAACATTCTGCAACTGTCGCGCCGGCGCCCGGCAGAACCGAAGCTGCTCGATCTCAGTGAATGGCTGGAGAACTACGTGCGCGATTTTCATGCCAGCGCTCCGCCCACGCAGACCATTCACCTGCTGGCAGATGAAAAAGGCCTGCACTCACGAATCGACCCCGAGCAGCTGTACCAGGTACTGACCAACCTGGTACAGAACGGGCTGCGCTATAGCCAGCAGGACAAACCCATGGCACAACTGTGGGTCAAACTGTTCATTGAAAGCACCAGTGAGCTACCCGTTCTGGAAGTACACGACGATGGTCCCGGCATTAGCCCGAACCGGCTGAACAATATTTTCGAGCCTTTTTTTACCACCGAGAGCAAAGGCACCGGGCTTGGCCTGTATATTTCGCGGGAGCTTTGCGAAAGCAATCAGGCCCGGCTGGATTACAAACCCAGCGAATACGGCGGTAGCTGTTTCCGTATAACCTTTGCCCATCCACGCAAGTTGAGCTGACCATGACCTTCCGGCAGAAAGCACTGATAGTCGATGACGAACCGGACATCCGCGAACTGCTGGAAATTACCCTCGGCCGGCTCAAGCTGGAAACGCGCAGCGCACGCAACGTCAAGGAAGCCCACGAATGGCTGGGCAAGGAAACGTTTGACCTGTGCCTCACCGATATGCGTTTGCCCGATGGCACGGGCCTGGAGCTGGTGCAATTTATCCAGCAACGCCACCCGCAAACGCCGGTTGCCATGATCACCGCCTACGGCAGCCTCGATACCGCAATCAATGCGCTTAAGGCTGGCGCCTTTGACTTTCTGACCAAACCACTGGATCTGGGCCGGCTGCGCGAACTGGTGGCCACCGCCATGCGCATGCCGAGCAGCGACAGCATCAATATGCCCGAAGACAATCGTCTGCTTGGCGGCTCGCCACCGATGCAAACGTTGCGCAAACAGATATTCAAACTCGCCTGCAGTCAGGCGCCGGTCTACATCAGCGGCGAATCCGGTAGCGGCAAGGAGCTGGTAGCGCGCCTCATGCACGAGCAAGGCCCGCGCAAGGAGCGCCCTTTTGTGCCGGTCAACTGTGGCGCGATTCCCTCGGAGCTGATGGAAAGCGAATTTTTCGGCCACAAGAAAGGCAGTTTCACCGGCGCCAGCGAAGACAAGCAGGGGCTGTTTCAGGCCGCCAACGGCGGCACGCTGTTTCTCGACGAGGTCGCGGATCTGCCGTTGCCAATGCAGGTCAAGCTGTTACGGGCGATCCAGGAAAAGGCCGTCCGCGCCGTCGGCGGCCAGCAGGAAGTGGTCGTGGATGTACGCATACTCTGCGCTACCCACAAGGATCTGGCAGCAGAAGTGGCTGAAGGCAACTTTCGCCAGGACCTGTTCTATCGGCTCAACGTCATCGAACTGCGGGTACCTCCTTTGCGCGAGCGGCGTGAAGACATCAGCCTGCTCGCTGAAACCGTGCTCCAGCGCCTGAGCGAGTCTTCCGGCCTGCCCCCGGCTGCACTCGCCCCCGAGGCACTGGAGAAACTCAAAAGCTACCGCTTTCCCGGCAATGTGCGGGAGCTGGAAAACATGCTGGAGCGCGCCTACACGCTGTGTGACGACAACCGTATCGATGCCGAGGATTTGCGCCTGGTCGATGCCCACGCCAACAAGGACCCAGGTGAAGCCTCTCTCGCGCAGATCGACAATCTGGAAGACTATCTGGAAAGTATCGAACGCAAGTTGATCATGCAGGCACTGGAAGAAACCCGCTGGAACCGCACTGCAGCCGCCGAGCGGCTCGGCATGAGCTTCCGCTCGTTACGCTATCGCCTGAAAAAGCTCGAGATCGACTAGCTCATCAGACATACGCGCCAAACACTCGCAGGCGGGCTGCCCGGCTTCGAATACGCAAATTCAGAAGTCCGGCAAGGTCGAGATAGAAATCCTACAGCCATCACACCATAGGCGTCACCGCAAGGTTTGTAGCGCCACGGATACAGTGGCGAAACCATACGGCCACCGAGCCAGGAGCACTCTCGTTCCACCAAATCCCGCTCAAGCACATAGCTATACAAGCCCGAACGCCCTAACTGCAAAGTCCTTAACAGACCGACTACCCCGCAATCCACTATTAATGCAGACTTTCCGTATGACTTGGCACCCTGAAAACCTGATCTAGACTGTGCATTGCATTTTTCAAATCTGGCAAGGACGCTGGAAGTATGAATAAAGTCAATGGCTACACACTGCTCGAACTGACTGTATGCTTGGGCATCGTTGCAATAATGCTTGGCGTAGCTGTACCAAATTTCGAATCAGCCCTTGCTCGCAACAAACAAACGGAGGCAACTAACCTACTTATTGGTGCATTGCATTATGCAAGAGGATCTGCAGTCTATGGCCGCACTGTTGTCAGTCTATGCACAGGGCTATCCACCTGTACAGACTCTCAACTCTGGGACCAAAATATCCTGATCTTCACCGATGAGAACAAAAACGGAAAACTTGATAACGTTGAAATTTTACTCCAGCAAATTTCAACGCCCACTGACCTCAACTGGCAATGGTCAAATTTCCGCAGCACGAGTTACCTTCAATACGAACCGGATGGCTCCACCCGAGCACTAAACGGTACATTTACACTCTGCCATGCGGGTCAACCGCTCCAACAAGTTGTTATCAATTTAACTGGACGAGTGCGAACTCAAAAGCCCGGCGCATCAGCTAGATGCCGCTAAAGTGCAGTTCGTCGTACAAAGTGCTGCGTTTGTCTCCTTCGTATGGATTTCACACCCCCAGCGGCTAGTGTGCACTTGTACCCAACCGGAATTAAGTTAATGCAACGGCACGATGGCTTTTCTCTCATTGAACTTATGACTGTCTTGGTCATCATTGGCGTGATAGCCACTGTTGGCATACCCGCATTTCAAGACACAATCCAGAGTGGCCGGATTACTCAAGCGACTAACAACATGCTCGGCTTTTTGCAGCTAGCACGAAGTGAGGCCGTTACACGTCGCGCTCCGATCACTGTTTGCGCCAGTAGCGATCAAGCTAATTGCACCGCCAATACAACGTGGGCACAAGGTGCTGTCATGCTTCAAGGCGCAACTCTGATCAAGGCAATGTCGGCAGCCGGAACGAATGTCACGATAAACGGTGCTGGAAATACTTTAACTTACCGCTCAGACGGCACACTTGCCAACGCCGAGGCAATTAGTATCTGTGACACCCGTGGAGCAGAAAGCTCCCGACAGATAAGTATCACAGTGATTGGCCAAGCCAGAAGCGGAGCAAACACTACATGCCCATGAAACACGAAAGCTTACTTAAGGGCTTCAGCCTGATCGAAGTACTGATTGCCTTAGTGATTTTGGCTATCGGCCTGCTTGGCATGGCAAGCCTCATGCTAACAAGCATGCAGTCAAATCAAAATGCGGCTGAACGAAGTGCCGCCATCGTGCTGAGTTACGACATCGCTGAACGCATGAGAGGCAATCCAGACCGGCTTGACCTGTATGTTGGAGATCCTGGAACAGCTGTCGATCCCTGTGTTAGCACTGATTGCTCAGCAGGAATGGACTCTACCCAGCAAGCGGGTAACGACTTGGCTAGCTGGGCAACTCAACTCCAAAGTGCTATCCCCGGTAGCGCCGCTATGATTCAAAATATATCTGCAAATGAGTACTGCATTGCTATTTTTTGGCCACAAAATCAGGCCAGCATGGTTTCCGCTACTGCAGAAGCCTGCGGAACAGCAGCCAATGGCAGGGCCTTTACTACAATGCAGGTGACGCTATGAGCTCACTGAAAAAACTGCGATTCAATAAGCAGAGAGGCCTATCACTAATTGAATTGATGGTTGCGATTTTAATAAGCGCGATCCTCCTACTTGGGGTTGTGGAACTGTTTCTAAATACATTTCGCACCGACAGAACCCACACCGAACTATCTCGCGTGCAAGAAAGCGGACGCATTGCCATGGAGTTGATTTCCCGAGAAGTCCGTCGTGCCGGCTACCAAGGCTGCATCTCCTCTTCAATAAGGACCACGGCTGGAGCAATCCAATATCCAGACGACGCAATAAGCGGTCCGACGACTACAAGCTTCACTGTCAATTATGCTCGAGAGACAGGCGCTGGCAGCTTTCCTAATCGCAACTGCGATAACCAAGTTCTTCACCCATTCCAGGCAACTTTCAGTAACTGCGGTGCAAACCTATGCATAAACACTACGGACACTGGAGGAAACCAGACCCTGACCAATGACACCCAGATTGCCAGCATCGAGTACGGGGTCTTGAAAAACAACCGCATTAACTGGGTGAGCAGTGATGCCATGGCTACTTCGGACTGGCCAAATGTCCACAAGTTGAGGATCGCTTTGGTCGTGAGCGCTCCTAACGACGATGGCTTCCTGCCTCGGAGATTTACATCCGTCATTGAATTGAGGAATCGCCTGTGAAGCCTTCACACGCAAAACAAAAAGGGGTTGTTTTGGTAGTCAGCCTGATTCTACTACTACTTCTTACAGTAATAGCAATCACTGCCGCCACTACCTCATCGCTACAAAGCCGAATGGCCTCTAACGCTCAGGATATGAATCTAGCATTCCAATCGGCCGAAAGCGGGCTCACACGATGGATGGCCGAGTTTAATCTTAGTGCCGCGTTCGACAGAGCGCTCTTGTTCGGCTCTAACAACGGAACACAAGGCTCAGCAAGCATCGACAGAATTGACGAAGTCAGGGCTGAAAACTGCACTTATGGCTCAGTTGGCCTCACCGGTTTTACTTTTACTTGTTACCACCTTACAAGCACATCATCTGCGGGAGACGGCACTTCCGTCGCACAGCATCAGATGGGTTACCTAGTCCGTGAAGGGCAGCTGTAATAGATATCGGAGAACTGACATGCGCACCACTATTTCAAGCACCCTTCGCACTGCATTGCTGAGTTGCGTAACTAGCACTTTTATATTCGGCACCTCCCTCAGTCACGCCGATGATACCGAGATATTTTTCGGCGGACCTTCGATAGAATCCGGCGTGCGACCAAACGTGCTGTTCATTCTCGATAATTCTGGCTCCATGAAATGGAGCACCGAAGATCAAGACCCACCTAACAACTCGCCAAAAGGTGAGCAGCAGCGGATGGCTGTACTCAAGGACTCATTTACCACCATCATCAATCAGGCAGGAGCAATCAACGCAGGGCTCATGGTGCTGAACGAAGATGACAAGCTGGGAGGTTCGCGCATGGTCTATCCAGTGACTTACCTTGACGACCCGGCATCGAGCAGCCCGCTAAATACTCCGCTCATTCTGGAAAGCGGTGATGACGCGACTCAGGTAGTGGGCGCCACATCAGCCACGATTGACAGCCTAACAGTCGCCATGGGCAAGTTTCAGAAATTTGTAACATCGACCAAAACTTATACGCTTGCGGCAAACAACGCTTACCTGCAAAAGGACAACGCTGCTTGCCTGTTGGATGAGAATCTTGCATCGCCACGCCCTAACGGTTCGAGCTGTGTTTCCGTCAACGGGCCTGTGATTAGCGCCAATAACCAAACCAACAGTACTAGCGCAGGTAAGGCCCTGCTGTACTTTTCCGGCTTAAACATTCCTGCCGGCAGTACTGTGACCTCTGCCATATTGACTGTTTACTCACAGAACAACGGCTCAACCGCTACGACACCGAACATATCTGTGGAAAACACCAAGCTATCCATAGTCCCCAACGATAACAACTCAATCGCCAGCAGAAGCTTTACCGCGACCAGAGCGTTGCCTACCCTTCCCAGCTGGACACAGGGCCGTTTGGATCTGAATATTACTCAAGAACTCAATTCCCTGAGCACATTGGCACCAATAACAGACGATTTAGACAACGTCTTAATTAGGTACTGGAACGATATCGGCTATAACCGCTATATTTGTATGCAGGTCGGCACCGGCTGCGACAGTACAGAAATCCCGACACTCACTATCACTTACACATCAGCTTCGCCATCTGTCACGGATAGAACAGCCGCGCTACGCTTCCAGAATGTTGCTATTCCGCAGGGAGCCATCATTGAATCCGCCCAGATTGGGTTCAGCCCTGCTGTAGCTAATGACAAAGATGTGTCTTTTACTATCAAAGCAGAAAGCGCAACCGACTCAGCCATCTTTACCAACACCTCTTCAGGCGCACCTTCAGCGCGGGGAAAGCTCGGCATTACCGCCTCCTGGGCACCCACCATCAGTGAATGGAAGGTCGCGAATCCACCAGCCAAAGTAGCAGGCCCAGACGTACGCAATCTAGTACAGACGTTGGTCGATCAACCCGGCTGGTGCGGCAATAACTCCATGGCCTTCTTCATTGAGCGTGAATCAGGGGATGGCAGCCTCAAAGCCTTCAGTATTGATGGCGCCCCAGGCTCCCAACCTACACTGACCGTAACTTATAGAAACGGCAGTAGTAGTGGCTGCATAAATCCAATCTTCGAGACTGTTATTACCAACCCGAATAATGATGGCTATCAAGACTCTTCAGGCGACATGAATGTCACCTCAACAGACATGCCGTTAAAACCAAGCAGAATAGCCGTACGCTTTGAAAGCGTCCCCCTTAACAAAGGCTCCACAATCTTGGACGCTCAAGTGATCATGACGCCAAGCAATAACGTAACCAGCACTAACGTGTCTGCCGCTATAGAATTCCAAAAGAGTGACGACGCACCAGCCCTTTCGACAGCCAAGAACAATATCAGTGGTCGTACGTTTTACTCTGGAGGTAACTGCACGATCGATCAATGGAGTGCAGGAACACCTTTTGTCTGCCGCCAAAGTCAGATAAAAACCGGTCTACAAAGTGTCATAGGCAGAAGCGGCTGGAAACCTGGTAATGCCTTGCTAGTCAGCATTGCGCCGGGCGACAGCAGCCTGAAAACTACTGCCTTCGAAGGCAACCCAGCTCAATCTATCAAACTACGCATCAAGGTTGCTAACGGCGGTCTCGCAGACAATACCTATACGGTCCGCAAGCACCTCGATGCACTGGTGCAATCCATGAGCCCCAACGGGGGCACCCCGATAGTACCAACCTATTACGATGCCTCGCAGTATCTGAGCGGCAACATGCCAGGGTTCAGCAGCCCTATAACCAGTGCCTGCCAGCCAACGCACGTGGTAATGCTGACTGACGGTCAGGCCAACGGTAATGGCGCTCAAAATAACATCAGCAGCAAAGCTGGCAGTTGCTCCACCGCGCTGCCCGTTGATCCCAATGACCCCAATGACGTACTGGCTATAGTTGACTCGAACTCAACAGACTCCGATGAGGCCTGCGGCCGCAAACTGGCGGATTTTCTGGCCCGAAAAGATCAATCCAGCGCTGTTCCAGGGGACAGCTACGTATTTACTCACACCATTGGCTTTGCACTGGCTGCCGACAAATGGGCCGGCCCTATTGCTCAAAAGTTTCTTACGGAGGTTGCCGGAAACGGCAAAGGCGGTGCGTATACCGCAGATAATGCAACCGGTCTTACCAAGGCCTTCAGTGACATTCTGCAGAATGTACAAGATGTCGACACAACGTTTGTCAGCGCGAGCGCACCCGTCAACTCCTTTGAACGTCAGAACAACAAGGATGAGCTGTACTTCTCGCTATTCGCACCTAGAAAGACCCAAAGTTGGCCGGGCAACCTGAAACGTTATCGGTTCTCGCTGACTAGCGAAGACACTAACGGCAATGTCATCAGCAATCCACGCATTGTGGATCGGCTTGACCGTGACGCAGTGAGCAGTACTGGTAATTTTGCCAGCAATGCCCGAAGCTTCTGGTCTGACACAAATGACGGCAATGACACCTCGAAAGGTGGCGCCGCAGAGCAACTTCCCGCACCAGCTAGCCGTAAACTGTTTACATACATTGGCGCATCCCCGAGCTCACCATCGAGCTTGAGCACTCAACCGCTTACCAGCTCTAACACTAACATTACCAACACAATGCTTGGCGCTGCGAATCAAGCCGAGCGCGATCAATTATTCGATTATATCCGCGGGACTGATCCGGCCACGAGCAAAGATCGAAAATCAATCGGCGACCCAATCCATTCCTCTCCAAAGCTGGCTACATACGACTGCATCAAGGCTAATGCTACAGACAGCACGAAATGCGATGTAGACGATCAAACCGCCTTCATCGGTACCAATGAAGGTTTTGTTCAAGCATTCAGCACCGACACAGGCAAAGAACTCTTTGCCTTTATGCCGGAAGAGCTTCTCCCGAATATCAAGAAACTAAAAGAAAACAAAGAAACAGCAGCAATAAGTAATCCTCGCCCTTACGGCATGGACAACCCAGTTACCCTATGGGTTAACGATGTGAACAAGGATGGCAAGATTTTTGACACATCAAGCACACCTCAATCTGGAGAGTTTGTTTACGCCTATGCCACTATGGGCAGAGGTGGTCGCGGTGTATACGCTCTGGATGTTACTGATCGTAGCTCTCCAAAGCTGTTATGGTACATCAGAGGTGGTGTAACGCCTGGCTTTGATCGGCTTGGACAAACATGGTCTGCACCAGTCAAAACCAAGATAAAGATTGGCTCAGACATCACTGACGTACTGATCTTTGCAGGTGGTTACAACCCAAATCAGGACAATGTTCTTGTGCGCACAGCCGATACCGACACCAATGGTGGTAATGCTTTATACGTAGTAGACGCAAATACCGGCGTATTAATTTGGTCCGCCAGCAGCGCTGCCACGACAACAAAAAATAGGCAGATGAGCAACATGCTCTATAGCATGCCGGCAACTCCACGGGTAATTGATATCCAGACAGCCCCAAGTGGCACACTAATAGCTGACAATGACAAGCTCGCAGATCAAATTTTCATTGGAGACATGGGCGGCCAAGTTTGGCGCTTTCATATTAACAATGGAGGGAGCGGGGTAGGACTGATAACCCCCGGGGGCACTGGAGGTAATGGTATATTCGCAACAGCGATCCCTAGCGACTATAACAGCGGAACTCAACTTTATAAGCAACAGAACCTACGCCGCTTTTACAATGAGCCAGATGTTGCACTCTTGAATAAGGATGGAAAACTAAGTCTTTCTGTCAATATTGGCTCAGGTTATCGCGGCCATCCACTTAATAAAGATGCGCAAGATGCATTCTACTCTTTCCGCACAAGCAATTTGACCGACCGAACTGGAACAGAAGGCACAATCACTGTATCAAGTATGCTTGATGTGACAACGAACTTGAAACCAAGCGGTAGCACACAAACAACTAAGCTTGACCTTTCTGATGGCCGTAAAACTGGAGGCTGGTTCATTAATTTGACAAGCAATTTGGGTGAAAAGGTTTTAACACGCGCCTTGACTGCAGGAGCTGGAAATGAACTCTTCTTCAGCACTTACGAGCCGGCAAAATCATCAACTGCAAATAGCAGCACTTGTGCACCTGCATTTGGAACGGCTCGCGGCTATGCGGTTAATTTGTTTGATGGCAGCCCCGCATACACTAGTGATCCAAATAATCCGAAGCTAGATGAACGCTTCGACGTACTTCAGGTACCAGGCATTCCACCGCAACCAGAGTTAATATGCATTGGAGATCAGTGCTTTATCATCAGGGGACCTGGAGATATTGATGAAATCGAGATGCCAAAGCTAGGTAAAATGTACTGGATGGACAGAACAGAGATTAAGCCAGCACCTTGAAAATTTAGTCGGGAGCATTGAAATTGGAGACTAATAACAAAGGCTTTACCATGGTCGAACTGGTGATCGTGCTTGCGATTCTTGGCATCCTCTCGGCTATCGTAATCCCAAGCTATCAAGGCTATGTGCGACGATCTGCCTGTGAGGACGCGAAAGGCGCCGTCACAGGCGTTGCCAACCTGTTAGAACGTTATCGCGCACAGAACAACACCTACGTCGGTTTCGCCATCCCTGCCAGCATTAATCAACAGAGTGCTACGCTAGGAGTTAATCCACTCACTGCAAGCACTTTTACTGTTACAGCTACTGGAACTGGAACTTTAAATGGCATGGGAACACTAACGATTAGTTCTACAGGAGTGAGAGGAGGAACTGCTCCGCTTGGTAACATGTGGGCAAGCTGTAGCGGCATATAGTGAATGGGGCCTTTAATGGCCCTTTTGTTATGGATTTACCAATAATTCAAAGCTGCCTCACCCGTAATTCCTTCGGCATCGAGAAGGTCACATTTTCCGGTCGACCATCGATCTCGAAAGCCTCTGCGCCGCCCCAGGCCTGAAGCTGTGAGATCACCCCCCGGACCAGCACATCAGGGGCAGAAGCTCCGGCGGTAACACCGATACGCTGCTTGCCTTCGAACCAGCCACGCTGCAGATCCTCAGCTCCATCTATCAGATAAGCCGGTGTATTCAGACGCTCTGCCAGTTCGCGCAGACGGTTGGAGTTGGAGCTATTAGGGCTACCGACGACCAGCACCACGTCGCACTCGGCAGCCAGTTGCTTGACTGCATCCTGGCGGTTCTGTGTGGCATAACAGATATCATCCTTGCGCGGTCCGCCAATGCTCGGAAAGCGTGCACGCAGGGCATCGATGACCTTGCTGGTGTCATCCATCGATAGTGTGGTCTGAGTGACGAAGGCCAGTGACTCCGGCTTTTGCACCTGCAAACCGGCCACATCGGCCTCATCCTCGACCAGATAGATCTGGCCACCGTTGCGATGGTCGTACTGGCCCATGGTGCCCTCCACTTCGGGATGGCCCTGGTGACCGATCAGCACACACTCGCGGCCCTCGAGGCTATAGCGTGCCACCTCCATATGCACCTTGGTGACCAGCGGACAGGTGGCATCGAAGACTTTCAGTCCGCGATCCTCAGCCTCTTTACGCACCGCTTGCGACACGCCATGGGCACTGAAAATAACGATGACGTTGTCCGGTACCTGATCCAGTTCCTCGACAAATACTGCGCCACGGGAACGCAGATCCTCGACCACAAACTTGTTGTGCACCACTTCATGGCGGACATAGATCGGCGGTCCGAATACTTCCAGGGCGCGATTGACGATTTCGATGGCGCGGTCAACGCCGGCACAGAAACCACGGGGATTGGCGAGTTTGATTTGCATTACGAGACTCTCGACTATTGGGGCGCACCCGCTTTGGCTAACGGCATGGCCTTAGCCACTGCTGAACAGGCGGCAAATTGCTTTGCGCTCTTGCCGCCCCACCGCTGCTACGGCTTGACCTCGATGATTTCAACGTCAAAGGTCAGGTTCTTGCCGGACAGTGGATGATTGAAGTCGATGGTTACCTGGTTATCGTCAAACGCCTTGACCACACCTGGCAGCTCGGCATTCGCCGCATCATTGAAAATCACCAGCAAGCCTTCGGACAGCTCCATGGCAGCAAACTGGCTACGCGGCAGCACCTGCACATTCTGCGGGTTCGGCTGGCCAAAGCCCTGCTCCGGTGCAATCGGCAGGCTGCGCCGGTCACCGCTTTTCAGACCATACAGCGCCGTTTCGAAACCGGGCAGCAGGCTGCCATCACCAACATTGAAGGTTGCCGGCTGCTTGTCAAAAGTGCTGTCCACCACATCGCCGTTTTCCAGCTTGATGGCAAAGTGCAGTGTCACTTGCGTTCCTTGGCCTATTCGGGACTCGCTCATACCTCTGCCTCCTTCGATGGTTTGCCGCGAAACATATCCAGCGCAAGCATGACGGCGCCGGCAGTTATGGCGCTATCGGCCAGATTGAAGGCCGGGAAATACCAGCGTTGTTGCCAGTGCACCAGAATAAAGTCGATAACATGACCATAGACCATACGATCGAAGAGGTTGCCCAGGGCACCACCCAGCACCAGTGCCAGCGCAATTGCCAGCCAGTTTTCATGCTGCTTGAGGCCCTTCATCCAGATCACCAGCATGATGCTGACGGCCAAAGCGACCACGGCGAAAAACCAGCGCTGCCAGCCCGCCGCATCCGCCAGGAAGCTGAACGCAGCACCGGTGTTGTAGGCCAGCGTCCAGCTGAAGTAATCCGGAATGACCACTATCTGCTGGTAAAGGCCAAGCGCGTTCTCGAAATACAGTTTGCTGACCTGATCCAGCACGATGACCAGTACACTGAGCCACAGCCAGCCGAGCTTGCCAAAGCGCGCGCTCATGCTCTGCCCTCTTCGCACTGATTCTGTAGGAGCCAGCTTGCTGGCGAAATGTCGCGAATCGCCAGCAAGCCGGCTCCTACGGAGAGCTGAACTGCCGCACACAAAACATCACGCATAGTGCCGTACCTCACCGGCGCCTTCGATATTTTCCACACAGCGCTCACACAATTCAGGGTGTGCTGCATGGCTACCCACATCGGCACGGTGATGCCAGCAACGCGCGCACTTGGCATGACCTGATCTGGCAATTTGCAGCTTGAGCCCCGGCACCTCAGTGGCGACAGCAGATTCAGTTGCGGCAGACAGAGGCTGTACCTGCGCGGTGGAGGTAATCAATACGAAGCGCAATTCATTGCCCAGCCTGGCCAGCTGGCTCGCCAGGGCATCTTCAGCAAACAGGGTGACTTCAGCCTGCAGGCTGCCACCAATAGCCTTGGCGGCACGCATGTTTTCCAGCTCCTTGTTCACCGCAACTTTCACGTCCATGACCTCGGCCCAATAGGCACGACCCAGAGCCGCGTCTTCCGGCAATCCGGCCAGCCCGGCATACCAGGTATTGAGCATCACCGACTCATTACGCGTGCCCGGCAGGTATTGCCAGATCTCTTCGGCAGTAAAGGCCAGGATAGGTGCAATCCAGCGCACCAGCGCCTCGGCGATATGGAACAGTGCCGTCTGGCATGAACGTCGTGCCACGCTGTCGGCACGGGTGGTGTACTGACGATCCTTGATGATATCGAGGTAGAAGCCGCCCAGCTCCTGCACACAGAAGTGATGAACCTTCTGGTAGACATTGAGGAAGCGATACTCGGCATACGACTCGACGATCTCCGCCTGCAGCCGCGCCGCCGCATCCACCGCCCAGCGATCCAGATCAAGCATCTGCTCCGGCGCCAGCAGATCACGCGCCGGATCAAAACCTGTCAGGTTGGAAAGCAGGAAGCGCATGGTGTTGCGGATGCGCCGGTAGGCATCGGCACTGCGCTGCAGAATGACCTTGGAAACCGCCATCTCGCCCGAGTAATCGGTAGCCGAGACCCACAGACGCAGGATGTCTGCGCCCATGCTGTCATTGACTTCCTGGGGCGCGATCACGTTGCCCAATGACTTGGACATCTTGCGCCCGCTCTCGTCGACCACGAAGCCGTGGGTCAGCAGCGCCTTGTAGGGCGGCTGATTGTCGATGGCGCAGCCGGTCAGCAGTGACGAATGGAACCAGCCACGGTGCTGGTCGGAGCCTTCCAGATAGAGGTCGGCACGCGGTCCGCTGCTGTGCCCCAGCGGGTGCGAGCCGCGCAGCACATGCCAATGGGTGGTACCGGAGTCGAACCAGACATCCAGAGTATCGCTGATCTTGTCGTATTGCGCCGCATCATCACCAAGCAATTCTGCAGCATCCAGCTTGAACCAGGCCTCGATGCCCTGCTTTTCAACGCGCTGGGCCACCTGTTCCATCAACTCGATGGTCTGCGGATGCAGCTCGCCGCTTTCCTTGTGCAGAAACAGCGGGATCGGCACGCCCCAGGTGCGCTGGCGCGAGATGCACCAGTCCGGGCGACCGGCGATCATGCCGTGCAGCCGCGCCTTGCCCCAGGCCGGAACAAAGCTGGTTTGCTCGATGCCTGCCAGTGCCCGCTCACGCAGGGTTGCGCCGCTTTCCGGCGGCCGATCCATACCGACAAACCACTGCGCCGTGGCGCGGTAGATCAGCGGCGTCTTGTGCCGCCAGCAATGCATGTAGCTGTGCTGGATCGACTCGTGCTTGAGCAACGCACCGACTTCACGCAACTTTTCGACGATAGCCGGGTTGGCCTTCCAGATGAACTGCCCGCCGAAAAACGGCAAGTCCGCCACATATACGCCATTGCTCTGCACCGGGCCGAGAATTTCATCATTGCTCATGCCGTACTGCTTGCACGAACGGAAGTCATCCTCACCATAAGCCGGTGCGGAGTGGACAATACCGGTACCGGCACCCAGTTCCACGTACTCGGCCAGATAGACCGGAGCGAAACGCTCGTAGAACGGATGGCGGAAACGGATGTGCTCCAGCGCCGTGCCCTGCGCAGTGGCGATCACCTCACCCTGCAGGTCATAGCGGGCCAGGCAGCTCTCTACCAGCTCCTCGGCCAGCAGCAGCAAGCGCTCGCCGGTATCGACCAGCGCGTAGGTAAACCCCGGATGCACGTTCAGCGCCTGGTTGGCCGGGATGGTCCAGGGCGTAGTGGTCCAGATGACGATGGCCGCAGGCTTGGCCAAACTGGCAAGCCCGAAGGCAGCCGCCAGCTGGTCAGCGTCTTCAACGATGAACGCCACATCAATCGCGTCGGACTTCTTGTCCTGGTATTCGACTTCGGCTTCAGCCAGCGCCGAGGCGCAATCGAAGCACCAGTTGACCGGCTTCAGCCCCTTGAACACAAAACCCTGTTTGACCATCTCGGCCAGAGCGCGGATCTCTCCGGCCTCGTTGGCAAAGTCCATGGTCTTGTAGGGATTGTCCCAGTCGCCGAGCACGCCGAGGCGCACGAAATCTGCTTTCTGCCCTTCTATCTGCTGCGCTGCATAAGCCCGGCACAGCTCGCGGGTCTTGTCCGCCGGCAGATGTTTGCCGTGGGTGACTTCCACCTTGTGCTCGATCGGCAGGCCATGACAGTCCCAGCCCGGCACATAGGGCGCATCAAACCCGGAGAGGGTCTTGGAGCGGGTGATGATGTCCTTGAGGATCTTGTTCACCGCATGGCCAATGTGGATGCTGCCGTTGGCGTAGGGCGGGCCATCGTGCAGGACGAACTTGGGTCGACCGGCGCCCTGCTCGCGCAGCTTCTGATAAAGACCGATGCCGTCCCAGTGCTGCAAGGTTTGCGGCTCGCGCTGGGGTAGTCCGGCCTTCATCGGGAAGGCGGTTTCCGGCAGATTCAGGGTCGCTTTGTAATCAGTCATCTCGGAGGCTCTTGAAGAATTCATTTGGCCCGGCCAACAAGGCACGGGCAGCATCTATGTCGGCCGCAATAGCCGACTTCAGCGCCTCAAGCGAGGCGAATCGCTGCTCTTCACGCAGCTTGTGATGAAACACCACCGACACCCGCCGGTCATACAAATCACCGGAAAAATCCAGCAAATGAACTTCAAGGTGGGCAAACCCGTCGGTTTTAACCGAAGGCCGCACACCGATATTCGCCACACCCGGATGCACAACACCATCCAGTACGACGCTCACCAGAAACACGCCGCTCAGAGGTACCCGGTGGCGTTTGAGCTGCACATTCGCGGTCGGCGCACCCAGTTCACGACCGAGTTTCTGTCCGTGCATCACCCTGCCATCAATGGCAAACGGGCGACCTAGCAGATTCTCGGCCTCGACAAAATCCGCAACCTGCAGTGCTTCCCTGACCCGCGTACTGCTGATACGCGAACCGGCGAACTCAGCGGTCGCAGCCTCTTCGACAGTAAACCCGTAGCTGCGCCCCGCCTGCTGCAAGAAGGCAAAATCCCCGGAGCGATCGCAACCAAAGCGGAAGTCGTCACCCACTTCCAGATGCGCCACTCCCAGGCCATCGACCAGCACCGCCCTGACAAAGGCATCGGCACTGAGTTCACGCAAACGCTGGTTGAACGCCAGGCACAACACCCGGTCCACGCCGGCAGACGCCAGCAGATCAACCTTGTCCGCCAGCCGGGACAGTCGTACCGGCGCAGTGGCCGGCGCAAAAAATTCCCTTGGCTGCGGCTCGAAAATCACCACACAACTGGGCAGATTCAACTCCGCGGCACGCTCGAACAGGCGCGCCAACACCGCCTGATGCCCGCGGTGCACACCATCGAAGTTCCCGATAGTGGCAACGCAGCCCCGGTGCTGCGGACTTAGATTGTGAAGACCTCGAACCAGCTGCATAACGCGCTTCTTGCAAGCAAAGTGAGCGATTATACGCACACCGGCCAGCCGACAACAGGCAGCATATCGGGCAGGTCTGCGCTCAGGCCACCGTGCGTCTGGCGAAATCGCGCAAACGGAAACCCAGCAACAGCAGGCAGCCAAAATACGCCAGCAGACCAGCCGTCACCAAAGCCCCCAGCCGCAGCAAGCGCAGCAACATGCCATCTTCCGCCCAGCCCGGCATGAAGTGCATTACTGCCAGCAAAACCAGCGCCATTACAGTGACAGCCAGCACCAGCTTGCCGAGAAACACAGGCCAGCCGGCTTGCGGCTGGAACATGCCGCGCTGGCGCAACTGCCAGTACAGCAAGCCCGCATTCAGACAGGCGCCAAGGCCGATAGCCAGAGCCAGCCCGGCATGCGCCAGCGGGCCAATCAACACCAGATTCAGCAACTGCGTAACAATCAGGGTCACCACGGCGATCTTCACCGGAGTACGAATGTTCTGCTGCGCGTAGAAGCCGGGAGCAAGGATTTTCACCAGAATGATTCCCAGCAAGCCGACCGAATAGGCCATCAACGCCTGCTGGGTCATCAGCGCATCGTGTGCGCCGAACTTGCCGTACTGGAACAGCGCGACTGTCAGCGGCTCAGCCAGAATCGCCAACGCCATCGCACAAGGCAGCACCAGCAGGAAACACAGCCGCAGCCCCCAGTCGAGCAGTCGCGAGTACTCCTCGCGATCGGCACTGGCATAGGTTTTCGACAAAGCCGGCAACAGGATCGTCCCCAGCGCTACACCCAGCACTCCGGAAGGCAGTTCCATCAGGCGGTCAGCGTAGTACATCCAGGACACCGAGCCCGCCACCAGAAAGGAAGCGAAGATGGTGTTGATGATCAGCGAGAACTGGCTGACCGACACCCCGAAAATGGCCGGGCCCATGTTACGCAGCACCCGCCAGACCCCCGAATCCTTAAAGCTGACCCTCGGCAGCACGAGCATGCCGATCTTCTTCAGGTGCGGCAACTGATACAGCAACTGCAACAGGCCGCCCACCAGCACCGCCCAGCCCAAAGCCATGATTGGCGGATCAAAATACGGCGTCAGAAACAGGGTAAAAACGATCATGCTGACATTCAGCAGGGTTGGCGTGAACGCCGGCACCGAAAAGCGGTTCCAGGTATTGAGTACCGCACCCGCCATGGATGACAGTGAAATCAGGAATATATAAGGGAAGGTTACGCGCAGCAGATCAGTGGTCAGGGAAAAGCGATCCGCCTCGTCGGCAAAGCCCGGCGCGGAAACCCACACGATCCACGGTGCCGCCAGAATCCCCAGCAGCGTCACCAGCGCCAGCACCAGGGTCAGCAAACCGCTGATATAAGCCAGAAACGTCCGCGCAGCCTCTTCGCCCTGCTGGGTTTTGTACTCAGCAAGGATCGGCACAAAAGCCTGCGAGAAAGCACCCTCGGCAAAGATCCGGCGCAACAGGTTGGGCAGCTTGAACGCCACGACAAAGGCATCGGAAGCCACGCCGGCGCCGAAAATCCGGGCGATCAGGGTATCGCGGACAAACCCGAGTACCCGGGAAAGCATCGTCAGTGAGCTGACCGCTGCCAGCGACTTGAGCAAATTCATGGTGTTACGCGGCTTCCGGCAAACAGTGCACCACAGCGAAGGGCCGGGCACGATCAGGGAAGCGAGTGTAACGGTCTGCTGCCGGCCAGACCAGCAGACTAAAACGCCAATCAGCTTGACATGCGCGTTTCATCTCGGCATTATTCGCGGCCTTATTTGTTTCCCCCAAGATTTTTTCAAGGAGCTTGACGGTGGCCAATTCACCTTCTGCCAAAAAACGCGCAAAACAGGCTGACAAGCGTCGTAGCCATAACGGCAGTCTGCGCTCCATGGTTCGTACCTACATCAAGAACGTGGTCAAGGCTATCGAAGCCAAGGATCTGGAAAAGGCCCAAGCCGCCTTCACCCAGGCCGTGCCAGTAATCGACCGTATGGCCGACAAGGGCATCATCCACAAGAACAAAGCTGCTCGTCACAAGAGCCGCCTGAATGGCCATATCAAGGCCCTCAGCGTTGCTGCTGCAGCCTAAGTAGCAGAGTTCTTGAAAAACCGGCCACTGGCCGGTTTTTTATTGCCTGATGGTTATTCAGAAGTTGGAAACCGCAGCAACTGCGGCTTTCTGCTTACTTCACTGGCCAGGGCAGGATAGGAATAGCCGTCACCGAGTTCTGCGGACTGCCTTCGATCACGCGATCGCTGTACACCAGATAGACCAGGGTATTGCGCTTGCGGTCGAAGAAACGCACCACCTGCATGGTCTTGAACACCAGCGAGGTACGCTCCTTGAACACTTCCTCGCCATCCTTCAGTTCTTCCCTGATAGTGATCGGGCCCACCTGACGACAGGCGATGGCCGCCTCCGAACGATCTTCCGCCAGGCCCAGGCCGCCCTTCACGCCGCCAGTCTTGGCCCGCGAGAGATAGCAGGTCACACCCTCGACCTTGGGATCGTCGAACGCCTCAACAACAACCTTGTCATTCGGCCCGAGCCATTTGAATACCGTAGACACTGCGCCGATCTCCTCGGCGCCGGCCAAACACGGCAACAACAGCATTCCCAGAACAGCCGCAGACTTACGCATCAGTAATTACTCCACATTGCCGACCACTATCAGATTGTCGCGGTGCACCAGCTCGGGCTCATCGACATAGCCGAGCAACGACTCGATCGCGGCAGAGCCCTGACCCGCTATCTTGCGCGTATCGACAGCACTGTAATTGACCAGCCCCCGCGCCACTTCGCGACCATCCGGCGCCAGACATACCACCATCTCGCCACGGCGGAAATTTCCCTCGACTGCAGTCACGCCGACTGGCAACAGACTCTTGTGGTCTTTCAGCACGGCCTTGACTGCGCCGTCATCCAGCACCAGCCGGCCGCGGGTTTGCAACTGGCCGGCCAGCCACTGCTTGCGTGCTGCCAGCAAACCGCGCTCGGGCGCCAGCAAAGTACCCAGCCGCTCGCCTGCGCGCAGACGGTCAAGCACCCGCTCAATGCGACCGCCAACGATCATGGTGTAGGCCCCGGAACGTGCGGCCAGACGTGCTGCACGCAACTTGGTCTGCATGCCGCCACGGCCCAGCGCACCCCCGGCACTGCCGGCCACGGCGTCCAGCGCCGGGTCATCGGCCCGCGCCTCGAAAATCAGTGCAGCTTCGGGATTGTGCCGCGGATCAGCTTCGAACATGCCATCACGATCAGTGAGGATGACCAGCAACTCGGCCTCGACCAGATTGGCCACCAGCGCTGCCAGGGTGTCGTTATCGCCAAAGCGGATTTCATCGGTAACAACGGTGTCATTTTCATTAATAACCGGAATCACACCCAGCTCAATCAAGGTACGCAAGGTAGTCCGCGCATTCAGGTAGCGCTTGCGATCGGCCAGATCATCATGGGTCAGCAAAATCTGCGCCGTATGCCGGCCATGCCGGGCAAAGCTCGACTCCCAGGCCTGCACCAGACCCATCTGCCCTACAGCGGCGGCAGCCTGCAATTCATGTATGGCATTCGGCCGCACCTTCCAGCCGAGACGACTCATGCCAGCGGCAACCGCGCCGGAAGACACCAGCACCAGCTCGATGCCGGCTGCATGCAGCGCCACCATTTGCTCGACCCAGACAGCCATGGCCTGCTGATCCAGCCCGCGACCGTCCGCCGTCAGCAAAGCGCTGCCAATCTTGACTACCCAGCGCCGGGCACCGCTCACCTTTTCCCGCATGTTTTTCAACCTTAATCCGGCCGTTGCCAGCAAGCAGCCAATCAGTCCCGAACGTAGATGATCTCCGGACCATCCTCGTCCTCTTCGTAATCATCAAACCCGTCATCGGAATCATCATCAACGCTCTTGACCCCGCTGCGGCGCAACGCACGCTGGTCATCCAGCGCCTGCAGACGGGCACGCGCCTCATCTTCGATACGCTGATCCAGCTCGGCCAGGGCTTCGGCGAAGGCCGGATCTTCCGCAAGACGCAAGTTGCGCTCGTCAAGGTAGCGCATGATTGCCTGCGAGAGCTCTTCGGTACCTTCACGCTCAAGAGCCGAGATGACAAACACCGGACCGGTCCAGTTGATGCGCTTGATCACGTCCCGCATGCGCGCTTCGCGCTCTTCATCGAGCAGCTGATCGGCTTTGTTCAGCACCAGCCAGCGGTCACGATCGGCGAGTGCCGGACTGAATTTGCTCAGTTCATGGATGATGGTTTCGGCAGCCGCTGCCGGATCAGACTCGTCCAGCGGCGCCATATCCACCAGATGCAGCAGCAGCCGGGTACGCGCCAGATGCTTGAGGAAGCGAATCCCCAGACCAGCGCCCTCCGAAGCACCTTCAATCAGGCCGGGAATATCCGCTACCACAAAGCTCTTGTAGCGCCCGACACTGACCACACCCAGGTTTGGCACCAGCGTGGTAAAGGGGTAATCAGCCACCTTGGGCTTGGCTGCCGACACTGCACGGATGAAGGTGCTCTTGCCGGCATTCGGCAGGCCCAGCAAACCGACATCGGCCAGCACTTTCAGTTCCAGCTTGAGATCGCGCGCTTCACCCGGCTTGCCCGGCGAAGTCTGCCGTGGCGCCCGGTTGGTACTGGACTTGAAGCGGGTATTGCCCAGGCCATGCCAGCCGCCCTGCACTACCAGCAAGCGCTGCCCGGCACGGGTCAGGTCGCCGATGATTTCCTGGGTATTGGCATCAATAACGGTGGTACCAACCGGCACCGGCAGGATCAGATCCTCACCCTTGTGCCCGGTACAATCCTTGCTGCCACCATTTTCGCCACGCTGGGCATCAAAGCGGCGGGTGTAGCGGTAATCCACCAGGGTATTCAGGTTCTCGTCGGCTTCCATATAAATGGAGCCGCCGTCACCACCATCACCACCGTTGGGGCCGCCCTTCTCGATGAATTTCTCACGCCGAAAGCTCATCAGGCCATTGCCGCCATCGCCCGCCTTCACATGAATGGATACTTCATCAACGAATTTCATCAGGACGCCTCCCGTCAGTTGACGGGTCAATTAATCAGAATAAGGATACGCGATGCGTCGGCAGAACTGCATTTGCATGGCGCAGAAACAAAAAAGCCCCGTCGCTAGACAGGGCTTTTCCAGCGAAGACGCTATTAAGCGGCTACAACGCTTACGTAGCGACGACCGAAGGCGCCCTTCACTTCAAACTTGACCACGCCCGGCACTTTCGCGAACAGGGTGTGATCTTTACCCATGCCTACACCGAAACCGGCGTGGAACTGGGTACCGCGCTGACGCACGATGATGTTACCGGCCTTGATGACCTGGCCGCCGAACAGCTTGACGCCAAGGCGTTTGCTTTCCGAGTCGCGGCCGTTGCGGGTAGAACCGCCAGCTTTTTTGTGTGCCATGAGTTCAATACTCCAAATTGAGGATCAGGCTGAAATTCAGGCCTGAATACCAGTGATTTTGATCTCGGTGTACCACTGACGGTGACCTTGACGCTTCATGTGGTGCTTACGACGACGGAACTTGATGATGCGGATCTTGTCGTGACGGCCTTGAGCGACCACCTCGGCAACTACCTTGGCACCGTCAACAACCGGAGCACCGATCTTGACTTCATCGCCGTTGCCGACCAGCAGAACGCGGTCGAAAGTGATGGACTCGCCAGTGGCGATTTCCAGCTTCTCGACCTTGAGGAATTCACCTTCGGCGACTTTGTATTGCTTGCCACCGGTAACAATTACTGCGTACATGGATTTTCTCCGTAAAACCTGCTCACCCGACGCTTTAGAGAAGTAGTTATGGGTCGGCATGGCTGCATGGAGCCGGATCTGGCACCGATGCAATTGCGTAAGGCAGGAAAAATGCCCAGGGAAGTTCAGGGGCCGCGATTGTACGCAAGCCGACCGGCTGGTGCAAGCTCTGCAAGCACTTGCCTTGACACCCCCGCACCCGCACCCCTAGCATGCCGCGCTACCCCACAGGAGCGCCCGCGCCGATGCAACCCCAGGCTTTTTATCAAGTAGTGGCCGATGACTTTCTGGCTGTTGACGAAATCATCAAGCGCCAACTGACTTCACGCGTGCCTCTGGTAGAAAAGATCGCCGACTATATTACCTCCGCCGGCGGCAAACGCCTGCGCCCCCTGCTGGTGCTGCTCTGCGGCAAGGCACTGGGCAAGGAAGGCGACCAGCTGCGCCTGCTGGCTGCCATTATCGAATTCCTGCACACCGCCACCCTGCTGCACGACGATGTGGTCGACATGTCCGGCATGCGCCGCGGCCGGGCCACCGCCAACGCCCAGTGGGGTAACGCCCCCAGCGTACTGGTCGGCGACTTCCTGTATTCGCGCTCATTCGAAATGATGGTCGAACTGGGCTCGATGCCGGTCATGCAGATTCTCTCGCAGGCCACCCGCATCATCGCCGAAGGCGAAGTCCTGCAGCTGTCCAAGGTCCGCGACGCCAGCACCACGGAAGCGACCTATATGGAAGTCATTCGCGGCAAGACCGCCATGCTCTTCGAAGCCTCCACCCACAGTGCCGCCATGCTGGCCGGAGCCAGCGCGGAACAGGCAGAAGCACTGCGCGTATTTGGCGACCACCTGGGAATCGCCTTCCAGCTGATGGATGACCTGCTGGATTACCGCGGGGACGCCGAATCACTGGGCAAGAATGTCGGTGACGACCTTGCCGAGGGCAAGCCGACACTCCCGCTGATTCACGCCATGCGCGAAGGTACTCCGGCGCAGGCGGAACTGGTACGCAAAGCCATTCAGCAGGGTGGCAGTCAGGATCTGGAAGGCATTCGTGCCGCGGTCGAAGCCGCTGGCTCGCTGGACTACACCGCCCGGCTGGCCAACGACTTTGCCGAGCGCGCAATCAATTGCCTGGATGCGCTGCCAGCAGGCGAATATCGCCAGGCACTGATCGAACTGACCCGCTTCGCCGTGGCGCGCAGCACCTGAGCCGCTACTGTCCCTGACCCGACTCCGGGGCAACGAGCGTCTCTAGCTGCGAATCCAGTAATGACTGCATCGAGCCCGGCCATACCGGCTCCAGCTGCACGCCACCTGGCGGTTGCTCGGCGAAGACCTTGCTCACGCCACGCTCGATCAGCACCACTGCCAGCTGGTTGGTATCGCCGTTCCAGACCATGCCGGCAGCGCTACGCAAGACCTGCACTTGCTCCCTGGCCTCGGCAACCTGCTCCTGTACGCCCTCAACCTGCTCCTGCACGTGCCCGACCTGTTCCTGCACCTCGCGCACCTGCCCAGCCTGCTCCTGCAGCACCGCTACTTCTGCAGGCAGCGGCGCAATGGCAACTTCCTCCAGCACACGGGAAGTCACATAGATCAGCGCGCCCTCCTGCTGTATCTGGTCAGCGGTACGCAGCAGGGTCACTGTCGGCTCGTAGTAATCGCCCAGCAGATCGGTCATCCGCTGCTTTACCTGCGGAATTTCATACAAGTTGACCTGATTGGGGTCAAAACCCACCAGCGGCTTGAGCAATGCCCACATCAGGCGGCTCTGCAACTGGTTGCCGATCAGCAACGAAGAAACACAGGCACAGAGTGCCAGACACAGTACAGCCGGCAGCAACAATCTGGCGACGCGCATGAAACCCTCACCAAAGGTAAATGCCGGAGCAGGCCATAGCCATGGCCCGCCCCCGGCGATCAATCAGAGAATGTCGAGCAGCTCGACATCAAATACCAGCGTGCTGTGCGGCGGAATGCTGCCAGCAGCCTGACCACCATAGGCCAGCTCGCTCGGCACATGCAGACGCCACTTGCTGCCGGTGTTCATCAGCTGCAATGCCTCGACCCAGCCGGGAATGACGCCATTCACCGGAAACTCGGCAGGCTCGCCACGCTCATAGGAGCTGTCGAACACGGTGCCGTCGATCAGCGTGCCATGGTAGTGGGTACGCACATGGTCGCTCGCGCCCGGCTTGGCGCCTGCACCGCTGACCAGTACTTCAAACTGCAGACCGGACGGCAGGACAGTTACACCCTCCCGCTTGGCATTCTCGGCCAGATACTCACGACCTGCGCCTGCGGCGGCTTCGGCCTTGGCCGCGGCTTCTGCCTGCATGACTTCACGGATAACCCGAAAGCTGGCATTCAACGCTTCCGACGATACCTGGCTGGGCGCCCCGGCAAAGGCATCGCGCAAACCGGCAATCAAGGTCTCGATACTTACGCCCGGCGGCGGGTTATCGCGCAACTGGTCGCCCATCTGGCGGCCAATTCCGTAACTTACGCGGGCTTCATCGGTAGAAAGATTCACTTCGGACATGTCCGGCTCCAGAGCCAAAAAAGGGCGGCCAGCCTAGCACAGAGACCCGTCCGGGCCGACCCCCGGCAACACACAAAACAAAACGCCCGTCGCTGCAGCAACGGGCGTCGTCAGGCAAAACCGCTGTCAGTGCTCGTGCTTGGTCAGCTTGTCCAGATAACCCATGGCAAAGGCCGAAGCGACGAAGGTCATGTGGATGATCACGTACCACATCAGCTTGTCGTCATCGATGTTCTTGGCATCCATGAACATTTTCAGCAGATGGATCGAGGAGATGGCCACGATCGAGGCCGCCACTTTCATTTTCAGCGAGCTGGAATCCATCTTGCCCAGCCAGCTGAGTTTCTCCGTACCATCCTTGATGTCCAGCTGCGAAACGAAATTCTCGTACCCGGAAATCATCACCATCACCAGCAAGCCACCGACCAGCGCCATATCGACCAGCGACAGCAGCTTGAGGATCAGTGTCGCCTCTTCCATGCTGAAAATCGCCGGCAGGATATGGAAGATTTCCTGAAAGAATTTCAGCGCCAGAGCCAGCAACGCAAAAGACAGACCAAAATAAATCGGTGCCAGTAACCAGCGCGAGGCATACATGGCATTCTCAAAAAAACGTTCCATGGGGTTTCCATCAATCAGAAATAACGGCGCAGAGTATACCCAGCAGTGCCACAGCAAAGCAGCAGCACGCCACGAAAGGTCAGAACAAGACTGTGGATAACTCTGTGTGCAAAATGCGCTGAAGCGCTCTACGGCAAGGTTTCCTGGGTAACCTGACGGCCCCGCAACAGCAGATTCAGGACTCGGGGCGGAACTGGAAGTCGCCCGGATGACAACAGCGCTCGGAATTCAATCGGCGTAATTCGGCCTGAATATGCAGGCGCCAGATGGCTGGCCCCTCGGTCTGTGCATAGCCTTGCAGCGCCAGACTCCGGGTAATTGCCAGCAACAACCCCTCGGCCACGCAAGGCCCATGAAACGGCCCCTGCGCCTTGATCGTTGTAGGTTGTGCATCGTTCATGCCCGCGGCACAGATCAGCGTCCACAAGCCCCGGTCACCCGCCAGCGGGCGAATTTCGCACTCGATACGGGTGTGTATCCCGGAACAATCGCGTGTAAGGATAAGGTTGCGCGGCATGGCGGCGACCCTCGACCAGACTGGTTTTCAGACTACACCAGTAAGCTTAGTTCAGAATGGCGCAGGGTTATCCCCGGATAATGTGGATAACCTTGTGGACGCCATTCGGAAAACCGCCTGCAGCCAAGCACTGTCAACGCTCGCGCCGCACCGGACAAAAAACCATCAACTGCCGCCGGTAGCAGGCGGGGTCTTCTTGCGCGCTGGTTTGCGGGCAGCAGGCGCCGCTTTCTCCTCGACAGCTAGCGGCTTGTCCTCATCGTCCATGCCCATCTGGGAAATCTCGCGCAGTCGCTCCACCACCCGTGCGTTGACACTGCCTTCGGCAAACTTGCCCTGATCGTCCAGAGCGCCCGCCGGTTCTCCGGCCAGCAACGCCAGTGCCTCGTCCACACAGCTGACCGCGTAGACATGAAATATCCCTGCACGCACGGCCTGCAGCACGCGCTCATCCAGCATCAACGAGGACACATTCGAGCGCGGCACAATCACGCCCTGCTCGCCGGTCAGGCCGCGCGCTTCGCACAAGCGGTAGAAGCCTTCGATTTTTTCATTGGCGCCGCCAACCGCCTGCACCTCGCCAAACTGGTTGATCGAACCGGTGATGGCAAAGCACTGTTTCAGCGGTTGCCGTGACAAGGCCGAGATCAGCGTACAGACCTCACCCAGCGAGGCGCTGTCACCATCAACGTAACCATAGGACTGCTCCAGCGCGATGCTCGCCGAGATTTCCAGCGGGAACTCCTGGGCGTAGCGGCTGCCCAGATAACCGGTCAGGATCATCACGCCCTTGGAGTGGATCGGCTGACCAAGGTTGACCTCGCGCTCGATGTCGACAATTCCCGAACCGCCCGGATACACCGTGGCGGAAATCCGTGCCGGCACACCAAACGCCGAGTCGCCGACATCCAGCACCGTCAGGCCGTTGCACTTGCCCACCGCCGCACCAGCGGTATCGATCAGGATGATGCCCGCCAGCATGTCGTCGAGAATCCGCGCGGAGACCCGCCCGGTGCGGGTCTCCTTGGCGCGCAGGGCGCGCTCGATATGGCCGGCATCGGTGACCAGATCACCAGCCAGGTTGCGGATGAAGTCCGCCTCGCTGACCAGCTGAAACAGGTCGCCGATGCGTGCCGACAGCCGTCCCTGGTGTTCCGCCAGGCGGGCACTGTAAGTCGCCAGGCGGGCAACGGCCGCAGCGGTCAAGGGCGCCATGCACTCTTCCGAAGTGCGGGTTTTCAGCAACTGGGCAAACTGCTCGAGGCTGTCCTCGCCCAGCGGAATGTCCTCGTCGAAATCGACCAGAACGCGAAACATCTCCTGGAAGTCCGGATCGACATCCTGCAGCGTGTAGTACAGCTGCCGCGAGCCGATGATCACCACCTTCAGCTGTAGCGGAATCACCTGGGGCGTCAGGCTGACCGTTGCCAGGCGACCCAGTTCAGCCAGCGGCGATTCCATCTTCAACTGCCGCGAATGCAGCGCGCGCTTGAGGGCATCCCAGACGAAAGGCTCGCTCAGCAGCTTTTCTGCCTCGACAATCAGGTAGCCGCCGTTGGCCCGGTGCAACGCCCCCGGGCGCAACTGCCGGTAACTGGTGTAGAGAGCACCCTGATCGGTGTTGTACTCGATACGGCCGAACAGGTTGTCATAGGTCGGGTGCGACTCGAAAACCACCGGAGCCCCGCCATTGACGTTATGCCCCACCACCGGGCTGGGCGAGTATTGCTCTTCGAGCAGCAGGCGCCGTTCGGCATCGGACTTGTTGTCATCGACCAGCTGATCAATCACGGTTTTCAGCAGATTGACCTGCATCGCCTGCAAATAGGCGCCCACCCCGGCATTGTCGGCATACTTTTCCGCCAGCGGCGAAAGCAACGGCTGCAACGCCTGGGTGATGGTCTCGTCATTCAGCCGGCGCTGTTCGTTGCTGGTTTCGCGCTTCCATTGCGGCAAGCTGGCCAGTTCTTCGTTGAGGCGCTCTTCGAGGACGGCAATGTCATCATGAAAGCGTTCGCGTTCCACCTCGGGAAGCTGGGAAAACTCGGCTTCATCCAGCGCCTTGCCTTCGCGCATCGGCGTGAAGGCAATATTGGTGCTGTCACGGTAAAGCGCCACCCCCTTCTCCAGCGCCAGCTTTTCAATGATATCCAGCGCGCGGTCGTAACGCTGGTTGAAGGCGCGCTCAATGACACTTTTCTTCTGCTGGTAAGTCGGTGTTTCGAACACAGCAGGAAAGGTCGCCAGCAGGTTATCGATCAGCTGGCTGATATCGGCGCTCAGCCCGCAACCCTGGCCGGGTGGCAAACGCAGGGCATGCGGCTCGCGCGGCTCATCAAAGTGATTGATATACACCCAGTCGTCCGGGGTGCCCTGGCGTTTGCCTTCAGCCTTGAGATAGCGCTGCACAAAGGAAAAGCGTCCGGTACCCGGTTCGCCCATCACATACACGTTGTAGCCAGCACGCGGCATCGCCACGCCGAATTGCAGTGCGGCAACCGCCCGCTCCTGGCCCAGCACGCCGCGAAACGGCTCCAGTTCTTCGGTGGTTGCAAAGTTGAACTGCTCCGGCAGGAACGGCCGGGTCAGTTCTTCGGGGTTCAGCAGGAGCGCAGGAACAGCAGAAGCAGCCATGGTGAATCCTTGCGTGGCGGACGGCACGAGACCAGAGGTATGTCCGCATTCTGCTGCCGCCTTGCCGTCACTGGCAAGGCTGGATCCATGCCGGAGTCAGTCAGCGCATTGCACACAGCACTCGGCCATCGGCATCACGGCCAGCCGTTGGCTGCCGATGGCTTCGCCACATTTGGCACAGTAGCCGTAAGCACCTTCGCTGAGCCGCTCACGGGCTTTTTCCACTTTGCGCAAGGCGGCCTGAGACTCGCCAAGCAGCGCCTCCAGTACTTCATCGTTCTCGCGCTCCAGCGCCTGCTCGGCTGAATCCGCCGAATGGCTGCGAGCGAGATCCTGACGCAGCGCCTCGATGCGGCCACGGTATTCGACAGACAGCTTTTCCAGTGCAACAGCAGGATCGAAGGTGCTCATGGGCTTTCTCCTTGGGGACAACCTACAGTGTGGACAAGCCCGCAAAAGCCGTAGTGACCTGCATCAATTGCCACAAGATTGCACTTTCCGCGCGCTTTCGCCTTGACACTACAGCCCATAGCGAAAATGCTGTAGGCAGCGCAAGCAAGATGTCTGCGCTTTACCCCCGAATTTACAGAAGAGAGATTACCCATGAAAAGGATTCTGCTAGGTACCCTGCTCGCCGCTGTTTCCATCAACGCCTTCGCTGAAGCGCCAGGTGGCCCGAACTGCGGTTGGGGCAACATGCTGTTCAAGGGCCAGCGCGGCGGCGTTGCCCACTTCCTCGCTTCCACCACCAACGGCACCTCGGGTAACGCCACTTTCGGCATGACCTCGGGTACCAATGGCTGCTCTACCAACGGCACCCTGACCTACGGTGGCAAGCCGATGATTGCCCTTAACGGCATGATGGATGAGCTGTCCGAAGACATGGCCCGTGGCGATGGTGAAGCCCTGACCACTTACGCGGTGGTTCTGGGTGTTGCACCGGAAGACCGTGCACACTTCGCTTCTGTTACCCAGCAGCACTTCAGCGAAATCTTCAGCTCCTCCGATACCACCTCTGTGGAGGTCTACTCGGCCACACTGGCTGTTCTCAAGCAGGATCCGCAACTGGCCAAATACTCCAATCCGGTCTGATCTGCTGTTCTGATCTGCTGCGACCCGCCCGACCGGGCGGGTCTCTTCTGAAAAACCATAAGCGATTTTCATGCTCAAACGCCTTCCTGCCGGACTGGCGCTTTGCCTGTGCCTGAGCCTGCCGCTTCATGCCAGCGCAACGCCAGCCGACGCGCAACTGCAACAACTGGCCAGCGACCCCTACTGGATCAGCCTCGGTCACTACGAAACCGGAAAGTTCGGTGGCTGGCGCAGCTATGTGGACGACCCGTCGTTCTTTCTCGCCGCAACCGGCCCGAGCGACCCGGCCGCCGAACTGCAAGCCACGCTGATTGCCATCCAGTCCCCGGACAACCTTGGCGACCAGCATGCCCAGTGCAAATATCCGGCACGTACGCGCTGGCTGCGCGAACAACTGCAACTGAAGGATCTGCCGACTCCGGCCTGCAACGAATTTCACGTCTGGTACGCCGACATCAACCCGCACAGCGTGGTGCTGATCTACCCCGCCGCGTACCTGGGCAGCCCGTCGTCGATGTTCGGCCACACCCTGTTGCGCATTGATCAGGCCGATGCCGGCAGCAACAACACCGCCATGCTCAGCTATGCGCTGAACTTTGGCGCCTTCATCGAAGGCGATGACAACAGCATGCTGTATGCCTGGCGCGGGCTGATGGGCGGCTATCCCGGCGTGTTCGCGCTGATGCCTTATCGCGACAAGATGAAAGAGTACAGCCGTCTGGAAAACCGCGACCTGTGGGAGTACCCGCTGAACCTGACACCGGAAGAAACCGGACGCATGGTCGAGCATGTCTGGGAGCTGCGCCAGGTCAAGTTCGACTACTACTTTTTCGACGAGAACTGCTCCTACCGCCTGCTCGAACTGCTCGAGGTGGCGCGTCCGGGCACAGAGCTCACCGACCCGTTCCAGATCACCGCCATACCCACCGATACCGTGCGCGTAATCAAGCAGGCGGGCATGACCGAAGGCGTGGTGTTTCGCCCCTCCCGTGAGCGCGAACTGCTGGCGCGGGCCGAGCCGCTGACGATCGAGGAGCAGCTGCTGGTGCTGCACCTGAGCACCGGTGAAATGCAACTGGATGCGCCGGCCATGCAAGCCCTGCCCGATGCGCGCAAGGCGCAGGTGCAGGACGCCGCGTTCCGCCTGGTGCGCTACAACTCGGAAAACCAGGACCGCGATGACCAGGTGGCCGAGCGCAGCTACGCGATGCTGCGCGCGATCAACCAGAACCCGCCCGAGCCGCTGGACATCCCCCGCCCGGAATTGCCGGAAGAAGGCCACCCCTCGCGTACCTGGCAACTGGGTGCCGGCAGCCGCGTGCATGACGCTTACGCCGAGTACGGCCTGCGCATGGCCTACCACGACCTGAATGACAACCTGGCCGGTTTCCCGCTCGGCGCGCAGATCGAGATCGCCCAGCTCAAGGTGCGCCAGTACCAGGGCAATGACTGGAAGCTGCAGCAACTGGACATCGCCACCATTCGCTCGCTGACTCCACGCAACGAGCTGATCAAGCCCTGGTCGTGGCAGGTCAACGGTGGTTTCCAGCGCGTGCTGGGCAAGAACCAGAACGACGTCCTGGTCAGCCAGGTCAATGGCGGCGGTGGCGGCAGTTGGGCGATTAGCGATGACGCACTGGTGTTTGCCCTGGCCACGACCCGGGTCGAACACAATCATGAGTTCGCACCTTTCGTGGCGCCTGCCGCTGGCTTCAACAGCGGCCTGCTGTGGCGCAACCCGCTGGGCAACCTGACCCTGGAAGGCAGCGGCGACTACTTCCTCAATGGCGAGGTAAGGCGCAGCCTGTCACTCAATCAGCAGTGGGAGATCAATCGCGACCTCGGCTTGCGCCTGTCCGCCTCCCGCGAGTTTGCCCAGCAGAGCAGCCCGGTCAACGAGGTGATGCTGGAACTCAAGTGGTATTACTACTGAGGCTGGCTCCGTAGGGTGGGCTTCAGCCCACCACTACCTGTCCCGACTGCCCGCCGGTGGGCTGAAGCCCACCCTACGCGGGTGCGTGCCTGGGCAGGGCCAATGAGATCACGGCTGCCAGTAGTACGAACAATGCTGAAATCCACAGACACGCTTGCAGGCCATAGGTCTGATACACCCAGCCGGACAGCAGGGTACCCAGCAGCCGGCCAAGGGCGTTGGACATGTAATAGAAGCCGACATCCAGCGACACCCCGTCCTCCTTGGCATAGCTGACAATCAGGTAGCTGTGCAGCGACGAGTTCACGGCAAACACCGCACCAAACACCAGCAACCCGCCCACCAGTACCCACTGCGCCGACCATCCGCTGTCCAGCCCCAGCGCAATGGCTGCCGGCAGCCCGGCCAGCAGCAAGGCCCAGATAAACGCATCACGCCCATCCGGTACCTGGCCGCGCGACTTCCCGGTGAGCCCTGGGGCGAACGACTGCACAGCACCGTAGCCGATCACCCAGAGGGCAAGGAAGCCGCCGACCTGCCAGAAATCCCAGCCCAGTACCCCGCTCAGATACACCGGCAACGCCACCACAAACCAGACATCACGGGCACCGAACAGGAACAGCCGCGCTGCCGAAAGGCTGTTGATCGCCCTGCTTTTGGAGAGGATCTCGCGAAATTTCGGCTTGGCGCTGGCCTTGCCCAGATCCTGTTTCAGCAACAGCAAGCTGGCGATCCAGACCAGCGCCAGTACGCCGGCCATCGCCAGCAGTGCATGGCTGAAGCCGAGTAGCGCCAGCAGCCCGGCACCGAGAAAGAAGCCCACGCCCTTCAGCGCGTTTTTCGAACCGGTAAGGATCGCCACCCACCGGTACAGGGTGCCTTGCTGGCTGTCCGGCACCAGCAACTTGATCGAGCTTTTCGCGCTCATCTTGTTCAGGTCCTTGGCCACCCCCGACAGCGCCTGCGCCGCCATCACCCAGGCTACGCTGAGCCAGGCCGTCGGCACCGTCAGCATCAACAGCGCTGCCACCTGCAGGCCAAGGCCGATATTCATGGTGCGATTGAGTCCCAGCCGCGCACCCAGATAGCCGCCGAACAGGTTGGTCACTACGCCGAAGATTTCATAGAACAGGAACAGCGCGGCAATCTGCAGCGGCGAATAACCCAGAGCGTGGAAATGCAGCACCACCAGCATGCGCAACGCGCCGTCGGTGAGGGTGAAGGCCCAGTAGTTGCCGGTGACTATCAGGTACTGGCGGACTTCCGGTGACAGACGGGAAAGAGCGTGCATTGGCGTATCCAGAGTGCAAAATCGTAGGGTGGGCTTCAGCCCACCACCGGGGAATGCAAGCGGTGGGCTGAAGCCCACCCTACACCTTGGTTAGCCGGCCAGACCGACCAGCCGTGCCAGCTCGACGGTGCGATTGGCGTAGCCCCATTCGTTGTCGTACCAGGCGTAGATCTTCACCTGGGTGCCGTTGACCACCATGGTCGACAGCGCATCGACAATCGACGAACGCGGGTCGGTGCGGTAATCGATCGATACCAGCGGCCGTTCCTCGTAACCGAGAATGTCCTTGAGCGGCCCGGCTGCCGCCGCCTTGAGCAGCGCATTGACCTCTTCCACGGTAGTTGCCCGCTCTACCTCGAACACGCAGTCGGTCAGCGAGGCATTGGCCAGCGGCACGCGTACCGCATGGCCGTTGAGCTTGCCGCGCAATTCGGGAAATATCTCGGCAATCGCCGTCGCCGAGCCGGTACTGGTGGGAATCAGGCTCATACCGGAAGCACGCGCACGGCGCAGATCCTTGTGCGGCTGGTCGAGGATGCTCTGGGTATTGGTCAGGTCGTGAATGGTGGTCATCGAGCCGTGGCGGATGCCCAGGCTCTCGTGGATCACCTTGACCACCGGTGCCAGACAGTTGGTGGTGCAGGAGGCGGCAGTGACGATACGGTGCACCGCCGGGTCGAACAGCTGCTGGTTGACTCCCAGCACCACATTCAACGCGCCCGCCTCTTTTACCGGCGCACTCACCACCACACGTTTGACGCCCTGCTCCAGGTAGCCCTGCAGCACCGCTACCGTCTTCATCTTGCCGCTGGCCTCGATCACCAGATCACAGCCCGACCAGTCGCTGTCGGCAATCGCCTTGTTGGCCGTCACCTTGATGCGCTTGCCGTCGATGATAATCTCGTCCCCTGCGCTGCCGGCCTCGAACTGCCAGCGTCCGTGCACCGAATCGAAGTTCAGCAGGTGCGCATGGGTCGCCGCATCCCCCGCCGGATCATTGATCTGCACGAATTCGAATTCTGGCCAGGCCCAGGCCGCACGCAGCGCCAGGCGACCGATGCGGCCGAAGCCGTTGATACCTACTTTGATCGTCATGTGTATTCCCTCATACAGTTCAACAGCAACTCGCCTGCCGCTCGGGGCGCTCGCCCATACAGCAAAGACGCTCGACATCCGCCTGCAACCAGCCTCGGTTGGCCTGTTCGATAGCCAGGATCATTTGCAGCGCCCACTCCGGCAGATCCGGATGCAGGCGGTAAAAGATCCACTGTCCCTGCCGTCGATCAGCCAGCAAGCCGCTACTGCGCAGCAGAGCCAGATGGCGGGAAATCTTCGGCTGGCTTGCCGCCAGTGCGCAGGTCAGCTCGCACACGCACAACTCGCCCTCAGCGGCAATCAGCAGCGTGATGCGCGTACGGGTTTCATCGGCCAGTGCCTTGAACAGATCAGTCGGTGTCATGGGGGCAGCCTACAGACTTCAGATTACAAACATATGAACATCCATATATTGACATGCATAATGCGCCGCGAGCAAAAAAACCACAGAATGCCGAGGGCCTTTCCGCCACGCCAATCACAACAGGAGTCAGCATGGGTGAGTGCAGCAGCTGCGACTGCAAGTCGGCGGGCACACAGATGCCAGAGCCGCCTGCAGCGGACACACGGGCAACCCAGGTCAGTCTGTTCAGGGTAAAGCATATGGACTGCGCTGCCGAAGAGCGTCTGATCCGCATGGCCCTTGAGCCACTGCCCGGTGTCGTGGCCTTGAACTTCGACCTGCCCGGGCGCCGGTTGCAGGTGCTGCACAACACCGACATTACGCCGCTGGCCGACAAGATCGCCGCGTTGCAACTGGGCGCAGAACTGCTCAGCACCGATGTTGCTGTCGAGCACAGCGCCGCAGCGCCTGACACGCAGCAGCAACGCCGGGTGTTGCACTGGTTGCTGACGATCAACGCGCTGATGTTCATGGTGGAGCTGGGCACTGGCCTGCTGGCGCAATCCACCGGTCTGATCGCCGACTCCCTCGACATGTTTGCCGATGCCGCGGTGTATGGCGTCGCGCTGTTTGCCGTTGGCCGGGCAGCCGCCAGTCAGCTCGGCGCGGCGCGTCTGGCCGGTGGCGTACAACTGCTGCTGGCCCTGACCGCCCTGGCGGAAGTGGCCCGGCGTTTCGTCTATGGCAGCGAGCCGGTATCCGCGTTGATGATGGGCATGGGGATACTGGCATTACTCGCTAACGTAACCTGCCTGTACCTGATATACGGCCAGCGCGAGGCGGGTGTGCACATGCGCGCCAGCTGGATATTTTCTGCCAATGATGTGCTGGCCAATCTTGGCGTCATTGCCGCTGGCGCGCTGGTCGCCGTTACCGGCTCAGCCTGGCCGGACCTGCTGATCGGCAGCGTTGTCGGGCTGCTGGTGCTCAACGGGGCACGCCGCATCCTGTTGCTGAAAGCCTGAAGCCGGCGATTGGCTGGCGCGAATCAGCGGGCGGCTGCCGCCAGTTGACGTCTGTCCTGCAGGGTCAGGTAAACCACCAGCGCCACTATGATCACCAGAAATATTTCACTGGTGCCGAGCGTGCCAAAGCCCATGCCGCCTTTGGCCACCGACTTCGACAACCAGTCGCCGCAGGAGGCACCGAACGGCCGGGTCAGCACATAGATCACCCAGAAGGCAGTGACCACGCCCAGTTTGAACACGTAATGGGCAATGGCCACCAGCGCGATCAGCCCGGCAAAGATCAGCGCCGAGACGCCATAGCCCAGCTTCATGCTCTCCCCCACCAGGTCGCCCGCAGCGGTGCCGAGGGCGAAGGTGAAAAGAATTGCCAGCCAGTAAAAGCGCTCGCGCTTGGGCGTATCGATGCTGTTGATCGACAGGGTCTGTTCCTGGGCATGCCATATACCGAAGGTCAGGACCAGCAGCACGCTGAAGGCAATGCTGGTGGCTTCCAGTGACACCCCGAGGTTATCCACCAGATTGTCGGTAATCAGGGTGCCGACGATGCTGATCATCACCACCGTCGACCAGTAGATCCACGGCACATAACGGGTTGCGCGCAGTTGCAGAATGACGATGAGCAGCAACGGCAGCAGCATCACCAGCGAGGTCAGCGCCAGCCCCCAGTGCAGCTTGAAGATCAGCAGATCGGCGCCGGTCTCGCCGACGGTGGTCGAGAGAATCTTGATGATCCAGAACACCAGGGTGACTGCCGGCACCTTGTTCAGCATGGTGCGGGAGTTTTGCGTGGCTGCAACGGACATGAACGTTACTCCGGTTTCAGGAACATTTCGGCGGTTGCAGGAAGGTGCGCGAGACATCGATCAGGCCGAGCTTTTCCAGCGTGCGCCGACCAAGCAGCACCGGATAATTCATCTTGCTGCGGTTATTCAGGGTGAACTGTTCGTCGTACAACTGCTGGCCGATGCACAGCTGCAGGCTGACCACCGGCCGGTGATCGCTACCACCAGCGCCGCGCACCTTCACGCTGCGCTCGACCCGCCGTTCAAATACCTGGCTTTGCAACTGGCCGGTTCTGGCATTTTCAAACTCGACGGTAAAACGCAGCCACTTCTCGCCGTTGCGCTTGAACGGCTGCAGGTTCTGCGCATCCATCGATGAGGTGAGGGCGCCGGTATCCAGTTTGATCTTCAGCGGGATCTGCCCCGGTTCCAGCAAGGCTTCCTCGATCCAGCCAAACACCTTGGCCGGTGCGGCCAGCGCCGGCAACGGCAACAGGCCGGTGAGCAGCACCAGCAATAGCGGAGCACAGGGTTTCAACCATCGATGCGCGAGCATGCGCTGTACTCCGGATAACGGCGGCTTGCGCGCGGATCAATACTTGGTCTGTTCCTGCTGCAACAGGTGCTTGGCATATTTGCCGTCGGTCGGCGGCCGGCAACTGCGGAACAGGTCGAGATCGGCATGGTAGGCCTCGGTATGCACATCCATCAGGCCCAGCACCGAGTGGAACAGGTTGTCCTGTGATACCGGCTGCTTGCCCTTGGCTTCCAGGCAGCTGGCGGCAATCCCCTGGCGCTTTTCCAGACCACTGGACATCCACATCAGCATCGGGATATGGGTCTGCTCGCTGGGTGCCATGGCGTAGGGCAAGCCGTGCAGGTAGATACCGTTTTCACCGAGCGACTCGCCATGGTCCGACAGGTAGAGCATGCCGGTATCCAGCCGCTGACTATTGTGCTGCAGCAGGTCGATGGTTTTTGCCAGTACATGATCGGTGTACAGCAGGGTGTTGTCGTAGGCATTGACGATCTCGGCCTGCTGGCAACGATCGAGCTGGTTGCTCTTGCATACCGGAGTGAATTTCTCGAAGGCAGCCGGATAACGTTTGTAATAGGCCGGGCCATGGCTGCCCTTCATGTGCAGCACGATCACCGCATCGTGGTTGAGACTGTCCAGATAGGCCTGCAAACCATTGAGCAGGACTTCGTCATGACATTCGCCAGGATCGCACATGGCATCGACTTCAATGTGCGAGACATCCTCATACGGCTCCCGGACACAGGCACCCTTGCAGCCGGAGTTATTGTCGCGCCAGAGCACACCAACCCCGGCGCGCTGCAACACATCGAACAGCCCCTCGCGGCTATTGGCCATGCTGTCCTTGTAGCCGTCGCGACCGACGTTCTGGAACATGCAGGGCACCGAGACCGCCGTGGCAGTACCGCAGGAACTGGCCTGTTCGAAATTGATCACGCCACGTGCGGCCAGCTCCGGATTGGTCTCGCGGGCATAACCGTTCAGGGAAAAATTGGCGGCGCGGGCGGTTTCACCGACCACCACCACCATCACTTTCGGTTTGCCACCGGGCAGCAAGCGGTAGGCATCGGCACCCACCACTTCGAGTTTCAGTGGCGCAGCAAACTGGTGTTTGAGGTAGCTGTGCGCGGCCGCCACAACATTCGACGGCACCAGCATCAGGCGGATTTCCCGGTGATTGCGCACCAGCGAGGAGTAGGACTGGTAGCTGGTAGCGGCGATCGCACCGATGCACAGCAAGGCCAGCGCGATGCCGCCCAGCTTGCCGCGCAGTTCGCGCTTCCAGCCCCGTTGCAGCAGGCGTACGCGACTGATCAGCAGGATCGGCAGCCCGGCAAACAGCAGAAACCAGCCGGCCATGCGCCAGCTCAACAGCTCCGTGGCTTCAGCCGGATCGGTCTGCGCGATGTTTTCCAGCATGCTCGAGTCAATCACGATGCCGTAGCTGTACATGAAGTAACTGGCCGCCGCCGAAACCACCAGCAACAGACCGAGGATGGCCTTGGTCGCCCGGCCCCAGCTGAGCAGACTGAGCAGACCGAACAGCCAGCACAGGACAAACAGCGGCAAGCTGGCGAGAAACCACTTGTTATCGTTCGACCAGCCACCGACACCGTCCCAGACCACCCGCCAGAAAGTGCCGTTCATGGTCAGCAGCATCCACAGGGCAACCGCCAGGGTCAGGCTGTTGCGGCTGATAGTGAAGCGCCAGCGCGCCGGCGTGGCAGGGGATTGTTGCGACATGTCTGGCGGAACCTCGAATAAAACTCTGATTACGAGGGGCGAGACTAAGCAGCCGGGGGTGAAGAAGCTGTCAGCGCTATGTGAAAAATATGTCGAGGTGCGCGAACGGTAAAACCTGCAGAAACAAAAAAGCCCCGACCTGACGGGCGGGGCTGGATCTGCTGCAGACCGGGTTAAGCCAGCTTCTTGTGCCGCACCCGGTGTGGCTGCGAGGCGGCATCACCGAGGCGCTTCTTGCGGTCAGCTTCGTACTCGGTGTAGTTGCCTTCGAAGAACACCGCCTGCGAGTCATCCTCGTAGGCCAGGATGTGCGTGGCCACCCGATCGAGGAACCAGCGATCGTGGGAGATCACGATGGCCGCACCGGGGAAGTCCAGCAGCGCTTCTTCCAGCGAACGCAGGGTTTCCACGTCGAGGTCGTTGGACGGTTCATCCAGCAGCAATACGTTGGCGCCCTGCTTCAGGGTCAGCGCCAGATGCAGACGACCGCGCTCACCACCGGAGAGGTCCTTGACGAACTTCTGCTGGTCGCCGCCCTTGAAGTTGAAGCGGCCGACATAGGTGCGCGAAGGAATCTCGTAGTTGCCGATGCGGATCTGGTCGGAGCCATCGGAAATCATCTCGAACACCGTCTTGCTGCCGTCCAGATCATCGCGGCTCTGGTCAACGCAGGCCAGCTGCACGGTGTCGCCAACTTCAATCGTGCCGGAATCCGGGGTTTCCTTGCCCATCAGCATGCGGAACAGCGTCGACTTACCGGCACCGTTGCCGCCGATCACGCCGACGATGGCGCCCTTGGGCATGCTGAAGCTCAGGTTGTCGATCAGCAGGCGGTCGCCATAGCCTTTGCACACGTTCTTGAACTCGATGACCTTGTCGCCCAGCCGTGGCCCGGCGGGAATGTAGATCTCGTTGGTTTCGCTGCGCTTCTGGAATTCCTGCGACTGCATTTCCTCGAAGCGCTGCAAGCGCGCCTTGGACTTCGACTGACGGGCCTTGGCGCCTTTGCGCACCCACTCCAGTTCGTCCTTCATGGCCTTTTCATGGGCCGACTGCTGCTTGGATTCCTGCGCCAGACGGTTGGACTTGGCCTCCAGCCAGCCGGAGTAGTTGCCCTCGTAGGGGATGCCCTGACCACGGTCGAGTTCGAGAATCCAGCCAGCGACGTTGTCGAGGAAGTAACGGTCGTGGGTAATCGCCACCACGGTGCCGGGGAAGTCGTGCAGGAAGTGCTCCAGCCAGGCCACCGAATCGGCGTCCAGGTGGTTGGTCGGTTCATCCAGCAGCAGCATGTCCGGCGCTGACAGCAGCAGGCGACAGAGCGCCACGCGGCGTTTCTCGCCACCCGACAGATGCGCCACCTTGGCATCCCAGGCCGGCAGGCGCAGGGCATCGGCGGCCACTTCCAGCTGGCGATCAAGGTTATGCCCGTCGCTGGCCTGCAGGATGGCTTCCAGCTTGGCCTGCTCGGCGGCCAGCGCGTCGAAGTCGGCATCCGGTTCGGCATAGGCGGCATACACCTGATCCAGCCGCGCCTGGGCGTCCTTGATCACGCTGACGGCTTCCTCCACCACTTCGCGCACGGTTTTTTCCGGATCGAGCTGCGGCTCCTGCGGCAGGTAGCCGACATTCAGCCCCGGCATCGGCCGCGCTTCGCCGTCAAATTCGGTGTCGACACCGGCCATGATGCGCAGCAGGGTGGACTTGCCCGAGCCGTTGAGGCCGAGCACGCCGATCTTGGCGCCGGGGAAAAACGACAGGGAAATGTTCTTGAGGATTTCGCGTTTGGGCGGCACCACTTTGCACAGCCGGTGCATGGTGTAGACGTATTGAGCCAAAATTCAGACCTCTTTGGAAAAGTGATACATCAAGCAACCGCCATGATAAGCCATGTCAGGCGCTTGCAGCCGTTCCCCGGCCAGCGAAAGTCGATTCCTGCCCACCCGGAAACCGGCTCGATAGCCACTCTGGCGCACAGGGAATGCCGGCAAGGCGCCCGCCAGCCGGGAGCGCCTTGCCGGAGCGGGAAGGTTTACTGCCCGTAGATCTGTTCCGGCAGCCAGGTAATCAGCCCCGGATAGATATAGGCAATCGCCAGCAACAGCAGCTGGATCAGAATGAACGGCAATACGCCCTTGTAGATGGTGCTGGTGGGTACCGATTCCGGCGTGACCCCGCGCAGGTAAAACAGGGCAAAACCGAAAGGCGGCGTAAGGAAGGAGGTTTGCAGGTTCAGCGCAATCATCACGCCCAGCCAGATGGGATCAAGGCCCATGGCCAGCAGCACCGGGCCGACAATCGGCACCACCACGAAGGTGATCTCGATGAAGTCGAGAATGAAGCCGAGCAGGAAGATCACCAGCATCACCACGAAGAACGCGCCCAGTACGCCGCCGGGCAATTGCGCGAAGATGTCCTCGATCATCACTTCGCCACCGAAGCCGCGGAACACCAGGGAAAACAGCGAGGCGCCGATCAGGATCAGGAACACCATGGCGCTGATTTCGGTGGTACCAAAAGCCACTTCACGCAGCTGGGTAAAATTCAGCTGGCGCTTGTACAGCGCCAGCAGCATGGCACCCAGCGCACCGAGCGCTGCCGCTTCGGTAGGCGTGGCATAGCCGGCGAGAATCGAGCCCAGCACCGCACCGATCAGCAGCAGTGGCGGCACCAGTGCATTGGTCAGCTTGCCCCACTCGATATCGCCCAGTTCTTCCTGCGGCAGTGCCGGCAGCTTTTTCGGCTGCCAGATCGCCACCGCGATGATGTAAAGGATGTACATGCCAACCAGCAACAGGCCGGGCAGCAAGGCACCGACAAACAGGTCGCCCACCGATACGGTCTTGGGCGAGAAGATGCCCAGCTTCAATTGCGCCTGCTGATAGGCGCTGGACATCACGTCACCCAGCAGTACCAGCACGATCGACGGCGGAATGATCTGCCCGAGGGTGCCGGTCGCAGCCAGGGTGCCGGTGGAAATCGCCGGATCGTAACCACGCCGCAGCATGGTTGGCAGCGCCAGCAGCCCCATGGTCACTACAGTGGCGCCGACAATCCCGGTCGAGGCGGCCAGCAGCGCGCCGACCACACAGACGGAAATGGCCAGACCGCCACGCAGCGTGCCGAACAGGCGTGACATCGACTCCAGCAGGTCTTCGGCAACCCGCGATTTCTCCAGCATCACTCCCATGAACACGAACAGCGGCACCGCCAGCATGGTCTGGTTGTTCATGATGCCGAACAGGCGGTTGGGTAGTGCGCTCAGGTAGGTGGCATCGAAGGTCCCGGTAAGGATGCCGATTCCGGCAAACAGCAGCGACACCCCACCCAGGGTAAAGGCCACCGGAAAACCGCCCATCAAGGACGCGCATATGCAGATGAACAGCAGAATCGCCATTACTTCAGCCATGCTTCACCTCCACAGCCGGTGCGCGGCCGCTGAGGATATTGGCGGACTTGATCAGTTCGGCCAGGCCTTGCAGGACCAGGCTGAACACCAGCAGCAGGATGATGCTCTTTTGCAGGTAGACAAAGGCCAGGCCGCCCGATTCGCTGGAGCCTTCCAGGGTCGCCCAGGAATTGCTCACGTAATCCCAACTGGCCCAGCCCAGAAACACGCAGACCGGCAACAGAAAGAACAGGGTGCCCAGACTGTTCACCAGCGCCTGGCCGCGCGGGCCGAAGTTCTGATAGAAGATATCCACGCGCACATGCCCGTTACGCTGCAGCACCCAGGCCGCCGCACCCATGAATACCAGGGCATGGGCATACAGAACCGCTTCCTGCAGGGCGGTAGCGCCGATGCCGAAGCCGTAGCGCAGGATCACCACGATAGCTGTGCCAAGCACCAGAAACAGGGTCAGCCAGGCACAGGCTTTTCCCAGCAGGGCATTGAAGGATTCGAGGCTGCGGGCAAGACCGGGCAGCAGTGGTGGCTTCGGGGACATGCGGAGTCCTTGTTGTTATTGGCTTTCAGGGTAAGCGGCCAGCCATCTTAGGCAGGCCGGCGCAAGCACGGCAATGCTAGTGAAACTTTAGTCGTATTCGCTGGGCTTGAACGGCACTTGCTACTAAGGTAGTTGGGTAAGGTCGGTTGCAGCGATTCTGCGATCCGCCAATACAACAATAGAGGAGCTTCGCATGAAACGTCGTCAAATTCTTACTGCGGCTGGCGCAGGCCTTGCAGTTACCGCTCTGGCCGGTTGCAAACAGGACACGGATACGGCTGCCAAGCCGCAGGAAGGCGGCAGCGGCCAGACTTTCCACTGGAAAATGGTCACTTCCTGGCCAAAGAACTTCCCCGGCGTAGGTATCGGCGCGGAACGCTTCGCCAAGCTGGTGGATGAAATGAGCAACGGCCGCCTCAAGATCAAGGTGTATGCCGCTGGTGAACTGGTGCCGGCGCTGGAAGTCTTCGATGCGGTCAGCCGTGGCACAGCGGAAATGGGCCATGGCGCGCCCTATTACTGGAAAGGCAAGGTACCTGCTGCGCAATTCTTCTGCGCCCTGCCCTTTGGCCCGAATGCCCAGGAAATGAACGCCTGGCTGTATCGCGGTGGCGGCATGCAGCTGTGGGAAGAAACCTACAAGCCCTTCGGCGTATTGCCGATGGCCTGCGGCGCCACCGGCGTGCAGACCGCCGGCTGGTTCAACAAGGAAATCAACAGCGTTGAAGACTTCGTCGGCCTGAAGATGCGTACCCCCGGGCTCGGCGGCGAAGTGCTGACCAAGATGGGCGGCACCGTGGTCAATCTGCCTGCCGGCGAGATTTTCACCGCCTTGCAGACCGGCGCCATCGACGCCACCGAGTGGATCGGTCCTTACAACGACATGGCTCTGGGCCTGCACAAGGCGGCCAAGTACTACTACACCCCGGGCTGGCAGGAACCCAACGTCACCTTTGAACTGGATGTGAACATCAAGGCCTGGGAAACCCTGCCGGCTGACCTGCAGGCCATCGTCCGTGCCGCCGCGCGCGACGAGAACGCCGACATGCTGGATGACTACAACGTCAGCAACATGCAAGCCATGGAGCAGCTCAAGAAGGAAGGGGTGGATGTGCGGCGCCTGCCGGATGCCGTGCTGGCCAAGCTCAAGGAAAAAGCCGTCGAAGTGATTGACGCCAGTGCGGCGGCCGATCCGGTAGCCGCCAAGGTCTATGCCCAGCAGAAGGCCTTCCTCCAGCGCATGTTCGCCTATGGCGAGATGAACGAGAAGGACATGTACAACATCCGCAGCTGATTGCCAGTCCACACAAAAACGCCGACTTCAGGGTCGGCGTTTTTGTCTGCGGCATCTGCACCCGGCGCACCGCACCAGGCGCTGAAAATCCGTCAAGGCATCCGCACTGAGCGGCGCTTTCAGAGCGGCAAAAAACACCGGAGCCAGCTGCCACAGCAGCCTGCATGCTCCCGGCGCCGGGTTGAGCCGAGCCAGGCTAATCCCCCTCGCCATAGCCGCCACTCGCCTTGGGCAGGCCAGCCTGCGGCCATTCGCATCAAACTGGTCCACAGACCCGGAAACAGGCCCGAATCACGCACCAAGAGAGGGCAAAACACCTTTGACGGCAATTTTCAATCTCACTAACCAGCTGTAATAAAAGGGTTTTATCTAGTTGGCCCGATTCTCGCTACCACCTCGGACGAGTTACACAGTTCAACCCCATTCTGAACCGTGATCGCCTGAGGAGGCTCCAATAATGAAACGCCGTCCCTTTCTGAAATCCACACTTGCCGTCAGCGCCCTGGTGCTCAGCGGACTGTTCCCGTACAGCCTGCAGGCCGCCGAAACCATCAAGGTCGGCATTCTGCATTCGCTCTCCGGCACCATGGCCATTTCCGAAACCTCGCTGAAAGACATGGCGTTGATGACCATCGACGAAATCAATGCCAAGGGTGGCGTGAACGGCAAGATGCTTGAGCCGGTAGTGGTCGATCCGGCTTCCAACTGGCCGTTGTTCGCCGAGAAGGCGCGCCAGCTGCTGACCCAGGACAAGGTTGACGTGGTATTCGGCTGCTGGACCTCGGTATCGCGCAAATCGGTACTGCCGGTATTCGAGGAACTGAACGGCCTGCTGTTCTACCCGGTGCAGTACGAAGGCGAAGAAATGTCGCCCAACGTCTTCTACACCGGCGCCGCACCCAACCAGCAGGCCATTCCGGCGGTGGAATACCTGATGAGCGAAGAAGGCGGCAGCGCCAAGCGCTTCTTCCTGCTGGGTACCGACTACGTCTATCCGCGCACCACCAACAAGATTCTGCGCTCGTTCCTGCACAGCAAGGGTGTGGCAGACAAGGACATCGAAGAGGTCTACACCCCCTTCGGCCATAGCGATTACCAGACCATCGTCGCCAACATCAAGAAGTTCTCGGCGGGCGGCAAGACCGCCGTGGTATCGACCGTGAATGGCGACTCCAACGTGCCGTTCTACAAGGAACTGGGTAACCAGGGTATCGAAGCCACCGAAGTGCCGGTCGTCGCCTTCTCGGTCGGCGAAGAAGAACTGCGCGGCATCGACACCAAGCCACTGGTCGGTCAGCTGGCCGCGTGGAACTACTTCGAGTCGCTGGAGAATCCGGTCAACGACAAGTTCGTCGCCAGCTGGAAGGCCTATGCCAAGGCCAAGAACCTGCCCAACTACCAGACCGCGGTAACCAATGACCCGATGGAAGCCACCTACGTGGGCATCAATATGTGGGCGCAGGCGGTAGAGAAAGCCGGCACTACCGATGTCGACAAGGTGCGTGAAGCCATGGCCGGGCAGACCTTCGCCGCTCCGGACGGCTACACCCTGACCATGGACAAGACCAATCACCACCTGTGGAAACCGGTGATGATCGGTGAAGTGCAGGAGGATGGTCAGTTCAACGTGGTCTGGCAGACCGACGGCCCGGTTCGCGCCCAGCCATGGAGCCCTTACATCCCGGGTAACGAAAGCAAGCCGGATCATGCGGTGAAGAGCAACTGACCCGCCGGGGCCTGACCCCATCTGCTGCTCGGGAGCCTGCTGGCTGGCGATCGAAGCGACACCTCTGCCTCGGGCAGAGGCTGATCGCCAGCCAGTTCGCTCCTGCACAGCTCATCTGCTGGAACCCCCTTTATGTCCACCGCACTGACCCGAATTCTCCTGTCACTGGTTCTGCTGCTGCCGCTGTGCGCCCGGGCCGGTGATGCCAACGATCTGGTAGCGGCCAAGCCCGGCGAGCAGGCAAAACTGCTGGAAAGCTGGGCCGCGCAGCCGGACCCGGCGCGCCAGGAACTGCTCGACGCCCTTGAACAGGGCCGGATTGGCAGCGACAGCAGCAAAACCGCTTTTGTCGAGACAGAAGCCGGCTGGCAAGCCGTTGAAGGCGATGCCACGCCGCAATCAACCCCACGCAAGCTGCGCCTGAATAACCGTCTGCGCGGCTTGCTGATCATCGTTCAGGCCAGCCAGCAACTGCTCAGCGAAAACCCCGAGGTGCGCCTGGCGGCAGCGCAGACCCTGCAACAAAAAGGCAAACCGGCGCTGCTACCGCTGCTCAACCAGCAACTGGCCGGCGAAACCGACGAGCAAGTGCAAGCGGCACTGACCCTGGCCCTGGCCAACCTGCAACTGGTCGACCCTGATCCCGAGGTACGCTTGCAGGCCGTTCGCCTGCTCGGTGAAACCGGCGAGCCGCTGGCGCGTATCCGCCTGGAAAGACTACTGGTCGATGGCGTTGAGCCTGAGGCGCGGATACGCAATGCCGCCGCCACCAGTCTGGAACAGGTCAAGCGCCGCCTGCTGCTCGGTGAACTGCTCGGTCAGGCCTTTAGCGGCCTGTCACTGGGCTCGATCCTGTTACTGGCCGCCCTCGGCCTGGCCATCACCTTCGGCCTGCTCGGGGTGATCAACATGGCCCACGGCGAGATGCTGATGCTCGGAGCCTATGCCACTTACATGGTGCAGGTACTGTTCCAGCGGTTTGCTCCGGAAGCTCTGGCTCTGTATCCGCTGGTGGCCCTGCCGGTGGCGTTTTTCATCACCGCAGCCATCGGCATGGCCCTGGAACGTACTGTCATCCGCCACCTCTACGGCCGGCCGCTGGAAACCCTGCTGGCCACCTGGGGCATCAGCCTGATCCTGATCCAGCTGGTACGCATGATCTTTGGCGCGCAGAACGTCGAAGTGGCCAACCCCTACTGGCTGTCCGGCGGCGTCCAGATACTGCCGAACCTGGTACTGCCTTACAGCCGCATCATCATCATCGGCTTCGCCCTGTTTGTGGTGGCGCTGACCTGGCTGCTGCTGAACAAGACCCGCCTCGGCCTCAACGTGCGCGCCGTGACGCAGAACCGCAATATGGCGGCCTGCTGCGGCGTGCCAACAGGGCGGGTGGACATGCTCGCCTTCGGACTCGGCTCCGGTATCGCCGGGTTGGGCGGCGTGGCCCTGTCGCAGATCGGCAACGTCGGCCCGGACCTCGGCCAGAGCTACATCATCGACTCCTTCCTGGTGGTGGTGCTCGGCGGCGTCGGCCAGTTGGCCGGTAGCGTCACGGCCGCCTTCGGCCTGGGCATCGCCAACAAGATTCTCGAACCGCAGATCGGCGCCGTACTGGGCAAGATCCTCATCCTCGGCCTGATCATTCTGTTTATCCAGAAGCGCCCGCAGGGTCTCTTTGCACTCAAAGGACGGGTGATCGACTAGCGGAGCCTGCTCACGCCAATTGCCATACTGCGCCGAAGCCCCAAGGCCGGCGAAAGGAAAAGGACAGAAACAATGCTGCACCAATACAACTTCAGCAATAGCCCTGCCGTCCTTGCGACAACGGCCCTTCGGGTTGCGCCTGCTGACGCGCCATACGGCGTTGTGCATCTTGCCGAGGGAATAACCCTCGGCTGCGATCCACGCCTTGCCTGGCCCGCCAGCAGTCTGCAACGCAGTACGCCCCTTGACGTGAGCATGCTCCGATGAATAGCCAACTCAAAGCTGCTCCACTCAACGGCACCCTGCTGGCACGCTTCAGCGCCCGGCTCGGCCCGCAACTGTCGTTGCGCCTGACGTTTCTGGTGCTGGCCAGTCTGCTGATCATTCCCTTGCTGCACCTGCTACCGGCGGACAGCGCGCTGCATATCTCCGCCTACACCCTGACCCTGGTTGGCAAGATCCTCTGCTACGCCATAGTCGCCCTGGCGCTGGATCTGGTCTGGGGCTACGCCGGTTTGCTGTCGCTCGGCCATGGCCTGTTCTTCGCCCTGGGTGGCTACGCCATGGGCATGTACCTGATGCGTGAAAGCGCCGGTGACGGCCTGCCGGAGTTCATGACCTTTCTGTCCTGGAACGAACTGCCGTGGTACTGGTACGGCACCTCAAGCTTCCTCTGGGCGCTGTGTCTGGTGGTGCTGGCGCCCGGGTTATTGGCCCTGGTTTTCGGCTTCTTCGCCTTCCGCTCGCGGATCAAGGGCGTGTACTTCTCGATCATGACCCAGGCACTGACCTTTGCCGGCATGCTGCTGTTCTTTCGCAACGAAACCGGCTTTGGCGGCAATAACGGCTTTACCAATTTCCGCAGTCTGCTGGGTTTCGACATCACCGCACCGGGCACCCGTGCCGTGTTGTTCTTCGCCATCATCGCCCTGCTGGCCGGCAGCCTTCTGCTGAGCTGGAAGCTGGCGCGCAGCAAGTTCGGCCGGGTGCTTACCGCCCTGCGCGATGCGGAAAACCGTCTGATGTTCTGCGGCTACGATCCGCGCGGTTACAAACTGTTTATCTGGGTACTCAGTGCCGTGCTCTGCGGCCTGGCCGGCGCGCTCTATGTGCCGCTGGTAGGCATCATCAACCCCAGCGAAATGTCACCGACCAACTCCATCGAAGCGGCTGTCTGGGTCGCGCTCGGCGGCCGCGGCACGCTGATCGGTCCGCTGCTCGGCGCCGGCATGGTCAATGGCATGAAGAGCTGGTTCACCGTGGCCTTCCCCGAGTACTGGCTGTTCTTCCTCGGCGCCCTGTTCATTCTGGTCACGCTGTACCTGCCCAAAGGATTGTTCGGCATCCTCAAGAAAGGAGACCCGCAATAATGCGCTCGGCACCGCTCCCCGAAGTATTCATCGACCCCAATCGCGATGCAGGCACCAGCCGTGATGCGGTTGGCCTCGGCCGCCGCGTCAGGCCAGGGCTGGATGCGCGCCACGGCACCATCCTCACGCTGGAAGGCATCAACGTCAGCTTCGATGGTTTCAAGGCCCTGAACAACCTCAACCTGTACATCGGCGTGGGCGAACTGCGCTGCATCATCGGCCCCAACGGTGCCGGCAAGACCACCATGATGGACGTGATCACCGGCAAGACCCGCCCGGATAACGGCCAGGCGTTCTTCGGTGACACTCTCGACCTGACGCGCATGAGCGAAGTGGAAATCGCCCAGTCCGGCATCGGTCGCAAGTTCCAGAAGCCCACCGTATTCGAGGCGCTCAGCGTGTTCGAAAACCTCGAGCTGGCGCTGAAGACCGACAAATCGGTGTGGGCCAGCCTGCGCGCCAGACTCAGCGGCGCGCAGCAAGACCGCATCGATGAAGTACTGCAAACCATCCGCCTGGACAGCTCCCGCGCACGACCGGCCGGGCTATTGTCCCACGGGCAAAAACAGTTTCTCGAGATCGGCATGTTGCTGGTGCAGGAGCCACAACTGCTACTGCTCGATGAGCCGGTAGCGGGGATGACCGATGCCGAAACCGAATTCACCGCCGAGCTGTTCAAATCGCTGGTGCCGCAGCACTCACTGATGGTAGTGGAGCACGACATGGGCTTTGTCGGCAGCATTGCCGACCACGTTACCGTGCTGCATCAGGGCAGCGTACTGGCTGAAGGTTCGCTGGATGCCGTACAGGCCAACGAACGGGTAATCGAGGTGTATCTCGGGCGCTGAGCCACAGTGCCCGTAGGGTGGGCTTCAGCCCACCAACCAGATAGAACTTTCATGGTGGGCTAAAGCCCACCCTACAACGGATGGATCGACATGCTGCAAGTCCAACAGCTTCACCAGTACTACGGCGGCAGCCATATCCTGCGCGGCCTGTCGTTCGAGGCCAGGGTCGGCGAAGTCACCTGCCTGCTCGGGCGCAACGGTGTGGGCAAGACCACCCTGCTCAAGTGTCTGATGGGCCTGATTCCGGCCAAGGACGGCAGCGTCACCTGGGAAGAACAGACCATCACCCAGCTCAAACCGCACCAGCGGGTGCATGCCGGCATCGCGTACGTGCCCCAGGGGCGGGAAATTTTCGGCCGCCTGAGCGTAGAAGAAAACCTGCTTATGGGGTTGTCGCGTTTTCCCGGCTCCCAGGCCAGGGAAGTGCCGGCCTTTATCTACGAACTGTTCCCGGTGCTGGAAGAAATGAAGCTGCGCCGTGGCGGTGACCTTTCCGGCGGCCAGCAGCAACAGCTGGCGATAGGCCGCGCGCTGGCCAGCCAGCCGCGCTTATTGATCCTCGACGAACCCACCGAGGGTATCCAGCCCTCGGTGATCAAGGAGATTGGTGCGGTAATCAAAAAACTCGCTGCCCGTGGTGACATGGCCATTCTGCTGGTCGAGCAGTTCTACGATTTTGCCGCCGAGCTGGCCGATCAGTATCTGGTCATGGCCCGTGGCGAGATCATCCAGCAAGGCCGCGGCGAGACCATGCACGAGGAAAACGTGCGCGGGCTGGTAGCGATTTAAGCGTCACTGTAAGGTGGATGACACTTTCTCCATCCGCCGCAATACCCGGTTTGCCTGCTCGAAGCAGCTCTCTCCAATCCACGAAAATATGCCATGAACGCCTCTGCCCCCACCGCCCTGTTTACCCCCAGCTGGCATGCCCGGCTGGAACTGGGTTATGCACGCGTCGCGGACAGCACGCGTCCGGTGTTGCGCCGTCATCTGGGGCCGCTGCGGGTGCAGAAGCACCTGTATGGCGACGGGCCGCAGGTCTGCCAGCACATCATCGTCCACCCTCCCGGCGGGATTGCCGGTGGTGACCGCCTGGATATTTCTGCAACGGTCGGCGAGCAGGCCTGGGCGCAACTGACCAGCCCCGGCGCTGCCAAGTGGTATCACGCCAGCAGCCCGGCGTTTCAGCAGATCCAGCTCAGGGTAGCGCCCGGTGCCACCCTGGAATGGCTGCCGCAAGAAACCATCATCTACTCCGGTGCCCGGGCCGAACTAAGCACCGCTATCGAACTGCAAGGCGATGCCCGGCTGTGCTACTGGGACATGATTGCCCTGGGTCGCCCGGCCAGTGGCGAGCGCTTCAACCAGGGCCACTTTCAATCCCGTCTGGATATTCGCCGCGACGGCCAACTGCTCTGGCACGAGCGCCAGCGCATCCTCGGTGATGACGGCTTGCTCGACGCCAGCATCGGCCTCGCCGG